>SVSK01000041.1 GCA_015064345.1 Oscillospiraceae bacterium | reverse complement strand
TGCGAGAAACTGTTCCATGCTTTCCTCCATAGAAAAAATAAAATTGTGAAAATAAAATAACGGCCGCGAAAAATGCAAGCCGTACGAGGAAGTTCAAACAGGTTAATACAAAGTTATATGTAATTTGCTCAACTTTGTCCTTTTGCCTGAGAGATTAGCGCCCCGCGCTTTGCACCTTCGGCACTCAATTTAATGAGATTCTCCAAAGTTTTGTCAGCTTGCAGTCCTCATCCCACAGGGACACCTGAGAGCGTTACTCCTTCGGCAGCAAAATGCTATTTCCTGCAAACGTCAACCAAAAACTATTAAGTTGTACATAATTATACACAGATGGCCAGTAAAATGCAATACTTTTTGAATAAAAATGCGAAATAACAGGAAAATCGGCAATATGTGATAAATTTGTTCATAATGCATAATAGTTTTGGTTGTTATAACAGCAAAAAATGCACTTTCCCTTGACAATGGGTCGAAGCATGGGGTATAATCTCTCTGTAAACAACATTATCAAAGGTGGACATATCATGAAACTTAACGGAATCAAAGCGAATTTTCTCGGAGACAGCATAACTGAGGGCTGCGGCACATCTGACTTTGGCACAAAGCCTTTTCACGCCATCCTCGGTAAACGATATAATATGACAACTCGCAACTACGGCATAGGCGGAACACGAATCGCAAGACAGACAAACCTCTCAACTGAGTGGCCTCAGATGGATCGCGACTACTGTCTCAGAATAGAGGAACTCGATCGAGATGCTGATCTTGTGGTGATCTTCGGCGGAACAAATGACTATGGTCACGGTGATGCTCCGTTTGGTGAAGCAGCTGACCGCACACCCGACACGTTCATCGGTGCGTGTCACTACCTGTTCAGAAGAGCAACCGAGCTGTTCCCGAGGGCGAGAATAGTGGTTATGACACCTCTCCACAGATGGGGCGAGTACAATCCCGACATGAAGGGCAGAGTGCTGGAAGAGTATGTTAACGTAATCCGCGACACAGCAGCCAAGTATTCCATTCCCGTAATTGATCTGTGGAAGAACAGCGGAATTCAGCCGGAGATAGAGGTGATCAGAGAGCTCTACTGCCCCGATGGACTCCATCCCAATGACGAGGGCCACGTAAGAATGGCAGACTATATCGAAGCCGCACTTCTTGCACTGTAATTAAATATGAAAAAGAGCTGAAAAATCGGCCCTTTTTTGATTTTGATATTACTTTGAAACACGACCGAGGGCTGTCGGGCTTTTGTGTCATGCTTGCAAACGAATTTATGTATTTTCGCTGATTTTTAATTCTTTTCTATATGCATTGAATAGAAAAATATTTTCCAACAAGAAAATCGGTACTAAGAGGCAACCATACAACCCACCGGTTACGATACCCCATATAAAATACACTTTGCTTAGCCTATGATATTTTTTTATTGTATTTTCAGTGTGTTTGTTTTTGATTACCATAGTTAGATTAAAAATATTAAAAATCGCACTTGCAATAACGTAAATGAATATAGGACTTAATGTAATAAATACGGCTGCAACTGCGCCCCAATATCCCCATGCGCTTGTTCCATCATTGGAGAACGTGATTACAGATATAACAACAAGTGCAACCAGCTCAACAAATACGAAAACAGTTCTAATAATTGTGCCTTTTAGTAATTGGTTGTCTTTCATTTTGTGTTCTCCTTTGCTGTGTTGATCGAGGCAATCAATATTCTGCGGATCGTTCCACACTGATTATAAAGTTCTTTTGCAATCTCGCGGTCAAGCAATTCTGATTTTACAAATAATTCAAGCCAATATTCCGTTTCGTAGCACTCCTTTAGCGCAATTTGAAATTTGGCAACAAAGTCGGCTTTGCTATGAGCATAATTCGCTTCGTGAATGTTGGCACCAATTGAGGTAGAGGAACGCTCTAACTGATTGACAAGAGAATAGTGACCTTTGATTTCATCACACATCTTTATAACCTTAACTGCAAAGTCTATGGATAGGTCTCGAAGCTTTGATTCTGCCATAGTAACACCGCCTTTCTGCCGTTAGTATATCATAAATCCGATATTTTTTCAAGTGAAATATCCGGCATGTGCCGAATGTGAAATAATTCACTTCGTGAATTGTGAAATATTGCCCCCTCCGGTTGCAATGTGAAATGAAATTTGCCCACATTCGCATCAGCGAATATTTCACATTTGCGAAGCAAATATTTCACAGCGAAGCTATTTCACTTGCCTGAAAGGTAAATTTCACTGAAAAAAGCCAAGTTTTACGACTTGGCTTTTTTCATTTTACAGGGGCAGAAGGACTTGCCCGACTGCGGTCGGAGCTGTGGCGCGGGAAAACCCTCCCCCGGAGGCTTTTCTAACACGCGCCCTTCAAGTCCTTCCTGATTGTTTATAAAAAACAAAAAAGCCACATGAAGTGACTTTTTCTGTTTTACAGGGGCAGAAGGACTTGAACCCGCGACACCCAGTTTTGGAGACTGGTGTTCTACCAACTGAACTATACCCCTACAACGCTGACTATTATACCACATCAAAAACGAAAATGCAATACCTTTTTGACAAAAAGTTTAAGTTTTTTGCCTTGGGTATTGCATTTGCTTTTATTATTCTATTCTTTATCTTGTGGTCTGAGCTTCAACAAGTCGCTTTCCGCAATATATTTCGCGGAGCTTCGGCTTCTCGATCTTACCTGTGGGGTTGCGTGGAACATCAGCAAAGATGATCTTGCGAGGTCTCTTGTATCTGGGAAGCTCACGGCAGAATTCGTTTATCTCATCCTCGGTTGCTGTGCATTCGGGCTTGAGTTCAATGATAGCAGCTGCGATCTCACCAAGTCTGTTGTCAGGCAGACCGATTACCGCAACGTCCTTGATCTTGTCATTTCTGCGCAGGAAGTCCTCGATCTGAACAGGGTAAAGATTCTCGCCGCCCGTGATGATAACGTCCTTCTTGCGGTCAACGAGGTAGATGAATCCGTCCTCATCGCGCTTTGCCATATCCCCTGTATAGAGCCATTCACCCTTGAGGATCTCGTCAGTTGCCTTCTGGTTCTTGTAGTAGCACTTCATAACGCCGGGACCCTTGACGATAAGCTCACCAACCTCATCACCTGTTACGCTCTTGCCGTCGGGAGAAACGATGTCAGCTTCCCAAAGATATCCGGGAACACCGATAGCGCCAACTTTGTGGATATTTTCAACGCCAAGATGAACGCAACCGGGGCCGATAGACTCGGAGAGACCGTAGTTGGTGTCGTAGTCGTGGTTCGGGAACACGCTCTTCCAACGCTTGATGAGAGACGGAGGAACGGGCTGTGCGCCGATGTGCATCAGTCTCCACTGACCAAGGCGGTAGTCCTTCAGATCAATGTCACCGCGATCGATGGAGTCAAGAATATCCTGAGCCCACGGAACGAGAAGCCAAACGATAGTAGCTCTTTCCTCAGAAACTGCGCGGAGGATCCATTCGGGAGAAACGCCCTTGAGAATTACAGATCTGCCACCTGCAAGAAGGCTGCCGAACCAGTGCATTTTTGCGCCTGTATGATACAGCGGGGGGATGCAGAGGAACACGTCGTCTCTTGTCTGACCGTGGTGATTCTGCTCTGTGCGGCAGGAGTTGATGAGAGCCTTGTGCGCGTGCAGAATAGCCTTGGGGAAGCCGGTAGTACCTGATGAGAAGTAGATTGCCGCATCGTCTTCCTTGTCGTATTCAACAGCGGGAGCGATGGAGGAGCAATATGTAACAAGGCTGTAGTTATCTGCGAAGTCGGGAGTGTCCTTGCCTACGTAGAAGTAGTCTGTGATAAGGGGGAGTTCCTTGTAAACAGACTCAACACGGCCAACAAACTCAGGTCCGAAAATAAGCACCGAAACATCAGCAAGCTCAGCACAGTACTTGATCTCATCAGCAGAGTAGCGATAGTTCATGGGAACAGCCAGCGCACCTGTTTTGAGGATACCGAAGTAAACGGGGAGCCACTCAAGGCAGTTCATGAGCAGAATAGCAACCTTGTCGCCCTTCTTAACACCGCGTGTCATGAGGAGATTTGCAAAGCGGTTTGCCTTGGTGTCAAATTCCTTCCATGTCATCTCGCGTCTGTATCTTTCGCCGGGAGTTGCCTCAATAAGGGAAAATTCGTGCCAAGTAGTGTTGGGATCGGGCTGATTTGCGGGGTTGATCTCCACAAGCGCCACGTCATCCGGGTACAGCTTGGCATTTCTTTCGAGTAAATCAGTAATTACCATATATAAATATCCTTTCGTTTAGCCGAAACATAAAAAAGTCCCCGGCTGTAATTCAGCAGAGGACGGATTATCCGTGGTACCACCTCAGTTTGCCTTATTCTCACAAATAAAGCCTCATAGGGCAGAGCAAATAGCTTTTGCCCAGACGCAATAACGCGCGTCACACGTCACAGCCTACTGAGTTGTTACCAACCGTTCGGTGCGCTGCTCGGGGAATGTATTCACGCATCTGTTCTTCATGACTTGCACCAACCGTCATGTCTCTGCAAAGAAATAAGAGCGCTACTTGTTTCCTGTCATCGCATTTCAATAATTATATTTATATTATCACTTTTTACGGGGTTTGTCAAGAGGAAGTTACAAAATCTTCATCCCGCCGTAGTCGGTCAGCTTGGTTTCCGACAACTCGCGAATCCTGTATCCATACGTATCTGCAAATTTACGCACGTCCTCGCCGCATTTTACAGAGTCAAGACTACCGAATAAGTAAAGCGTATCGTCATAAAATCCGCCACAGCCGCCGATGAATCCCACGTCATATCCGGGTAGAGAAATACCGTCCTTTTCAACGTAGGCTGAGTCGATACCGCGGGAGATCACCGCACGGTGTATTCCGATATCAGATGTCAGTACCGCTTTGTCTGTGACTATGCATGAGCAACCCGCGTAACCCTGCTTTACAGGGATGATCCGCAGTCTGTCCGCTTCTGCCACGTTAATAACCTCGGGTGCAGTGGATTCCTGCTTGCAAATAACGAAGTTTTTACCCACAGCCACGTTAAGCCCCACATCCGACGGATAAGCATTACACCGCGGTGCATCAGACAAGATGATCTGATATCCCGACGCCGTTACCCCGTCAAACAAATTGAGATTTGCTTCATAGTAGGATCGCGGAAGAATGATGCCCTCACCAACAACTGACATAATCATATCGGGATGAGATGCAACTGGTGCGTCAAGAAGCGGATCGGGTGGCAGGGGAACAACGAAAGAATCCCGTGCGAGCTCATTTTGCATCCCTTGAGGAACAAGGCAAGAGACAAAGCAGATATTCTTTTTCACTACGTTACCTCCCCTCAGAGAACGTCAAAAACTCCCCACAACTGCAGGGAGTTCTGAATGTTAATTTGATAAACTTATGCGCGAGTAACCTTACCGGAACGCAGGCAGCGAGAGCATACGCTAACGGTTGTATGAGTACCGTCAACAACAGCTTTTACCTTTCTGATGTTCGGCTTCCACGCTCTGTTTGTCTTACGGTTGGAGTGGGACACATTGTGACCGAATGTAACGCCCTTACCGCAGATGCAGCACTTTGCCATATCAATACACCTCCATCAATGGATTCATTTAATCAAACGTCAACATTGGTAATTATACCACAAGTTTTTCTAAAATGCAATAGGTACAGAACTTTTTATTTTACAAAATCGCAGATATTTTTGACTTTTTTTAAGTCAATATGCCTATTTCAGCGAATTAATAAATTTTTCCATGCGGTCGAGCGCCTTTGCAATATGCTCAACAGAGTACGCATAGGAGATTCTTGCATATCCCTCACAGCAATCACCGAAGGCTGTACCGGGTACTATTGCTACTCCCATTTCATCAAGAAGTCGCTGGCAGAATTCTTCAGATGACATACCGAATTTTGAAATATTGGGATAAACGTAGAATGCACCCTCGGGTACAAAGCAGTCAATTCCCATGCCCTGAAGTCCGCTGACGATATATCTGCGGCGTCTGTTGTATTCCGCGCGCATCATCTCAACGTCCTCGTCGCCGTTGCGCATAGCTTCAACAGCCGCAAACTGGGAAGCAGTGGGGGCGCACATAATGCCATACTGATGTATTTTCAGCATCTGCTGAGTTACTTCGTGAGGTGCGAGAGTGTAACCAAGTCGCCAACCTGTCATAGCGTAGGTCTTTGAGAATCCGCTTGCAATGACTGTTCGTTCTCTCATTCCCGGGAGAGATGCGATAGTAACGTGCTCACGACCGTATGTCAGTTCGCAGTAGATCTCGTCGGAGAGAATCATGATGTTTGTATCGCGGAGCACCTCTGCAATGGGCTCGAGATCTTCTTGTGTCATGATAGCGCCTGTGGGATTGTTAGGATAGGGAAGAACCAGCAGCTTTGTTTTCGGTGTGATAGCTGCGCGAAGCTCGTCGGCGGTCAGCTTGAACTTGTTTTCTTCCTTGGTATTGATGTACACAGGTGTACCGCCGCAAAGAGAGCAGATAGGTCCGTAGCAAACGAATGCAGGCTGAACGATGATTACCTCGTCACCGGGGTTGATCAGAGCGCGCATTGTGATGTCGATGGCTTCACTTCCGCCCACTGTGACGATTATCTCGTTTTTGGGGTCATAGCTTACGCTGTATCTGCGGCTCATGTAGTCGGAGATAGCCTCACGAAGCTCCAACGTACCGCTGTTTGATGTGTAATATGTTTTACCTTTTTCAAGGGATTCGATAGCTGCGACGCGGATGTGCCATGGCGTTACGAAGTCAGGCTGACCTACAGTAAGACCGATGACGTCCTTGCGTTCGTTCAGGATATCGAAGAATTTTCGGATGCCGGACGGTTTTATGTCCTGCACAGCATCCGAGAGTATTTTGCTGTAGTCTAACATCAGAATTCAAGTCCTCTCTCATCAACCGGAACTGCGCCGTAGATCACGTTGTTATCCTTGTATTTTCTCAGAACGAAATGAGTGGAGGTAGCCACAACATCCTCAATGGTTGCGAGCTTTTCTGCAACGAAGAATGCCACCTCGCGCATTGTCTTGCCCTTTATCATAACAGCAAGGTCAAAACCGCCGGACATGAGATAAAGAGACTCTACCTCGGGGTAGTTGTATATCTTCTGAGCGATGTGCTCATATCCGCGGTCCCTCTGGGGTGTGATCTTGAGCTCGATCATGGCGCTGACGTACTCGCGGTTTGTCTTATCCCAGTCGATCTTAGCCTGGTATCCGAGAATTATACCTGCGTTTTCCGCGTCGTCGATCATCTTTTTTATATCGCCTGCTTCCTTGTCCAGCATAAGTGCCAGAGCCTCGGGAGAGAGACGCGCATCATTTTCAAGAAGCTTGAGAAGTTCGTTCATTTTTTTATCTCCAATCAGTTTTTGATTTTTTCCAGTATCTTATCGAGTGACAGGCCGTATTTGTCGGCAATATCTCTCGCGTAGCTCTTTCCGTCGGGCTTTTCGCGGCGTATCTTGAAGCTGCGGCTGCCTTCCTCTATTGCGGCAACAAGATTGTCGATCCTTACTCCGCCCGCGGGAATACACTCTGCATTTATTGAGTCAACGGATGCGGCAAGATCGTGCAGGTGAGTCGAGAAAATTCCGCGGCAATGTACCATTGAGAAGCCGTGGAGAACCTCGGAGGCAATATACGCACCCTCGAATGATCCGGTGGATGAGAGGGATTCGTCAAGGAGCACAAGGCTGTCTTCAGTAACCTCTTCAAAGATAGAGCTGAGTCGGGAGCATTCCTCACCGAGTCGACCCTTGTCGATAGTGTCCTCGCTACCGGTGGGGAAGTGGGTGAAGATCTCATCCGCAGGGCTGATTACGCAGGACTCGGCGCAAACGGGCAGGCCAAGCTGTGCCATTACGAATGCGTGTCCTACCGCACAGGTGATAACAGATTTACCGCCGCGGTTTGGTCCTGTCAGCACGTATATCATGCCGTTTTCGTCAAATGTAAAGTCATTCGGTACAACGGGAGCGTCAAGCTTCATCGCTACGATGGGATTGCACAGGCCTTTAGCATCAAACGCCTTTTCACTTATGGGGCGAATAACGGGGTGACACATGGGACAACCCTTTTCTTTAAGCTTTGCGATAAGGTCAGACGCTTTTGTAACGAATTCGATCTCGGGTATCATTCTGATAAGGAAGTCGGTGTTGTCGAGCACATAGTGTTGGATAACCTTTTTCCAAGAGCGCACAGACTGACGGTATATTTCGGTTATAGCTCCGTTGAATGCGTTGTTCAGAGCCATTTGCGTGTTGTCGGACTGGCCCTTCCTGAAGGGGATCAGCTGTGCAATGCAGGTCATATCGTCGTTCTTGAAGTCGAGACGGAGCATTTTGTTAAGCAGATCTCCGGACTTGAAGGGCTCGTTGTTGATAGAAAGCACGCCTGCTCTCTCCGCGCGAAGCTGGGAGTCAAGATTTACGCCGATGGTAACGCTTTTTACTTCACGAACACGGGAGGTAAGCTCCTTAAGCTGTTCGTTGATGTTTGTGAAATACTCGCTTCCGGTAAGAGTGTTTATGCGCTCCGCAAAACGCTTGAACGCCTTGCTTTTAAGCTTTGGAGCGAGAGGTAACAGCTCATCTCGAAGCATTTCCATAAGGGAGGTGTAAAGCTCTACCTCTGCAATACTGTAAAGGTAGTTGTCTCCCGATGCTGCAGAGTCACTTCCCAGTCGGCGAAGCTCTGTTATATCATTGAGGAACGGAATCATCTTAAGAAGAATATCCGACAGCTCAGGCACGTTTGCCATATCGTCAAAGGTGTCCTGACGGTAGAGAATGACCTCTGTATCAGCGGTGTAGAAGCTGCCGAAATCACAGGTTCTCAGCTCCATGAGATACTGGAGCTCAAGCTGCTCTGTTGTGATGTCCGTAAGTCTGGCACCCTCGCTACCCATGGAATATCTTCTGAGAGTATCCTCATCGGGATAAAGCAGACTGATGTCGGACCTGTCAATGATATCGTTATATTCTGTCATGTTGACCTCATCTCGTTAATACATTGAGATAATTACATCCCACGTTATTATACTATAGAAATAAAGCAATAACAAGGGCTATTTTATGAATTTATTGTTCTTTCGTGAAATAATTTTTAGGTTAAGTAGGTTTACTCACCTGCCACGGTTGACAAATTCCGCGCGGTATAGTATCATTAAACTGAATAAGAATGTGATCCAAGGGGTTAATATATAATGAATAGTTTACTTGTATCAACAGGCACAATGGTAGCACGTGAAAACGGCTATGATTATATTCGTGCGCTGGGAGAGATTAAAAGACTTGCAGATCAGGGCCTTTGCCAGGGGCTTGAGCTTATGATGCTGAAGTTTTACTACGACAAGCGAGAGGCTGTTGTTTCCGCTATCAAAGATTTCGGTGTTAATGCGGCAGTTATCCACTGTGAAAAGGATATCGGAACAATGATCTCCGATGCGGGCGGTCTGCTTGAAAGAGGAGATCTTCACGATGCGGAAGCGATGATCCACGATGCCTATGATACTTTCAGATATAACTGTACCTTTGCAGAGAAGCTTGGCATAGGCAGAATGGTTTTGCATCTTTGGGGTGGATTCAATTCCGACTCGCATATTGACTATAACATCGAGAGCTACCGTGTTCTCCACGATATAGCCGCCGAGTACGGTGTACGCCTGCTTGTAGAGAATATTCCGTCAAGAATGTATGACCCTCGCAGTAATTGGAAGAGACTCCTTCCTTATCTCGGTGACGGCGGACTGATATTTGACACAAGATTCGGCATGCTCCACAGACAGATCGAGGGAATTCTTCACGATACTGCCATCACGGAAAAGATCGAGCACGTTCACATAAGTGACTTTGCGGGTACTTACCGACAGTTCAAGGCGCTTCGCCCCATACTTCATCCGGGAGAGGGCTTTGTGGACTTCAAGAAAACAGCGGATCTGCTGAAGAAGGCAGGCTACAATGGAACTATAACTCTTGAGTCACCCGTTGTGGACGGAGAAGACCTCGACATAGCAAAGCTTGCAAACACACTTCGCTATATAAGGGAAATATTTTAAGAGATATTTATAGGTATAATGAAAAAAGCACTAACTAATTTCAGAGAAAAATATATCGGCGACAGAAAGTTTTACAGACTGCTGTGGGCTCTTGTGTTGCCGATTGTGGTACAGCAGGGAATCACCAACTTTGTCAGCTTGCTTGACAACTTGATGGTTGGAGATTTGGGCACCATTCAAATGAGCGCGGTCTCTATCGTCAACCAGCTGTTTTTTGTATTCAATCTGGCGGTGTTCGGCGGACTTTCCGGCGCGTCCATCTTCGGAACACAGTTCTTCGGCAGAGGCGACTGGATCGGTATGAGAGATACCTTCCGATTTAAGATGATTTTTGCTATTTTGGTGTCTGCTATTGCTGTAGGCGTGTTCGTCTGCTTTGATGACGAGCTTCTCATGATATTTTTGCGAAGCGACGAGAATACTCCCGAGCAGATCGCCGCAACTCTGACGGAAGCCAAGCGATATATTAAGATTGCTCTCGTGGGACTGTTGCCTTTTGCCGTAGTTCAGGCGTATGCTGGAACTCTCAGAGAGACAAGCGAGACTGTTACCCCCATGGTCGGCGGAATCATTGCAATATTTGTTAATCTGGTCTTCAACTACCTGCTCATCTTCGGTAAGCTTGGTTTCCCGAAAATGGGTGTCGCAGGTGCGGCGCTTGCAACAGTTATGTCACGATTTGTGGAGATGGCTTATGTTGTGATAGCGACTCATGCAAAGTCATATAAGTATAAATTCATTGAAGGGGTATACAGAAAGTTTTCCATACCCGGTACTCTCGTGAAAAAGATTATCGCAACAGGAGCACCTCTCATGGTAAACGAAGTGCTGTGGTCGCTTGGACAGACTTTTATTAACAGTAATTATGCAAAACGCGGTATTGTGGTCGTTGCGGCAACAAATATAACCGCCACAGCTTGGAATCTGTTTTGCGTGATAATGTTTGGCATGGGCTCCGCGGTTATTATCATGGTTGGGCAAAAGCTCGGAGAGGGAGACCGTGACGGCGCAATTGATATTGACAATAAGCTCCTATTTACTTCAACTGCGGCTCATACTGCTATAGCGGTCATAATCATTGCACTTGCACCGTTTATTCCGCTTATGTATAATGTTGAGCCTGAGGTTCGTTCTCTTGCAACTCAGTGCCTCACCGTAGCGGGTCTGTCTTTACCTATTCATGCAATTACTCATATTATATACTTCACAGTCCGCTCGGGAGGTAAAACTCTCATAACGTTCTTGCTCGACTCGGGATTTACCTGGGTTGTTCCATGCGTTATGTCGTTTATTCTTTGCCGATATACGGGGATCAAAGTGATCTGGGTGTATGCGGCTGTGCAGTTTTCCGATGTTATTAAGCTGTTTATCGGAATCCCGCTGTTTAAGTCCGGATTCTGGGCAAGATGTGTGATCAACGGTGTAGGAGGTGCGGCAAATGAAGCTGATGTTTAAGCAAAGACTGTTTTCCTGGCTTGATTCTTATGACATATTCGATGAAGCGGGAAACACCGTGTACACAGTCAAAGGCGAGCTTTCGTGGGGAAAGTGCCTTCATGTGTACGGATCAAACGGAGGCTATCTCGGAACAGTAAAGCAAAAGCTTCAACTGTTCGGCCGTCCGCGGTTTGAGATATACATAGGACATGATTACGTAGGAATCATAAGTAAACGGATAACATTTTTTAGACCTGAGCTTGATATTGAATACCTTGGTTGGCATGTGACGGGTGACTTTTTCGAGGTGGATTATCAGATTTCTTCAGCAGACGGAGATCACATTGCTACGATCACAAAAGAAGTGTTCAGACTGACCGATACGTACTGCATTGAAATTGACAATCCCGATTTTGCGCTCAATGTGCTTATGCTGGTTCTTGCCATTGATGCGGAAAAAGCGGTCCGCGACTGAGAGGAAGGTATGTTATGAGGATAAAGGTTGCACTCTCTGCACTGCTTGTCTTATTGCTGATCTTGCTTTGCGGATGTGCGGAAAAAGAAGATGAAGGAGTGAGATATGTTCCCATTCTTATGTACCACGACTTTATCACTGACGGTGAGCCCGGAGCTTTTGAGATAACGGCGGAGAGATTTGAAGACCATCTTCGCGCATTATCCGAGGCGGGATATGTGGGCGTGACGTTTGACGATCTCATCAATTATGTAAACGGTGAAGGAGAGCTTCCCGAAAAGTGCGTGATCCTGTCAACCGATGACGGATACACGGGCGTGATTGATATAGCGTTGCCGCTTTGTGAGAAATACGGAATGAAGTTGACCTGCGCTGTTATCGGAGATAAGGTAAACGCATACAACCACTTTGTTCCCGATGCATCCATGGCGGGCAGAATTGAGCTGACGTCTCACACATACTCCCTGCATGTGAGCCGTGAAAACGGATACAACGGAGTGAATATGCCACTGAGTGGAGAAGAACTGCGTGATGCGCTTGAGCAGGATACAGAAAAAATGCTTCTCGAATACGGAGAGACGTTTCCTGAAATGGGTAAGATAATAGTGTACCCGTTTGGTGCTCATACTGAGGAGATAGACGAAATTTACAGAGACTTTGGATATGATGTCAGCGTAACGGTAGAGCAGGGATGTGCGAGGATAGTCAAGGGAGAACCGTCTTCTTTGCGGTGCCTGCCAAGATATCAGGTTTATCCCCATCTTACAGGCGAGGATATCGTTGATTTGATCAAAAAATAACCCAAAAGGAGACTTGCGAGAGTCTCTTTTTTTGTAGTCTGCGCCGGGTGCTTGAAAATTGTGAAAAAATATGGTACAATGAAATCAGTATCACTGCAAAATTTTATTATCAGGAGAAAACTATGAAAAAGATCATTGCACTTATCCTTGTACTTTGCATGACTCTCG
Source organism: Oscillospiraceae bacterium (assembly GCA_015064345.1). GTDB lineage: Bacteria > Bacillota > Clostridia > Oscillospirales > CAG-272 > UMGS1696. The sequence goes on along the minus strand of SVSK01000041.1, from coordinate 6,254 downwards.
GCATGATCGTCTCGGTATCTGCCGCAAATCCATTTATTAAGAGACTGAGCCTTGCCCGCCTTATTCGCGGTATGTTCGCATCTGACGATATTGATTATGGCATTGGCGAAGTAAAGGATGACATACTCACAGTATATGTTGCCCCGAATGGCAAGAAGAATGCTGACGGAACAGCAAAAAATCCCTATGCGACCCTTGAAGCCGCAAGAGACGCTATTCGCGGGATAAACAAGACAGATCTTGACGGCATCAACGTTGTGTTTGCCGCAGGTGAATACAAGATTGGTGAGACAATAGTGCTTACCGCAGAAGACAGCGGTACAAAGAACTGTCCCATCACATATATTGCTAACGGTAATGCGGTTCTTTGCGGAGGCTACTCCTTCGACAGCACAGCGTTTACTAAGGCTGAAGGTACAGCCGCAATGCAGTATTTCCCCGCAGAGGTACGTGACAGCCTTGTAATGATCGATCTTAAGAAGTACGACTTTACAGCAGAACAGATCGCAACTCTTCTCAGCACCAAATCAGGAAGTTATCAGTCAAAGGCTCCTGTTATTGCAGTAAACGGCAAGAATATGACCATGGCGCGCTATCCCAACGATGAATGGATCGCAATGGAGCACGGTCAGTTCTATGATTCTCACGGCAATCCTACTCAGTACACCGACAACGACAAAAGCATCCCCAAGGATCTTCAGGCGAGCACAACTATCGTTGAATACGGTGATGAGCATTTTGAAACAGTAACCTCATGGCACTCTATTGAAGACGCATTTGTTGAAGGACGCTTCACTCATCTTTGGGTACACGATAACTCCGAGATTATCAGCGTTGACACCGAAACAGATAAGGTAACTGTTCCTTACGTTGGTGCGTATGTTCCCAATGACGGCGGTCTTCTCTACTTCTACAATATCCCCGAAGAGCTTGATGCCCCCGGTGAATACTATGTGGACAGAGACTGCATACTTTACTACTATCCGGAGGAGGGCTTTGCAGATGCCCACTTCACTATCGCATCTCTTGACTCCAACATGATCGAAGTGAATGCAGAATACATCACATTTGACGGGCTCATATTCGAATCCGGACGTAAGGCGGCAATCTACAGCTCAAATGTAAGCAACTTTACAGTGCAGAACTGTATTATTCGCGACTTTAAGTTTGGTATTGACATTAAAGGCGGATACAATAACAATATCTATTCCAACGAGATCTACAGCATCGGCGATAAGGCTATCGACATCGAAGGCGGTGACAGAGCGACACTTGCAAAGTCCAACTCCACTGTATGTAACAACTACATCCACGACTGGGGCTACTCAACTGTTATCGGTTATGCCATTACCAACAGCGGATGCGGTGTTACGGTTTGCCATAACGAGTGCGCTGTTTCCAATACTCTCGCAATGGACTCAAGCGGACCTCTCCACCTCGTCGAATACAACTACATCCACGATGTTGCCACATTCTTCTCTGACGGCGGTGCGATCGGTGACGGTGGCTCCCTCGGTTACGGCACTGTTTTCAGATACAACCTTATCGAAAACGCAGGTACTGCCGACTATCCCGCAGTTACACAGCTTGGTGTACAGGCATTTACAGTTGACTGTGACTCAAGCGGACTTACTATCTACTCAAATATCGTTAATAACGTTACCGGTTCCGGTGTAGGTATCTCCGGAGGTCGTGACCATAACGTTCACAATAACCTGTTCATTTCCTGCGGCTTCTTTGCATACTCTCTTGACGCCCGCGACATGGCAAATTACAAGTCCTCTGATGAAGCAAAGACAAAGACTCTCAATGCTTACTTTACAAATGAGATCTGGCAGGAAGCATTCCCCGAACTCAAGGGTATTCACGGAAACTTCGATCCCGCAAACAGATTTGACCCCATGTTCGAGGGTATGCCTTCAAATAACCGCTTTGTTGACAACTACGGCTACTTCAATAGAATGAACAGAATTACATCCTATATAGGAAACTACACATTCCTAAACTATGACGATGAGATCATAAACCAAGCAAACTGTGAGATCGTTCCCATCAGCGCAGAAAACGGCAACATGAAGACATATAACTCCCGCCGAGACGGTATCATCTATTATGCTGATGCTCTCAAGGAAGCTGAGGCTGCAGGTTGTCCGATTATGACTGAAGAACAGTTTAATGAGATCGGAAGACTTGGTGTAGGCGTACAGAGCGAATACGTTAAGTAATCAAAAACAAAAATGAGGCTCAATCGAGTCTCATTTTTTTATGCTGTCGAGATATTCTTTTATCTTTTTCATGTCGCGGTACATGTCTTCACGCTTTGCAGGATCACGGAGCAGGGCAGATGGGTGATATACTGCCGTCATGGTAAAGGCGCCGCGATGCACGAAATTTCCGTGCTCTTTTGTGATCTTATAGTCGGGTTTGATCAGTCGCATTGCGGATATTCTTCCGAGGCACACGATCATTTTAGGACGAATAAGCTTTACTTGCTCACGGAGATATCCTATGCAGGCGTCCCCTTCCTCAGGCAGCGGATCTCTGTTGTGTGGCGGACGGCATTTGAGAATGTTGGCAATATAAACGTCCTCTCGGTCAATTCCCACAGCGGTGAGATATTTGTCAAGAAGCTGACCTGCCGCGCCGACAAAGGGAATACCGGTCTTGTCCTCCTGCTCCCCTGGCGCTTCACCGACGAACATCAGCTCCGCCTCTCGGTTGCCGACTCCGAACACAAGATTTGTCCTTGTTCTCGAAAGTGGACAGGCAGTACACTCTTTGCATATGCTCTCCAGCTCGTTCCAATCCATAGCACACCTCCGTTTTCGCATTTTTTCATCTCTAATTTCGCTATTCAGTTGACTTGATGAACAAAAAATGCTATAATTAACTATATTATAAATAATTTTTAAGGTGGAGTCAACACATGAAGAATAAAATTATCGTTGCAGGTAACATTGTTGTAGACCTGCTCTATCCCATTACAGGTTATCCCGAATCCGGTCAGCTTACAACTATCGAAGAGGGTGTCGGCAAGTCCGTTGGCGGCTCTGTTTGTAACGTAGGTATCGACCTTAAAAAGCTTATGCCCGAAACTGAAATCGGCGCACTGGGCCTTATCGGTGACGACGAAAGCGGTAAGTACGCTCTTGACACAATGGCGGATGCAGGACTTGACGTTTCCCTCGTTAAAAAGGGTGAAAGCGCAACATCCTTCACTTATGTAATGAACGACAAGATCACTCGCGAGAGAACATTCTTCCATCACCGCGGCGCGAACGCAAAGTTCTCCGAAGATTCCTTTAGCTGGGATGACATCGATTGCGACCTTATCCATGTTGCATACATACTCCTTCTCGACGAGCTTGATAAGGAAGACAGCGAATACGGCACAAAGATGGCGCGTCTGCTTGCTCACGCAAAGGAAAGAGGCATTAAGACATCCATCGACGTTGTAAGTGAAGCTGGTGAAAGATTCCACAAGATCGTTCCTCCGGCGCTGAAGTACACCGACTACTGCATCATCAACGAGATCGAGGCAGGTCGTACCACAGGTATCGAGATCCGCAATCCCGACGGCACACTTATTTACGCGAACATCAAGAAGATCCTTCGCAAGATGTTTGAAATGGGCGTTAGCGAATGGACAGTTATCCATTGTCCCGAAGGCGGATTCGGCATGGACAAGGACGGCAACTACGCTCAGTACGGTCAGATCAAGAACCCCAAGGACTTCGTAAAGGGCAAAGTTGGCGCAGGTGACGCATTCTGTGCAGGTGTTCTTTCCGCTATTCACAAGGGTATGTCTCTTGAATATGCTCTCAAGCTTGGTAACGCTGCGGCAACTGCATCTCTTGCATCTCCCGGCGCAACTGAGGCTATGATGACTATTGACGAGTGCATTGCACTTGCAGACGGCTTTGGAGCAACAGTTCTTCCCGACGTGGAATAAGGAGATAATAATGAAAACAGCAGTAATTATTGGTGCCGGCAATATCGGTCGCGGCTTTATCGGTCAGATCATGTCCGAGGCAGGCTATGACGTGTGCTTTATCGACGTATCCGATGTAGTGGTAAACGCACTTAACGAAAGACGCGAATATCCTCTTCGCATAGTTTACTCTGGTGGAGCTGACGAAAAAATCATCAAGAATGTTCGCGCTGTAAACGGTAAGGACAGCGATGCGGCGGCAAGAGAGATCGCGGACTGCGATATTTGCATTACCTGCGTTGGCGCAAAGGCTATCAAGTTCATCATCCCCAACTTTGTTCGCGGCGTAAAGCTGAGATATTCCGAGGGTAAGTCCCCCATCAATCTTCTCATCTGCGAGAATTTGATGGATGCGGACAAGTACATTCATTCTCTTCTTGAGGCTGAGCTTACTCCCGAAGAACTCGATTTCGTGGGTCTCGTTGAAACATCCGTAGGTCGAATGGTTCCCCTGCCGGACAAGGCGCTCCTTGAGATCGATCCCCTTATCGTTCAGACTGAGGCATATCCCGTGCTTCCTTGCGACAAAGACGCGTTCAAGGGCGAGGTCCCCGAGATAAAGAACGTTATTCCCGTATCCCCCTTCAGATTTATTATTGAAAGAAAGCTCTATATCCACAACATGGGTCACGCGGTATGCGCTTACCTTGGTATGTTCAAGGGCTACACATACATTTGCGAGGCTATAGCAGATCCCGAGATTCGCGTAATAGTTCGTGAGGCTCTTACATCTTCTGCTGTAGCACTTTCAAAGAAATACGGCAAGGCAATGGACGAAGTTCTGCTTCATACAGAAGACCTTATCAGACGCTTTGGCAACACCTCTCTTGGTGATACTTGCGAAAGAGTTGGTGCTGATGTTCCTCGTAAGCTTGCAAAGTCCGACAGACTTACCGGCGGTTCTCTTACCGTGCTTGAGACGGGTGGACATCCCGTTTACATAGCAATCGGAGCAGCTGCGGCACTTTATAAGCATTCTCCCGAAGGTGACGCGAGAGCTGAATTCTGCGCTCTCACAGGACTTGATGGCGGAGAATATGTTGACAACGCGCTCTTCTTCTATGATATGTTGAAGAACGGCGCTTCTATTGCTGACGTTATTGCAGAGGCTGACAAGAAGCTTACCGCACTTTATCCGACTGTTGTATGATCGGAGACAAAGTCAAGGTAATAGTTGACAGACCTCTCGGAAGCAGCCATCCGAAATATCCCGATCTTGTATATCCCATCAATTATGGATATATCGAGGGGATTGTTGGCGGCGACGGTGAATGGCAGGACGCTTATGTTCTCGGAATAGATGTTCCCGTGAGTGAATTTCACGGCGTGGTCATTGCCGTTATCCACCGCAAAAACGACTGTGAGGACAAGTGGGTAGTCGCGCCGAATAGAGTGAGCTTCACACGGGACGAGATCAAATTGGCTGTGCACTTCCAGGAACAGTATTTCAAGAGTGAAATATTGATGTAAACGAAAAAACAAACACCGCTTTACTTTGTGTAAGGCGGTGTTATTTGTTGTATTCGGTTTTCTTACTTCGCTGCGGGATATTCGTTGCAGAGGAGGTATTCGGGGGCTTCGTCCTCTTCGATATCGGAGAATCTGCCGCAGGGCTCATAGAAGCGGTTGTCATTAGCGTCATCGTTGCACATGGATACTTCACCGACAATAGCAGTTCCGCCGTCAGCCCAGAAGCTGTGGTACAGATATCTCTGCATTGTGATGGATTCACCGGGCTTAACACGAACGATCGAACCTGCGGGATAAAGCTTTGTTACGCCATCCATTGTAACAGGAACATCCTTATCGGAAAGTCCTTCGTTTTCATCAGCCATGTAAACCTTAACAAGCAGATCAGCACCGCCGCGGTTGATGATGTCTTCCATCTTGTTCCAGTGGAAGTGCATAGGTGTTACCTGACCGTCGCGAACCATCATGATCTTTTCTGCATATGTCTTTGTGTTGGGGTTGCCAAACTCGCCGTTTCTCATACAAACGAGCTGCAGACCTACCTTGAAGAAGTCACCGGAACCGAAGTCTGTAACGTCCCAACCGAGCATACGGTCTCTGATCTCATCGTATTCGTGACCGAGATCCTTCCAATCCTCCGCCTTGATGTGGCAGAACGGGGGAACCTTGAAGGAAATCTTGTCCAGCTCTTCTCTGAACTCTCTTATGTACTTGTTGATTTCTGATCTTTTCATATGTATAACTCCTCTCGAATTAATAATCAATTACAACCATTGCACAAAGGTCGAGCTTG
>SVSK01000040.1 GCA_015064345.1 Oscillospiraceae bacterium | reverse complement strand
GCTTCAAGTTCCGTCACCTCGGTATCAACTCTGCTGATGAGAAAGCGGCTCAGGACAACGTAAACACACTCAGCGCGTTCTTCTCTTTCCCCGAGGACAAGAGATCCGCAAGCACATTCGTATCCCCCGAGTTTGAAGTAATGAACGGTATGGGCAGAGGCAAGTGCGGCCACATTGCTATCTCCACTAACAGTGTTGACCGTGCGGTTTACCACCTCAGCCGCCGCGGTGTGAAGTTCGACATGGATTCCGCAACATTTGACAAGGACGGCTCCATGAAGTTCATTTACCTCGCTGGCGAGATAGGCGGCTTTGCTTACCACCTCGTAAAGTAAGAGAATACCGTTTGTCATCCTGAGTGGAGCGAAGCGTAATCGAAGGATCTTCTTTAGATTCTTCGACTACGTACTGCGTACTTCGCTCAGAATGACAAACTTTAGCATTTTGTTGTTCTTTATGTAGAAAGCAAAGCATCAAACTTGTCATCCTGAGTGGAGCGAAGCGTAATCGAAGGATCTCTATCCGATCAGAATGACAAATTGGGGGTGTGCTGTGTATTATGTTTATCTACTCACTAATCAAAGTGATACCGTAATGTATATCGGGGTTACCAATGATCTCAAGCGCAGACTTCTTGAGCATCGTAGCGGATTGATTGAGGGGTTCACAAAGAAATACCATGTGCACAAATTAGTGTATTACGAAACATTTAGTGATATAAATAACGCAATTAGAAGAGAAAAACAATTAAAAGGTTGGATAAGAGCAAAAAAGAATGCGCTTGTTGAAACAATGAATCCAAAATGGCTTGACTTGTCAGTTATTTCGGACGAAGAATGATTCGCTTCGCAAAAGGCGATATCTGTATAACAACCTAATAAAAGATGAGAAGGATTTATGAAACTACTGAAAGCTGCTGACATTCTGAAAAACGGTACCTTTGACACTCACCTTGAGCACGGTCCCGTTATAATCACCGTCTGCGGTGACAGCGTGACGCACGGATGCGTTGACCACATAAGCAACCATTTCGACACAGTCTACCATGCAAGACTTCGCATGATGATGAACACGGCTTATCCCGATATCCCCGTGTGCATTATCAACAGCGGCGTTGGCGGAATGTGCGCTGACTATGCTGTGAGAAACTTCGAGCGCGACGTGGCTTGCCATCACCCCGACCTTGTAATCGTTTGCTTCGGACTTAACGACGTAAACTGTGAGCTCTGTGACTTTATTAAGAACCTCGGTGAGTTCTTCGATAAGGTGAATGAGCTCGGCGTGGACTGCATCTACATGACACCCAACATGATGAACACCACTCTTGTGGCAGACGAGCTGTATGCTAACCCCGGTGAATGTGGTTACGCAAAGGTTACCATGGAGTATCAGAACGGCGGCAGAATGGATAAGTACATTGAATCTGCAAAGGCGCTGGCTATATCAAAGGGTGCGCTTGTGGCAGACTGCTACGGCAAGTGGAAAGCAATGCAGGCACAGGGCGTTGACATAACATCACTTCTTGCAAACTACATCAACCACCCCACCCGTGAGATGCATGCACTTTTCGCGGAGACTCTCTACGAGACGATCTTCGGCGAACCATACACAGGAGCACAGGTGCTTGATGTGGATGGCGGAATGTATAAGGGCGAAATCAGTAAATAATTAATACAAGAGAGGATATACACATGAAAAGAGTAATCACATTCGGCGAGCTTATGCTCAGACTTCAGCCGTACAACTACGAAAGATTCGTACAGTGTGACCACGTTGAGTTCACATTCGGCGGCGGCGAGGCTAACGTTGCAGTTTCTCTTGCCAACTACGGCATTGACGCGGCTTACGTTACAAAGCTCCCCACACACGCTATCGGTCAGTCTGCGGTAAACAGCCTTCGCCGTTACGGTGTTGACACAAGCCTTATCACCCGTGGCGGTGACAGAGTAGGTATCTACTTCAACGAAAAGGGTGCTTCCCAGCGTGGCTCCGTTTGCATCTATGACCGCGCCAACTCCGCGATTGCTAAGGCATCCCCCGAGGATTTCGATTGGGACAAGATCTTTGACGGTGCTGACTGGTTCCACTTCACAGGTATCACTCCTGCTCTGGGCGGAAACCTTGTTGAGATCTGCAAGGAAGCTTGCAAGGCGGCAAAGGCAAGAGGCATCAAGATCTCCTGCGACCTTAACTACCGCGGCAAGCTTTGGACAAGAGATCAGGCAAGAGAGGCTATGACTGAGCTTTGCCGGTACGTTGACGTTTGCATCTCCAACGAAGAGGACGCAAAGGACGTATTCGGTATCGAAGCTGAGGCTACCGACATTTACGGCGGCAAGCTGAACCACGACGGCTACAAGTCTGTTGCAAAGCAGCTTGCAGACAAGTTCGGATTTGAGTATGTTGCGATCACACTTCGTGAAAGCCGCAGTGCTTTTGACAACGGCTGGTCCGCAATGCTCTTTGACGTAAAGGCTGACGAATACTGCTTCTCAAAGAAGTACGATCTCCACATCATTGACCGCGTAGGCGGCGGTGACTCATTCGGCGGCGGTCTTATCTACTCTCTCCTCACAGGCAAGAGCACACAGGGCGCAGTTGAGTTCGCTGTTGCTGCATCTGCACTGAAGCACTCCATTGAAGGCGACTACAACATGGTAACAGTTGCTGAGGTTGAGAAGCTCGCAGGCGGCGACGGAAGCGGAAGAATCCAGAGATAAATATTAAAAAGGCTCCTTTGAAGTGAACCCTGTTCAGTTCACTTCGGGAGTCTTTTTGTGTTAGAGAATAAAGAATAAATAAAAAAGAATAAAGAAAAAATATTTCTCGCGTTGATCAGAAAACGGAAATAACTCTCCTCTGCTTATTGTATATTCCCTCGATATATGCTAAAATAATATGTCAAGAATAATTTAACCTATAACTCATCACTCTTCCCGAAAGGAGGCAACATGAAAGACAACATCTTCAAGCTTCATTCTCCCTTTGCGGCTACAGGAGACCAGCCTGAGGCGATCGCAAAGCTTACCGAAGGGCTCGAGTCAGGCATGAAATACCAAACTCTCCTTGGCGTTACAGGCTCGGGCAAGACATTTACCATGGCAAACGTTATAGCTAACTTAAACCGCCCGACTATCATCCTCTCCCATAACAAAACTCTCGCCGCACAGCTTTGCACGGAGTTTCGAGAATTCTTCCCGGAGAATGCGGTAGAGTATTTCGTGTCCTACTACGATTACTATCAGCCCGAGGCATACGTCCCCGGCAAGGATATGTACATCGAAAAGGATGCGCTCATTAACGACGAGATCGACAAGCTCCGTCACAGCGCCACATCTGCCCTGTTCGAGCGTCGGGATGTCATTATCGTTGCCAGTGTGTCCTGCATTTACAGCTTGGGTCCCCCGGAGGAGTACAGCGGACAGATCGTGGGACTTCGCCCGGGTCTGGAAATTTCAATGCGGGATCTTATGGCGCGGCTTGTTTCTATCAGCTACGAGCGAAATGACCTTAACTTCGTGCGCGACAAATTCAGAGTCCGCGGCGACACGATTGAGATATACCCGGCGGGATACTCCGAGAGGGCTATTCGCGTTGAGTTTTTCGGTGACGAGATAGACCGTGTCTCCGAGATCAATCCTCTCACAGGGCAGGTTATCGAATACGTTAATTACGCCGCGATCTATCCTGCGACTCACTACGTTATGGACCCCGAAAAGAAGGAAAAAGCCTTCCGTGAGATAGAGGAAGAGCTTGCAGAGCGCGTGGCATGGTTCCGCTCACAGGACAAGCTTCTTGAAGCACAGCGACTTGAGGAGAGGACCCGCTACGATATGGAAATGCTCCGCGAGGTGGGGTTCTGCTCGGGTGTAGAGAACTACTCGAGAGTATTCGCGGGACGTGAGCCGGGAGCAACTCCATACTGTCTCCTCGACTACTTCCCCGAGGACTATATCATGTTCATCGACGAGAGCCATGTTACGATCCCTCAGGTTCGCGGCATGAGCGGCGGTGACCGTGCGAGAAAGCAGAATCTTGTGGATTACGGCTTCCGACTTCCTTCGGCTTACGATAACAGACCGCTGAACTTCGGTGAATTTGAGTCAAAGCTCGGTCAGGTGGTCATGGTGTCTGCAACTCCTGCGGAATATGAGGCAGACGTGTCCGAGCAGGTTGTTGAGCAGATCATCCGACCTACGGGACTTGTTGACCCCGAGGTTGAGGTGCGCCCCATTGAGACACAGGTGGATGATCTTCTCGGCGAGATCAAGGAAAGAACCGCACGGGGTGAGAGAGTGCTTGTTACCACTCTTACAAAGAAGATGGCGGAGGATATCACCGAATACTTCGACGAGCAGGGCGTGCGGGTAAAGTACATCCACCACAACATCGAGACAATGGAGCGCACGGAACTGCTTCGAGATCTCCGAATGGGCAAATTTGACGTGCTGGTTGGAATCAATCTGCTTCGCGAGGGTATCGACTTGCCTGAAGTTACCCTTGTGGCGATACTTGACGCTGACAAAGAAGGCCTCTTCCGCTCCACCCGTTCCCTTATTCAGATGATCGGACGCGCGGCGCGAAATGCAAACGGTAAGGTCATTCTTTACGCGGATACGATTACAAGATCCATGCGGGACGCAATGGAAGAGACCGAACGCCGCCGCGAGATACAGCTTTCATACAACGCTCTTCACGGGATCACTCCGAAAACGGTTGAAAAGCGTATCGCTGACCTTATCCGAATCGGCACGGACGAGAACAAGGGCAAGCGCGGACGTGGCAGAGGAAAGACTGCTCCGGCTGTGGCGGATACGTCGAAGCTGTCGGTGGCAGAGGAGATCGAGCGCCTGACAGCGGAAATGAAAAAGGCGGCATCGGAGCTTCGTTTCGAGGAAGCGGCATATCTCAGAGACAAAATTCGCTCTCTAGGGAAATAATTTTTGCCATTTTTCACCCCAACGTATTGCCAAGCGGGGGAATATGTGTTATAATTAATATTGCGAATAAAATTTACCATAATTTCTCACGGAGGATTATTTCAATGGAAGAATCAGTAAACTACGCCGAATATACGGTGGATAAAAAGCCCGAGGGCAAGCTTAAGTGGATCAGAATCGGTCTCATCTCCCTCTATCTCTTTGTAGGTGTCGGTCTTTTCGCATTTTTCCTTGCGATCAAGTTCTGGCCTGCAGGTACAGTAATGCCCTTCCTTACATGGATCCTTTACGGTCTTACATGGAAGTTCGCTCAGCTCGAGCACAAGTACGAAGTAAAGAGCGCAAAGCTTGTTATCTCCAACATCTACGGCAGAAAGAAGCAGGTAGTTCAGTTTGAAAACCTCGCATCCGAGCTGAAGGTTATCGCTCCCATGAACGAGGGCAACAGAAAGCAGTTCGAGAAGGCTGACAAGATCATGGACTTCCGCGGCAACACAGCAAGCCCTGACGCATACTATGCAATTCTCGAAAAGGACGGCAAGTCCACTGCTGTTTACTTTGAAGCAACAAACAAGATGCTCAAGGTGCTCAAGTTCTACAACAGAAACACAGAGGTTACACCTGTTAGATATTAAGAAAAGATTTCTTTGACATAGGCTGCCCATGTGAAGCATAGAATTGAGTGAAACTCGATCTTTGCGGAGGCGGCTATGCGAAAGCTACTGTGCATTTTACTTTGCACTACATTACTGATCATCTTTGATTCCGGATGCACTGCCAGTGAAAGAACATCCGGAATCTTTGAATATACCCGATATCCCGCTTCCTTTACGGCAACCTTTTCGTCGGAATACGGGGAAGTGGAGTGCGATGTGACACGTGAGGGAGAGAATATCACCTTGTCTGTGAAGTCGCCCGAACGCTCGTCCTACGTTTCCGTCAGAATAAGCGGAGGGCAGTGCGTTATCTCATCCCCCACAGAGGATCTCGCCTTGTCCCGTGAGGCTTCAGCAGGGCTGACATCCGTTTTCGATCTGCTCTTTCGCGGAGAAGACGGGGTCTTGTCAGTGAAGAAATCCTCCGACGGCCTCGAGACAGTCATAACCTACTCCGACGGAGTTGTTACAGTGGGCGAGGACGGACTTCCCGTGTCGGTGACCGCAAGAGCAATGAACGGCGAGATGCGCACAGTGCGGATACTGGGTTACGAAAAGACTAATTAACGAAAAATGTTAACATAAAAAAGCTAACATAAAAAGGCAGCAGTCATGAAACACAAGAACATAGCGTACGTTTACAAAAGTGCGTTGATCAATAACTATTCCCAAATTGAATATATTGTCAGCGAGGGCGCGAAGAAGACAGGTGAGGAAAAGCCGCGTGTCATCTGCGTTGTAAAAGCGGACGCTTACGGCCACGGTATTGCTACAACTGCAGGCGCGCTGGGAGACGCAGGATGCGATTTCTTTGCTGTATCTTCCGAGGAAGAAGCGGCAGAGCTTCGCGAGATAGAGAAGAGAAACGGCAGACATCCTGACATTCTCATCCTCGGCCACATCAGCCCCGAAAACGTGGGAACCATGCTTCGCGATGACATTATCTGCGCGGTAGTGTCATATGACAACGCCCTTGAGCTTGCAAACGCAGCAAAGGAATTCGGCGGAAAGCTGAAGATTCACCTTAAGCTTGACACAGGCATGAACCGAGTCGGTTTCCCTGCTGACGAGCGTGGTGCGGAGAAGACAACCCGTGAGATAACGGAGCTGTCGAAGAACGAAAACCTTCTGATCTGCGGCATATTCACCCACTTTTCCTCAGCTGACGAGGAGTTTATGAACGGCAACATCATTGAGGGCTACGAGCAGTACGGCGGATACACCCGTATGCAGCTTGAAAGATTTAATAAGATCCTCGATGTGCTCCACGAAAACGGTGTTGACACAGGTGTGCGCCATGCGGCAAATTCCGCGGCATCTCTTGGACTTCCCGAGGCATATTTCGACGCGGTAAGAGCAGGCGTTATCATCTACGGACTTATGCCGAACGGTGCCATCGACCCTCGATTCACCCCTGCAATGCAGTTTGATTCATCGGTTACTCACATACACAAGGTGAACCCCGGTGAGCGAATCAGCTACGGTGCCACATATGAGGCTAAGCGCGAGATGCTTATCGCCACAGTTGCGGCAGGATATGCCGATGGATTTGAGAGAGCCTACAGCGGATGCTCTGTGAAGATCGGCGGAAAAATGTACCCGCAGGTTGGACGAATCTGCATGGACCAGTTCATGGTGGATATTACTCCGGAAGATGGCGAAGAATCGGGCGTTAAGGTCGGAGACGCGGTAACGCTTTTCGGCGGAGACGACGGACAGATGTCAAGTGATCTTGCCTCCCGTGCAGGTACCATCAACTACGAGGTCATCTGCAAGGTGAGCAAGAGAGTGCCGAGAGTGGTTATTGAATAGAAGCAAAGACAAGCCGGACAAAAGTTCGGCTTTTTTGTTTTCCACTATGCGTGGAGCGGTGGGGTTGCTAACGCAGGTTACAAAGGATGTTATGCTCCCGCTTTAATCTTCAACCGGACTTGCTCTTTTAACCTTGTCTACGCTATTCGCGTAGAACTTAAGAGGTACCCATGCCGGCACCTCTTAAGAATCACCCGGCACCAAGGGAAGAAGAGTTCACTTCGTTCACTGTTCTCCCCTTTGGAAACCTCTCTTGTTTTAGTGCAGTTAAAACATAAAACAACTCACGCCAATATTGTTTATCCGTATTTGCTACAGATACGCCCGTATGTTTGAACTTGCCCGTAAAGTTCGATTGACACATTTTTCAACATCAAAATTCAGTTGTTCCCCATAAAGAGGTTTGACGGGTTAAAGGTTAGGGCTAACGTCATGGGAAATGATTGCTATAAGTGGCATGAATGCCTGAAAGTATTAACCAAAGTTAGTGCAAAAGGGGTTTCCAAAGGGGAAAATTGCGTTAGCCTTTTCCCCTTGGTGGCAGGTGATTCACAAGAGGTGTGGACATGGAACACCTCTTGTGCGCCCCACGCGTAGTGCAAAAAAATGGGTTGAGCAAAAAGTTCGGTTGAAGAGTAAAGCGGCGGAATATGAAGAAGAAAAAATCACCTCGAACACTTTGTTAATTTTCCTCGCATCTATTGATATTCTATCGCTTTTGCTGTATAATAAAGATGCGAAAATATGTTCGATATTAGTTGCGAAAGGATTATATATATTATGGCAAAAGCGACGACTAAGAAACAGACAACCAACCCCGGTGAACAGACCCCCGAAGAAAAGAAAAAAGCCCTTGCCACCGCCATCAGCCAGCTTGAAAAGAGCTACGGCAAAGGAACTATCATCAAGATGGGTGAGAACCCCAAGATGAACGTTTCTGCTGTGTCCACGGGATCTATTTCCCTTGACATGGCGCTCGGTATAGGCGGACTTCCTCGCGGACGTATCGTTGAGGTATACGGTCCCGAATCCTCCGGTAAAACAACGATCGCCCTCCACGCTATCGCTGAAGTACAGAAGATCGGCGGCGAGGCTGCTTTCATTGACGCAGAACACGCACTTGACCCCGTATATGCAAAGAATCTCGGCGTAAACATCGACAATCTTCTCGTATCACAGCCCGACTCCGGTGAGCAGGCACTTGAGATCTGCGACGCACTTGTTCGCTCCGGTGCTATTGACATCGTTGTAATCGACTCCGTTGCAGCACTCGTTCCCCAGGAAGAGATTGACGGCGATATGGGATCCGCTCACGTCGGTAAGCAGGCGAGACTTATGTCCCAGGCACTCCGTAAGCTTGGCGGCACTATCTCCAAGACAAACTGCATCGTTATCTTCATCAACCAGCTCCGTGAAAAGATCGGCGTAATGTACGGTAACCCTGAAACAACAACAGGTGGCCGTGCGCTGAAGTTCTACGCATCCGTGAGAATCGAGATCCGCAAGGCAGAAAGCCTCAAGGACGGAGCGGAGATCTACGGTAACCGCGTAAAGTGTAAGGTTGTTAAGAACAAGGTTGCTCCTCCCTTCAAGACTGCGGAATTTGACATTCTCTACGGCACAGGTATCTCCAAGATGAGCGAGATCATCGACATGGGCGTAGAGCTTGGCATTATTGAAAAGAGCGGCGCATGGTTCTACTATGACGGCAACCGCCTCGGACAGGGCAAGGACAACGCAAGAGCGACCATTGAGGCTGATCCTTCACTGGCGGCAGAGCTTGAAGAAAAGATCAAGCTGAAGAGAAGCCAGATGGACGAGGGAGATGCTCCGGTTTCCGTTGACGATATTGACGATCTTGACGACATCGACGGACTTGATGAGGATCTCGACATCAGACTCATCGATTTGGGTGACTAATGAGTTGGTATAGCATACAGTTTAGACTTGTATGAGCTTCGACCAACTCGTGAGTTTCTGACGAAACTCCGAAGTGCAGATTTAGGTCGATGCCGGTATAACATACAGTTTAGACTTGTATGAGCTTCGACCAACTCGTGAGTTTCTGACGAAACTCCGAAGTGCAGATTTAGGTCGATGCCGGTATAACATGCCGTTTAGACTTGTATGAGCTTCGACCAACTCGTGAGTTTCTGACGAAACTCCAGGGTGTATCGCAAAATTATTACAGAAAAATAACATATATGGTGAGTTTACTCACAAAAATAGGCAAATCACTTACGAAAAACTAACATAACGGCAAAGGGTAGGGTATGATAGTATCTCAGGTTACATACCGTGACTGGCGCAACATCTCCGAGGGACAGGTGCAGTTCAAGGATGGTATCAACGTGCTTTGGGGAATGAATGCCCAGGGAAAATCGAATATTCTTGAGGGAATCTACTACTTTGCTCGCGGCAGATCGTTCAGAGGGGCAAAGGAGCGTGAATTTATTCGTTTCGGCGCGGATTTTGCATCTGCCGCTATAGATTACCGCCGCGACGGGTACGAAAACGACACCCGACTTGAGGTGATCATCCCGAAAAACGGCAAAAAGCGTATCATGCGTAACGGAGCGCCCCTCACTTCCTCTGCGGAGATGATGGGTAGCTTCCGCGCGGTGCTTTTCTGCCCTGCAAACCTGTCAATGGTAACAGGCGGACCCCTGGAAAGACGAACATTTCTCGATATCGCTCTCTCACAGCTTTCGGGAACATACCTCACCTATCTCCGCCGCTATCACAAGGTGCTCGCGGAGCGAAATGCGCTTATCAAACGTGCGGCTGACGGAGAGCGTGTAACGGTTGAAGAGTGGGAAGTTTATGCAGACGTGCTCAGCGAGTGCGGTGCGTGGATTGCCGCTTTTCGACGGGAGTACGTGGAATATCTCGGCGAGGCGGTTGGACGTTATTTCATGGGAATGACTGACGGACGTGAGGTGCCTGAGCTGCGATACACATCCCACGGGCTGTACGATGATATGCCAAGACCGCTGACTGAGGCGGACGCACGACCTGACAAATCCATCCTCTACGAAAAGCTGACAAAAAACGTTGAGCGTGAAGTGGCGGCAGGCAGTACCCTTTGGGGAACTCACAAGGATGACATTGCGCTCATTTTCAACGGACGCGAGGCAAAGGCATACGCGTCACAGGGTCAGCAGAGAAGTATTGTTCTGTCAATGAAGCTGGCAGAGGCGGAGATCGCAAAGACAGTTGGCGGTGAGTATCCGGTAATACTTCTCGACGACGTGTTCTCCGAGCTTGACGAAAACAGACGCCGCTACATTCTCGACTCTCTGGGGGCTGAAGCAGGCAGACAGATAATCATCACCTCCTGCGAGCCGGATATTATCCCTGAAGGACGTTTTGACTCGGTAATGTTCCACCGCGTAAGTGACGGGGAGGTTGAGTGATGTTTGTTAAGACGATAATCATTCCCGAGCGCGGCAGTGTGTCGATTACTCTTGCCGACGAAAACAGCGGCGGAGCGGAGCATTTCTTCGTATCCCGCGGACTCTGGCAAAAACTGGTGGCGGAGACCCCGATAAAAGAGCTTGACCCGGTTGACAGTGAGCTCTTCGACCGCATCGCGATGTCTGCAGAGATGACGTCCGCTCTGAAAGAGGGTAGCCGGATCATCGGAAATGCAGACAGAAGCGAATCGGACGTCTCACGCAGACTGAAGCAAAAGGGATTCTCCGCTGAAGTTACAGAATATGCGGTGACGGTGCTGAAAAAGCATGGCTATCTTGACGAAGATGAGATATGCGTGAGGGTGGCGGAATTGCAGCTGCGAAGCAAGCACTACGGCAGACGGCGGATACTGACATATCTACTTTCTCACGGATACAAAAGTGAGGCAGCAGAGGCGGCGGTGGACTCCATTCCCGAAGAAGACTACGCGGATGCACTGTGGTACAACATAAAAAAGAAATTCCCGAATATTTCCGAGATGGACAGGATCGAGCAGCAGAAGGCAATTGCTTCTCTCATGCGGCTTGGCTTTTCCGCAGGGGAAATATTCGATGCAATAAAGAAAATGAGATGAGGCAGATCTACTTTTTCTCTTTAGCGAGAGAAAAAGTTGGCAAACCGAGATTCCACTTCGTGGAACTCGTCGAGTTCGCTTTTAGCGAATCTCGGAAAGAGAACTTTTTTCCGTCGCTTGGGTATTTCGATGACTGCGGTCATCGACGAGGGCTCTGCCCTTCGAACCCGCCAACTTTTTGAAAAAAGATTGGATCAAAAACTTTTGATTAACAAAGTTTTTCTTAAACATAGAAAGGCATACATATGGCAAAGAATACGAAGGTTGGATTCATTTCTCTCGGATGCTCCAAGAATCTGTGTGACACAGAGGTCATGCTCAAGCATCTTCTTGACGCAGGCTACGAGATCACACCTGAGGAAACGGAAGCGGATGTTGTGATCATCAACACCTGCGCGTTCATTGAGAGTGCGAAGAAGGAATCCATTGATAACATTATTGATATCGGCTGGCTGAAGAAGCACCACACCCTCAAAGGAATCGTAGTGACAGGTTGCCTTGCCGAGCGTTACAGAGAGCAGATACTCGAAGAGCTTCCCGAGGTTGACGCTGTCCTCGGTGTTGGCGGTATCCACAAGATCGTTGAGGCTGTGGACTCCGTTATGGCAAAGGGTAAAAAGGCTGCGGCATACACCTGCTTTGATGACAAGGAGACCTCCGTTATCGGCGGCGAGCGAGTTATCACAACAGGGGACCACATGGCGTATCTGAAGATCGCTGAGGGCTGTTCGAACCGTTGCACATACTGTGCTATTCCGCTTATCCGCGGTAAGATGAGAAGCCGCACCATGAAGGACATCATTGAAGAGGCAACCTCTCTTGACGCTCTTGGCATTAAGGAACTCAACCTTATCGCACAGGACACCTCCGCTTACGGTATTGACCTGTACGGTGAGTACGCACTTCCCGAGCTTATCCGCGGTATCTGCGACGCCACAAACATCCCGTGGATCAGACTGCTCTACTGCTATCCTGACAAGATCACCGACGAGCTGGTGGCAGAGATCCGCGACAACCCGAGAGTGGTAAAGTACATTGACATTCCCGTACAGCACATCTCCGACCATATGCTCACAGCAATGAACCGCCACGGCGACTCTGCTATGATCCGCGAGAATATCGCGAAGCTTCGCCGCGAGGTACCCGGTATCGTCCTTCGTTCAACTGCCATTGTCGGTTTCCCCGGTGAGACGGAAGAGGACTTCAGAGAGCTTTGCGAGTTTGTTAAGGAAGCGAAGTTCGAGCGTTTCGGTGCGTTCACCTACTCAAGAGAAGAGGACACCCCCGCTTACGACTTCGAAGATCAGATCGACGAGCAGGTTAAGCAGGACAGATACGACATCGTAATGCAGACACAGCTTTCTGTCAGCGAGGAATACAACAAGTCCCGCGTCGGCTCCGTTGTCCGCGTGCTTTGCGAGGGCTTTGACCCTGTTGCCGAGTCTCACTACGGCAGAAGCTACGGTGAGGCGGCTGACATTGACGGCAAGATCTGGTTCACTACCTCCCGTCCCGAGCTGCGAATCGCAGAGGGCGAGATGCTTGACGTGAAGATAACCGACTATATGGATTACGACCTCGTTGGTGAGGCGCTCCTTAACATATAACTATACATAAAAAGGAACAACAGCTATGAATTTACCTAACAAACTTACAGTATTTCGCCTTGTGACCGTGCCGATCTTTCTCGTGCTTCTTTGCGTGCCGCTTCCTATCTCGGATATGTGGCTTCGCATAATCACAGCGGCGGTGTTCACTATCACATCCCTTACCGATATGCTGGACGGTAAGATCGCCAGAAAGTACAACCTTATCACAGACTTCGGCAAGTTTATGGACCCGCTGGCGGACAAGTTCATGGTTATTTCCGCAATGCTCGGTATCCTCGTGAAGTTCGACTACATTCGCGATGTGTTCGTTTGGGCGGCGGCTATCGTTATCTTCCGCGAATTTGCTGTAACATCCATGAGAATGGTTGCGGCTAACAAGGCAGGTCTCGTTATTGCGGCGGCTTGGCTTGGTAAGGTAAAGACCGTAACACAGATCACTTGCATTCTCACTGTGCTTCTCGAGCCTGTAGTGTTCTTCTGGTTTGCTCCTTTTGCAGAGTGGCACATTCTCTCTTACGTTACAACAGCGGCGATGATCGTTATGACTCTTTGGTCCGGTATCGACTACCTTAAGCAGTACTGGCCCTACATCGGTGCGACAAAATGATCCTGCCGACGATAATTGACTCGGGACGTGATTATGTTACTGTGGGAAACTGCGGTAACTTTTCCGTTTACAAGACATTCGACTGCGGTCAGGCATTTCGCTTTGATCCCGTAGAGGGGGATAATTCCGTTTTCTCGGGCATCGCTCACGGGCGGCGCGTCACATTCCGTCAGCTTGGAGAGGGTGTGATCCGCATTGAAGGTGCGGACGAGCCGGATTACCGTCAAACCTGGGAGCACTACCTTGCCCTTGACGAGGATTACGAACTGGCTGACCGCACTATTCTGGGTGCTATGCCGAACGAGGTTGACCGTTGTGTTATGACTGAGGCGGTAAGATGCGGCGCGGGAATAAGAATTCTCCGACAGGACCCATTTGAAGCCCTGATCTCGTTTATCATCTCGCAAAACAACAATATCCCCCGAATTAAGAAGATAATCACCGCCCTCTGCGAAAAATACGGTGTGGACGGTGCGTTTCCCACGGCTGAGGCGCTGTATAACGCAGGCGAGGAAGGACTTTTTGCCCTCAAGACCGGATTCCGCGCAGGTTACATACATGACGCTTGCCGAAAGATACTCTCGGGCGAGGTTTCGCTTCATGAAATCGATAAAGCGAGCTTTGAGGATGCAACGGAAATGCTGTGCCGGATCAAGGGCGTTGGCCCCAAGGTCAGCTCTTGCGTTCTGCTGTTCGGATTCGGCAAGACTGAGGCGTTTCCCATTGACGTGTGGATCAAGCGCTCCCTTGAGAGACATTTCCCCGGCGGATTTGACCCATCCCCCATGGGAAGATATGCGGGCATCGCACAGCAGTACCTGTTCTACTACGAGCGTTGGATCGGCGGCGGAGAATAATAAAACATAAGTAAAAAACGCTCTCACATACATTTGTGAAAGCGTTTTGAAGTTGTTAAACATTCTCGTAGTGTGTCCACATGGAGATGATCTTTATAGTTTTTTCTTCCTCGTATACACGGTAGACAAGTCTGTGCTTGATATTGAGCCTTCGTGAGCAGTAGCCTGAAAGGTCTCCCACAAGTTTTTCGTAAGGTGGCGGTGTCTGATAGGGTGTCTCCTTGATAAGCGCGATCAGTGCCTTGGCTTTGCCGTCAAGATGAGCTGACTTAAGCTTTGGAATATCCTTTGCCGCTTCCTTGGTGTAAACGATCTTATACATTACCACTCAACCTCATCTTCTCCGACACACTCATCAAGAGCAGTATCGCGCCCTGCAATGAGCTTTTTTCTCATAATCGGATCGGAGAGCAGGTTCAGAGTCTCTATCATACCGTTGTAATCCTCTTCGCTGAGAACCACTGCATTACCGCTTTTGGTGCTGACATTTATCGGCTCGTTGTATCGGATGGTCTGCTCCATGAGCTCAAACAGATTTTTTCTGAAGTTCGTTACATTGGTGTTTAACATTTTCTCACCCCCTACATGTACATTATAGCGTACATTTCAATGTTTGTCAACATACCCCCGAAATATTATTCCCCGAAAAGGAGAAAAACATGGAACAGATATACACAATTCCCGTAAACGAGGCATTTGAAAAGGTGCAGGAAAAGGACTCTTGCACCTGCCCCTTCTGCCTTATGTACAACAGACTTGAGGCAAACGAGCTTGACCTCATTCTTGGCGCGTCCATGATGGAGCCTGACGTGAGAATCAAGACAAATGAGCTTGGCTTCTGCGACACGCATCTTTCGCTTATGTTCGAGCGCGGCAAGAGACTTCCCCTTACATTAATGCTGGAAAGTCATCTTGACAAGATCGCTGAGGACATCGACGGAAACCTCGGCTCGTTTTTCGTAGTTAAGACCGGTGAAAACGCAGCAAAGCGACTTGACAAGCTGGAGCACAGCTGCTACATCTGCGACAGAATCGAGTACAATTTCAAGAATATGATCGAGACTGCGGCGCTTCTGTGGCAGAACGATGAGGCTTTCAGAGAAAAGGTGAAGAAGGCTCCGTATTTCTGTCTTAAGCATTACGGCAGATTTATCGCTGCGGCTCGCGAACGTCTTTCCAAAAAGGAATTCGGCGAATTCTACAGACAGGTCAGCGAGGTTGAGAAGGCATATTTCGATAAGCTTCGCGGAGACGTAAGCTGGTTCTGCAAGAAGTTCGACTACAGATATGCTGACGAGCCTTGGGGAGACGCAAAGGATGCACCCGAGAGAGCACGTCAGTTCCTCGGCGGCAGTCTGCATGTATACGAAAAAGAGAAAAAGCCAACAGATTCTCTCACATAACACAATATCGGCAGGACGAGGGTTCTGTCGATTTTTTTTGTTTTTCGGTTGACTGTGGGAACTTGGTATGATATATTTAATATAATAAATTCGTCTTATATAGTAAACGCCCGAATATTGGGTAAGGAGGTGCGGTATGAGGAGATTATTTGCGGTTTTTGCGCTTGTTTGTCTGTTGGCGCTGTGCGCTTGCGGGGACGTTACACCTGTCGAGACCGGCGTGACCGATACGATTGAGCCTGACACTGCCGCGCCGGAGACCAATGCTCCCGAAACAGATCCACCGGAAACAGATCTTCCCGAGACTGATGCGCCGGAAACAGATCCGCCTGAGACTGAGGCTCCAATCCTCTGCACCGCGGTGATCGAGGGAATCGAGCTTGTCTCATCCGGAACAGGCATAGCCTACGAGGACTGCTCCTTTGAGGTGGAGGGCGACGTGATCCGTTTCGGCTATCCCCTTACTGCCGCATGGACTGACGTGACGTCTGCTACACTCCGCTTTGTTACTGACGGATACATAGAAGAAGCTACCTATGACCTGCGAGAAGAGCACATAATAACCCTCACCGATTCCGAGGGATTCTCCCGAGAGCTTACCCTAATCCCGTACCGCTTATCCTACGGCATCCCCGTGATGGAGATATTCACGGACGGCGGCGTGGCAATTGAATCTAAAACCGAGTACGTCCACGGTGTGATGTACATCGACGGTGAGGAGTACCCCACGAAGATAAGGGGCAGAGGCAACGCATCGTGGACACAATTCCCGAAAAAGTCATACCGTATCAAGCTGGACGACGGTGCATCTCTACTCGGACTCGGGCAGAATCGCGACTGGGTGCTTACTTCAAACTACGCTGACAAATCCCTCATCCGCAACCAGGTGGCTCATGACATTGCCGCTTCCCTTGACGGACTTGAGTTCACTTCCACGCACATTTCCGTTAACCTGTACCTGAACGGAGAATATCTCGGTGTCTATACCTTTGCCGACAAGATCGAGGAAGGGAAGAACAGACTTGATTTTTCTCCCGTGGAAGGAGACGAACCCTCGTCATTCGGCGGAATGGATATCGGATTCATCTGCGAAGTCGGTTGGGATTTCGATTCCGAGAACGTGTACAACAGAGACTATTTCGACGCCGAAAAGGTAGTTCGTATTTACGTCAAGGAGCCTGAAGCTGAAGTTGCGAACACTCCCGAATTCACCTACGTCAAGTCGTATATACTGGCGATGGAGCAGGCGATCATCCGGGATGCGGGGTGGCAGGACTATATTGACATCGACTCATGGGTAGACTGGTTTATCGCAACGGAGTTGACCTTTAATATGGAATCCGCTTTCTACCGCAGCTGCTATATGTGGAAGAGAGAGGGCGGTAAGCTGATGATGGGCCCCGTGTGGGATTTTGATATGGCGCTAGGCAACCATTACGGCGACATTCCCGGCTATGACGGCTGGTGCACAACGGAGTGCGAGTACGAGTACCTCATGGAAAACTGGATGAATTATCTCATCACCTATGACGAGTTTAACGATCGGGTAAAGGAAAGATGGAATGAGATGAAGGATGAGCTTCTTGAGGTTGCCCTTTCCTCTATCGACCGTCATTCCTCCGCGCTCGAGGGGTCGCAGCAGCAGAACTTCAAGCGGTGGAACATCATGCCCTATCGCATCGGAGCAGGTTCTGTTGATCCGAAAGTCTATGACACCTACGAAAAGCAGGTGCAGTATCTGCGGGATTTCATCACCCAAAGATGGGCGTACATGGACGAACGGATAAACAGGGAAATGTGATTGACAGAAAAAGAAAAATACCTCGAGCGATCGGGGTATTTTTTGTTATTTGAATTATCTGTTTCCCACAACCAGCGCGCCGTGGGATGACTCGAGGGGGAAGGTGTATGTGCCGTCTGTGTGCTTCCGGTAGGGAATGATGCCTTCACCACCGATTACTGCGATGTTTTCCAGTCCGTCTGTGCGGAAGGAAACCTCGTGAACCTTTGGGGAATTGTCATATATATCCTCAGCCGGGCAGATGAGCATAGCGTAAGCGTTCGGGTCAGTGCGTGAGACCATGTCACCGATAACTGCATGATCGCCTGTCGTTACACTCTTGAAGGCGGTGCAGTTCACAGGCACACCAAAGAATGATACAGTTGTTGCCTTGTTACGGTAGTTAACATACCTCTCGCCGATTCGCTTGATCTCGCGGTTTACCCGCTTCAGCTTTTCGTACTGCTCTGTCCACCGCCCTTCCGGGTCAAGCAGATTGTTATGCCACCATCCGCCTGAGCAGCAAGCCCATGTGATCCGATCGGCGCCATACGCCATTGCTGTGAACGCCTGATATCGGAGCATATTCTCGCTGAGACAAACATTCGGCTCCTTTGAGTTGACCTGCAGCACCACCCACAGCTCACGGTCATACTCCCGACACGCCCAGCTTGCGGAGGAGAGATCGCTCTCAAAGCATTCGCGGCAGGATGAATAGACGTAATGGTCGAAGCTCAGATAGGGAAGGGGTACGCTCTTGCAGTATTCGGCAAAGTACTCGCTGAAGTCGGAGACTCCGATCTGCTTCTCTGCCGCGGTGAAATCCCGTCTCGTGTCAAATTCCACTCCGTAGCCGGGGTACAGGTTCAGATAAGGCAGCTTATCGGGAAACAGCTCCTTCATTTTTTCGACTACCTCACCGAAGTAAGGCAGATCGAGCACCGATGGCTCGTCTCCTATGCACAGTCCGGTTATCGCCGGATGATCAACGAACCTTGCGGCGTATTCTTCATACTTTGAGAGGGGATTTGTATCCCGTAGCTTGCCGCAGTTCTCACCAAATCCGCCCCACCAGCCGGGAACAGCCCCTGAGACAATAGCCCCGAGTCCGTATTTTTCAAAAAGATCAAGTGCGGCGGTGTCATTTTCCATTCCGATGATGAAATCTATGCCGCAGTCTTTGATATCCTTGATGTGCTCTTCGTCTCGTGCGTTCTTCTGTAAATGATACGCACCGACAAGTATGTTTTTCTTCATTCTGTCGCCCGCCTGTCTTTCCGGTTTGATTTACTGATATTAATTATATCATATTCCCGCAGGAAAAGAAAGAAATGATTGCGGTTTTTAACCAATAATTGTATTATTCTCATCGGTAAATAGAATATTTTAGTGAAAATAGTGAAATAAAATCAAAAACATATGGATTTTTCTTTTGATTTGTGATATAGTATATATTGATGAATAATGCATGGGAAGGAGTCGTTTATGACAGAAGATTTGCAGAGAGCGAGCATTTGGAAACGTGTGTCCGCTTATATCTTTGACATGATCCTTCTCGGTATACTTGCCGTGGGACTTGCCGCGGTTTTGTCATTTTTATTGGGCTATGACAGCTACTATGAGGACATGAACGCCGTGCGGGAAAAGTACGAGACGGAGTACGGTGTGGAGATCTACATAACCGAGTCTGAAAAGCTCGCTATGAGCGAAGAGGACCAGCGTACTTGGGAAGAGGCCAACCGCGCGTTCTCCTATGACAAGGATGCGGTGTACGCCTACAACATGATAATCAACCTCACGCTCATTATCCTCACTTTCTCTATCCTGGCCGCGTATGTGATAATGGAGATAATCGTTCCACTTATTTTCCGCAACGGACAGACACTTGGCAAAAAGATATTCGGTATCGCCCTTATGCGAACAGATGGAGTAAAGATAACAAACTTTGCTCTTGTGGTGAGAACGCTTCTCGGGAAATTCACTATCGAGACAATGGTGCCCGTTCTTATACTGATAATGATACTGCTGGGCAGCATGGGTATTATGGGAGTTGTTGTAACAGGACTTCTCCTGCTCCTTCAGCTTATCGTGATTGCCTCAACACGGACAAGATCCGCTATCCACGATCTCCTTGCCGCTACCGTTGTGGTAGACATGGCAAGTCAGAGAATATTCGACAGCTACGAGGCGATGCTGGAATATAAGAAGCGCATCCATCAGGAGGAAGTAGCGAAAAAAGAATACAGATAAACAAAAGCAACGCGCGAGTTTTCTTAAAGCATACTTGGCGCTTGACAACCATGTTGATGTGGCGCTCAAAAGACAAGCCTCAAGTCTGTCATCCTGAGTGGAGCGAAGCGTAATCGAAGGATCTCGGTCAGATTCTTCGACTTCG
>SVSK01000001.1 GCA_015064345.1 Oscillospiraceae bacterium | reverse complement strand
CAATGGTAGCTAAGATCGCTGACGATCTTTACGAAGTTCAGGTTGTTTCTTGGTACGACAACGAAAACTCCTACACAAGCCAGATGGTTCGTACAATCAAGTACTTCGCAGAACTCAACTAATCAAACTAACACAATATTAAACCGGGGTCTTCGGGCTCCGGTTTTTTCGTTATTGTACACAAAATCGCCACCTTTTTTTTTGCAAAATGACTGGACGGTTTCAGTTGATTTTGGAGTGGATTTTTGTTATAATTCAAGTATACAATTATTCTAAAAGAGGAAATTACATGAAAAAGTTAATCGCATTTGCACTCGCGCTCACAATATGCCTCGGCATGATCGTATCCGTGACAGCTACCAACCCCTTTGCCGACCGAATTAACCTTGTTCGACTCATTCGCAATATGTTCTCAAAGGATGACAACGAATACGGCATCGGTGAACTGAAAGACGGCATTCTCACTGTATACGTAGCAGTAAACGGCAAAAATGATGCGGACGGATCAGAGAAGAATCCGTATCCCACAGTTGAAGCCGCCCGTGATGCTATCCGTGAGGTTGACAAGACAGATCTCAGCGGA
This sequence comes from Oscillospiraceae bacterium, assembly GCA_015064345.1. Taxonomy (GTDB): domain Bacteria; phylum Bacillota; class Clostridia; order Oscillospirales; family CAG-272; genus UMGS1696. The sequence goes on along the minus strand of SVSK01000001.1, from coordinate 100,914 downwards.
ATTGACGTGCACGTGACAAGCGGCACATACACTGTTGATAAAACTATTGAATTTACCGCTGAAGATTCCGGAACAAAAGACTGCCCCATCCGCTATATCGGCGAAGATAATACAGTTCTCATGGGTGGCATAGCGTTCGATTACACCGAGTTTGAAAAAGCAAGCGGAGAAACCCTCTCCCTCTTTCCCGAAGAAGTACGCGACAAGCTTTACATGTACGATCTCGGAAAGCTTGGCTATACTGCTGATGACATTGCCGAAATGCTTAAGCAGGATAGATACTACAACTATATCGGCCTCATTTGCGCAAACGGCAGTCAGATGGATCTTGCCCGCTACCCCAATGCAGACGAAGGTTGGATTGAAATCGAGGGTGGATATTTCATCGATAAACACGGCAATTATACTGAAAACGACGGCAATAATGGCGGAGAAGACGCTGCTGTTCAGACAATCATCGAATATGGCGAAGAACACATGGAAAGAGTGCTTTCCTGGAAGAACCGTGAGGATCTCTTTGTTCGCGGCCGTTTCAAGTTTGTATGGTGTCTTGATGACACAGAGGTAACTGAACTCTACACAGACAGAGACGAAATGCTTCTTCCCTTCTCCGGTGGATATTTCCCTGTAGAGAACGGTCTGCTCTTCTTCTACAATATTCCCGAGGAGCTTGACGTACCCGGAGAGTATTACGTAGATCGTGCAGGAATGATGTACTACTACCCCACAGAAACCTTCAAAACCGATGCGTTTACTGTTCCCACTCTTGACGGCGATTTGATTAAGATAACTGACGCTGATTGGCTTACATTTGATGGCTTAACTCTTCAGTTATCTCTGCAAAATGCTATCACTTTTAACGCTGACAATCTCACCATCCGCAATTGTAACATCAACAACTTCTATGTATCCGGAATTACCGGCAGCGGCAACGGCATAACAATTGAAGGAAACGATATCAGCAATCTCGGCCACCACGGTATCCAGATCAGCGGCGGTGACTCCTCCACTCTTACACGTTCCGGCAATATCATTTGTAATAACCGTGTTCACGAATGGGCTACACGCGGAATCATCAAATGCGGTATTACCGTTGAAGGTTGCGGCTCTACTATTTGCCACAACGAAGTTTTCAACTCAACTAACCGTTCTATCAACGCATCCGGTCCCGAACACCTTTGCGAATACAACTACGTCTATGACACATGCTTGTTCTACTGCGACGAAGGTGCAATCAGAACCTCCGGCTACGCTTACGGCACTATAGTTCGCTATAATGTTGTTATTAACACAGGCTACGAGTCAGACCTTGATATCTGCGGTGTTGCAGGTATTATAAGTGACGGCTCCGGCGGTAATGAGATCTACGGCAATATTGTTTATAACTCAACAGGTGACAGCCTTCTCGGCGCAGGATTAGACCGTGACGTTTCCTTCCACCACAATCTCTGCATCAAACCCGGTCGCGAAGGACTTGAATTCAACACTCCTGAGTATTCTGAATATTACAACAACAATGTCTATGCTACAGCAAACCTGCCCGACTATCTCTTCAGTGATATCTGGCTGGAGAAATACCCCACACTCAAGGGAGTTCACAATACTTACGATCCCGAAAACCCCGGAGATCCTATGTTCTATTATGCTCCTGTAGGACACAGTGCATATAACAACTATCTCATCTATGACAAAGCATATGAGACATATCCGCCCACATACGACTATATGCAGGGTACGGTTATGTACATAGAAAACCACGCAAAAACCTTCTCCGGTGATAATATTGAGACATTCTCCGCTGCTCTTGGCAATTACGAACAGTACAGCTCAAAGAGAAACAAGAATCCTCAGACAATCGGAGAAGCCCTCGCGAAAGCAAACGAAGCTGTTGGAGTTATCATGACACCCGAACAGCTCGATGAGGTTGGCTGCATCGGCGTTGATTACGGTATTGGCGATATTGTCATTCAGTAAATATAAAAAACAAAAGAGGCCTCGAAGCGAGGTCTCTTTTTATTATGCAGTTATATCATTTCTTAACGAACGTAAAATCTTCCCAAGGGATGTCAACCTTCGCTTTGTCAGTGAGAATTGCGTCAACGTGCATCAGCAGCGGGTAGTCAGCGGGATCAACCTCGCCCTTTGCCGCAAGGATTTTAATGGCGCGAGCAACTCGAACGGCCACCACAAGGGATTCGAGCGTAACGCCGTTCAGCTCTGCCTTAGCCTCGTCAATATCAAGTCCGCGACCGAGAAGTATTCCCACAAGTCTTGTACGACCACCGTAAACTGTCACGTACAAATCTCCTGCACCAATACAGAGATTGTCAAGTGTGCCTGCACCCTGAAGCTCAAGCAGTCTCTGCATCTCCTTAACACTCTGACCAAATACAGCAGCCTGGGAATTAAAGTGAAGCTCACTGTCGATGCCAAAATTCCTCTGGTTTACACCGATTGTCAGCGCCACTGCAAGTGCATATCCGTTCTTCAGCGCCACCGCACTCTCAACGCCCACCACGTCTGTGGAAATGCTGATATGGTAGTAGTCAGTCTGCATAATGGAGCGAAGCTTCTCGAGCACCGCGATATCGTCACCGCAGAATGCCACCTCGGTCTGATCGTGCTGAACAAGCTCGTAGCTGGTGCAAGGACCGCCGATCGCATTAAGTGACAGCTTTTTGCAGATTTTCTCGAGCTTTTCCTTCCAAACCTCAGGATAAGTGAGCAGTCGTCCGTCGGGAGTGTCCATCAGCCCTTTGGTTACTGTAAGCACAGGTATATCTTCCGGTATCTCCGGTAGAACATAGTCCCCAAACCAGTCCACGCCAAAGCTGCTTACACCGCCGATTATCATGTCTGATCCGCAAATTGCAGTCTTCATGTCCTCGATCTGATAAAACTCAACGCCAGCCGGAAAATCAAAATTGAACTTGGGATGACGGTTGGTTTTCTTGCAGATTTCAATTATCTCCCTGTCGAGAGGAGTGCCTACAAGTCTGACGGTATGTCCGTTCTCTCGCGCGGGAAAAGCAAGGGCTGAGCCCATCATTCCCGCACCGATTATCGTAACTGTTGCCATTATTACTTCATGAAGTTCTTGTGGAGATATTCGGAAGAGATCTTTATAGAATCGAAGGGATCGCCGGGCCAAATGTCCTGTTCAACAACGTAGTACTTTACGCCGATCTTTTCTGCAACGTCAAGGATGCCTTCCCAATAAAGGTTGCCGTTGCCGATCTCAGTGATGAACTGCTCATCGGGATCGCCGCACTTCGCCATATCCTTGAGGTGAAGGATGTCGATTCTGCCTGCAAGCTTTTCCATCCAGTAACGAATGTCAGCGCCGCCGTGCTGTACCCAGTATGTATCAAGAACGAAGGATGTGTTTTCGGGATCGAGACCTTCGAGAAGCATATCCATGGGGATCTTGCCGTTGGGAAGGCGGATGAACTCGTTGCTGTGGTTGTGGTATGTGAACTTCATACCTTCCTTAGCGATTCTTGCAGCGATCTTGTTAGCCTTTTCGATGAAGTCTTCTGTTTCTTCAATTGTTCTGCAGGGGAAGCCGCCGATACCCATATTTGTTGTACCGAGGATCTTGTGAAGCTCGATAGACTTTTCGATATCGTTTACCATGAGATCGAAGTCGTCATGTGTACCGCAGATCTCAATACCCTCTTCCTTTGCGATCTGTGCGTATTCTTCATAAGGAATTCTGCAGCCTGCTGTCTGAGCAATGTCGTAACCCAGTTCCTTCATGCGGCGGAATGTCATTTTTACGTTTTCTGGAGTGTCCATTGTGTCGCGGAGTGTCCACATCTGAAGTCCAAGCTTATTGATCATTTTAGTGTACCTCACTTTTGTAAGTTTTTTTATTATTTTACATCAATAAAGTATGTTTGTCAATATTTTATGAGACAGAGCAGAAAGCAAAATTTCAACATAAATACAAACTAATTTGTAAAAATTACGCTAACTGTATTTATTTATTTGGAAGAGTGTGGTATAATATAGAGTGAATTATAATGCAAACAAGAATTTTAACCCGAAAGGCAGAAATATATGTGCGGTTTTATCGGCTTTACCGGAATTATTGACAAGCGTGAGGATGTCATTCACAAGATGGCAGACAGGATCATCCACCGCGGTCCCGATTCCGACGGTTATCATCTGAGCGGTGAGAGTCCTTTCGACTCCATCACACTCGGCTTCCGCAGACTCTCAATCATTGACCTTGAAGACGGCTCACAGCCCATGTACAACGAGGATGGAAGCATTGTCATCGTGTACAACGGCGAGGTGTACAACTTCATGGAGCTGAGAGATGAGCTTATCGCAAAGGGTCACGTCTTCAAAACAAGATGCGACACTGAAACTCTCGTGCACGGATATGAAGAGTGGGGCACTTCCCTGGCATCCCGTCTCCGCGGTATGTTCGCATTTGTTATCTGGGATACAAATTCAAACACACTTTACGGTGCAAGAGACCCCTTCGGGATCAAGCCTTTCTACTATTACAACACAGAAAGCGGAAACGTAATTTTCGGTTCGGAAATCAAGAGCTTCCTTGAGCACCCCGAATTCAAGCCCGAGGTAAATGAGCGCGCGCTCCGTCCGTATCTCACCTTCCAGTATTCTTCAATGGAGGAGACCTTCTTCAAAAACACATACAAGCTTCCTCCGGCGCATTGGTTCACATTGAAAGACGGCAGAATGACAAAGGAACGCTATTGGGATGTGGATTTCGGAAAGAAGCATACCCTTTCATATGACGAATGTGCGGAGCAGATCGATGCCCGTGTGCATGAGTCGGTCAACGCTCACAGAATCAGCGACGTTAAGGTTGGCGCATTCCTTTCCGGCGGTGTTGACTCATCTTATATCACAGCAACTCTCATGCCAAACGATACTTTCTCTGTTGGATTTGAGCAAAAGAACTTCGACGAGACAGGTGAAGCAAAGGAGCTGTCAGAACGTCTCGGTGTGCAGAATTATCTGAAGCATATCACTGCAGACGAGTGCTTTGGGGCTTTCCCCACTATCCAGTATCACATGGACGAGCCTCAGTCAAATCCTTCCTCCGTACCGCTTTACTTCCTTTCTCAGCTTGCGAGGGAGCACGTTACCGTTGTTCTCTCAGGCGAGGGTGCTGACGAAATCTATGCAGGCTACGAGTGGTACGACGAGACTCCAATGATGCAGAAATACAAGAAGATCCCCGGTTTCTTACGCCGCGGACTTGCAAATATAGCTGAAAAGATGCCCTACTTCAAAGGTCACGATTTCATCATCAAGGGTAGCGGCGTGCCGGAGAACTACTTCATCGGTCAGGCACTTGTTTTCCCTGAAGATGAAGCAGAAGCAATTCTCAAGGACAAGTACAAGGTTGGTCCTACCGCACGAGAGGTAACACGCCCTGTTTACGACAGAGTGAAGGATCTTTCCGAGCTTGAAAAAAAGCAGTATCTCGACCTTAATCTGTGGCTGCCGGGAGACATTCTTCTCAAAGCTGACAAAATGAGCATGGCGCACTCTCTTGAGCTTCGCGTGCCTTATCTCGACAAGGTAGTCATGAGTGAAGCGCAGGAAATCCCCGCAAAATATAAGATCGACGGCAATGACACAAAGGCTGTTCTGCGTACTGCGGCAAACAAAACTCTCCCCGACGAGTGGGCACACAGACCGAAGAAGGGCTTCCCTGTTCCGATCCGCACATGGCTCCGCGAGGACAAATACTACAACATCGTAAAGGAAGCGTTTACATCAGAGATTGCTGAGGAGTATTTCGACACGTCCGCACTCCTGAAGCTCCTTGACGACCATAAAAACGGCTCTGCCAATAATCAAAGAAAGATCTGGACTGTTTACACATTCCTTGTATGGCACAAGCAATTTATCGCATAAAATATCTATCCATAAATCGTCACTAAAATTATCCGAGGTTTTATTATGAACAAGACTATCACACCCGTACTTCTCGGCGCGGACCTCAACTGCTACAACGTGGCAAGAGCGTTCCACATGCAGTACGGAGTTAAATCCTACGCCTTCGGACGTTACGCGATCTCTGCGACAAAATATTCAAGAATCATAAATTTCAGAAGTATTCCCGACATTGACAAGGATGAGGTAATGCTTGACACACTCCATCGCTTTGCTGATGCTCATATCGGCGACAAGCTTGTGCTCATCGGATGCACAGATGACTACGCCGCAATGATAATCCGCAACCGCGAGGAGCTCTCTGACTACGTCATCCCCTACCCGAACGAGGACATACTGAACACAGTATCAAGAAAGGCAGAATTTTACGAGACCTGTGACAAGTTCGGTATTCCCTATCCCGCAACAGTAGTTCTCACAGAAAAAGCTACCGCTGACAGTCTGACGGAGGACAAGCTCGGTTTTACTTATCCGATTATTGTAAAGCCCTCATCCAGCGTGGAATACTGGAAGCATCCCTTTGATGGAATGAACAAGGTTTACTTTGCAAAGTCTCCCGAGGAAGCTGAAAAGATCGTTGGTGAGATATACGATTCAGGATACAACGAAAAAATGATCCTGCAGGAACTCATTGCCGGCGGCGACTCACAGATGAGAGTGTTCACCACGTTCTCCGACTGCCACGGTAAGGTTCGTGCTATGTGTCTCGGTCACACAATGCTTGAAGAACACACACCCAAAGGTCTTGGCAACCATGCCGCTATCGTAACTGAGCCTGTTTCCTCTCTTCCAGTTGCGGAAAAGATCAAGGAAATGCTTGAAGCCATGGGCTACACCGGCTTTGCTAACTTCGACATCAAGCTCCGCGAGGGTACAGAGGACGATTTCCGTGTATTTGAGATCAATCTCCGCCAGGGCAGAAGCAATTTCTATCTCACTTCCGCAGGTCTCAACGTTGCACGTCTTGCTACAGAGGTATTTGAGTCCGAGGGTGAGGATTGCGAAAGAGTGGAAAAGTCCGTTTTCTGGCACCACATTCCCAAAAAGGTCGCTTACACATACACAGAGGATGCGGAGCTTGTTAAAACCGCGAAAAAGCTCGCTAAAGAAGGTTTTGAATACTCCTCTGTCTGGTACAAGCCGGATCTCATGTTCAATCCCATGCGTTTTATCTGCGTTGCTGAACAGCTCAGACGACAGAACAAGAAATTCAAGATTTACTATCCGAAAAAAACTAACGGAAGTGCGAAATGATAGAAAAAAGAAAGCTACTCGGAATAATCGGCGGTCTCGGTCCTATGTCAAGCGCGTATTTTTACGAGCTGATTACCGAGCATACCCTTGCTTCCCGCGACCAGGATCACATTGACATAATCCTGTCAAGCCATGCAACAACTCCCGACAGGACTGACTACATACTCGGTCGCAGTAGCGAGAGTCCTCTGCCTGCAATGATTGCCGACGCAAGGTCTCTTGAAACATACGGTGCAAGTGCAATCGTTATCCCCTGCAACACCGCACACTATTTCATTGAAGAGGTGCGTAATTCGGTAGGGGTACCTGTTCCCAGCATTATTACCGAAACCGTACTGCACATCAAAAAGTGCGGATATAAAAAAGCGGCAATTCTTGCTACCGAGGGTACTATACAGTCAGGTTCATACCAGAATGAGTTTGACAAGTACGAGATGGACTACATGATACCCGACTCTGACGGTCAGAAAAAGCTGATGGACATTATCTACGAGCAGGTGAAAAAGGGCGGAATCCCCTCCCCCGATGCTCTTTACGAAGTTGTTGATCCCATGTTCGAGGCAGGATGCGACTGCGCGATACTCGGATGCACCGAGCTTTCCCTCATAGGCAGAAGCATGGAGGGAGACGAGCGATTCATCGATTCTCTTACAGTTCTTGCAAATTGCGCCATCAAGCTTATGGGACACAAAACCGTCGGCTTCCCGAAATCATTTGACTGATAACGAAAGGCAATTTTATGACTGCTTTGCTTACTGAGCTGCTTGAGAACGTGAAATGCGAAATGCATGGCTCGGCAGTCAAGAAGTATATCGAAAAAATTGAATACAACTCACGCCTTGCTGACAGCTCTACTCTGTTTTTCTGCATGCCCGGTGCACGCGCTGACGGACACAACTTTGCTCCTCAGGCCTATGATCTCGGATGTAGAGCATTTGTGGTCGAGCGGATACTTCCCTTACCCCACGATGCGGTACAGATCCTTGTATCAAACTCTCGTGAGACTCTTGCATACGTGTCAGCAGCATTCTACGGCAATCCCGCAGATGAGATGACAGTCATTGGTATCACAGGCACAAAGGGCAAGACCACTACCGCAATTCTAATTGAAGAAATACTCAACTCATGCGGTGTCAATTGCGGTTACATCGGCACAAACGGAGTTGTTATAGGCGAAAACCGATATGAAACCATCAACTCAACCCCCGAGAGCCGTGAGCTTCACAAGTATTTCAGAATGATGCGAGAGAGAGGCTACACCCATGTTGTCATGGAAGTCTCATCCCAGGCGCTTGACCACTACAGAGTGGCGGGAATCAAGTTTGACACAGTAATTTTCACAAACTTCTCCGAGGACCACATCGGCGACGGTGAGCACGCAACTCTTGAAGAATACCGTGATGCAAAGCGGAAGCTCTTTACTGATTACAACGCAAAGAACATAATCTATAACATTGACGATCCCACGGCGGAATACATGATAAATGGAGCAGTCGGACGTCTCATAAGCTACGGAATTGATAACGAGGCTGAGTTCAGAGGATGTGACATGCGTCCGTTCAGAGCTGAAACCTCCCTTGGCATCGACTTTGACGTTATCAAAAATGATGTTAAGACAGGCATCCGTCTCCGCACTCCCGGCAGCTTCAGCGTTTACAACGGACTTGCGGCAATAGCGGCATCTACATGCTGTGGAATTTCCATTCGTGAAGCGGCTGACGCGCTGAAATGCATTTCCATCAAAGGCAGATTTGAGATAGTGGATGCCATCCCCGGTATTACGTTTATCATTGACTATGCCCACAACGGTTTGAGTCTTACCAGAGCACTCACCGTACTGAAGGAATATGCCCCGAAGCGGCTTATATGCGTTTTCGGTTCTGTAGGCGGAAGAACATACGTCAGACGTCGTGAGCTTGCCGAGGCGGCTTCCCGTCTTGCGGATTTTTCAGTTATTACATCAGACAATCCCGACTTTGAAGATCCCGACAACATTATCAAGGATATCTCGGCATATTTCGATCGCACAAAGCTGTACACTGCTATCACAGACCGTGAGGAGGCAGTCCGCTTTGCCGTAAGAATTGCAAACGAAGGGGACATAGTTCTCTTTGCAGGTAAGGGGCACGAGGACTATCAGCTTATCGACGGAAAAAGAGTTCCTCTGGTTGAGAGAAAGATCATACTTGACGAGGCACACAAGCTCCTAACCCAAGCACTAACAAAATAAAAAATTGACGGACAGCTTAACAATTAAGCCATCCGTCTTTTTTAATATCTCGTTGTTGAATAATCACGGTCAATGGTGATCACAAGGTTGTATTCCTTGCCGATCTGCTTTGCTGTTTCCTCACGAAGTGTTTTTACTATCTCGTCATTTGAGAGCGGGAATTCGTGGGTGAGTGCTACGTCAAAGATGACATTGATATGAGTCACACCGAACACAACGCGGAAATCGTGAAGAGAAATGGGGCAGGAAAACTCCGACGCCAGCTCATCAACAATTTTGTGAAGCTTCTCGTGGATAGCGTTCACTCTCTCGTCGTTGAGAGTTACAGGGTCAAGATGTATCACAAGCTGAACGCCTGTGTTCTTTGAAAAATCAGTCTCAATGTTGTCGATCAGGTCATGGCTTTCCATCATATCGCGCTCAGCATCTATTTCAACGTGAACCGATGCGAAATACTTCTCAAAGCCATAGCTGTGCACCACAAGGTCGTGAATACCAAGCACGCCGTCATAGCTTTTTATTTTTGCGACGATCATTTTGATGAGTTCAATGTCAGGAGACGTGCCAAGCAGTCTGTCTGACGCTTCTTTTATGAGCTTAATGCCCATAATGAGAATGTACACAGCAATCAGCGCGCCGCAAATACCGTCTGCCACAGGTCCTATAACGGGGGTGAGAAATATTCCGACAATTACTGCACAGGTTGAGAACACATCAGCAATGCTGTCGGCCGCTGAAGCCTTGAGGGAATCGGAATTTATCTTTTTTCCGACGACTCTGTAATAAAGAGCAAGTGCCAATTTAACGAATGCCGCAATACCCATTATGATGATAGCCAAGCTGCCGTATTCAGCCGCCGCCCCGCCCTTCAATGCTGCGAAAAATGATTCCGCAGAACTTCTGAGCAATTCAATACCCAGAACCGTTACGATAACGGATATGAACAGGCTGCAGATATATTCCATTCGCGCATGTCCGTATGGATGCTCTCTGTCCGCAGGCTTGGCTGACACAACGTAACCGATGAGTACGAGTATTGATGAGCCCGCGTCAGTCAGGTTGTTCATTGCATCGGCAATTATAGATACACTTCCCGAGATGATACCCACAGTAAGCTTAACAATAAACAAGAGAATGTTGACACCAATGCCAACTATTCCCGCATTTCTGCCTATTCGGCTTCGCTGGGTAGTCTCAGTGATTCCTTCTGTCATGTTTCCTCCGACTATCATTCGCCACGCAGTCCTGTGATAAACTCACTTGCGTAAGGCAGAGATGCTATCCAGTCGCAATATGTATGCCACTCAGGCAACTTGTGATTGCGGCGTGCATAATAAATATTGATGAGATTTTCATAGTTAAGTGTGCAGGTACGCATCTGGTTATAGGATGTGGGAAGAAGCTGGATCATGTCATCCCAGTATGCTCTTTCCTTTGTTTGAATGAACTTCAGTCTCTGTGTCTCCAGAACTTCAATGATATTATCAAGGCAAGCAAGTGCAGTCTCACTCATTCTGTCACAGCTGAAATCCTCACGGGAAAATTCCTTTGAGTGGATCTTGTGCATGGTTGAGCAAGAGTTTGCCACGGTGCCAACCTTGTATGTGTCGTACTCTTTCCACCAGTAAAGAGGTGCTGTTACGTCAACGGATACAAATATCTGACGCAGGAATTTTCTGTGGTCGTTACCTGCCTTTGCAAGTCTTATGCCAAGAGAAAGATCGTTCTCACCGAGGATGTAGTTTCCCTCGGTATCATACTCACTGTCCATTCTATCCCAGCTGTTCAGGGGGTTTCTCGCGCCGCGAATGGCGTTTTCAAGGTTCATTACCGATGTACGTTCAATTTTAATCATATGCGCCTATCCTCCCTTTGATTCTATATTTATTTTATTCTTTATCTTCTTTTGCTGCGGCTCTTGCTTCGTCAAGCTCTGAAAGCTCAAAAACATACTTCTGTCCGCAGAATCGGCAGTTTGTTTCAACAGGCTCGTCACTACCTCGAAGCTCGTTCATGTCATCCTCGCTGAGTCCTACAAGCGCACGGAGATACTTGTCTCTGCTGCAGGTGCAAAGGTACTCGATGTCAAATTCGTCGAACATTTCGTACTCGATTCCCTCAAACAGCATCGCAATAATCGCGTCTCCGTCCATGCCGTCAGCAATAAGCTTGGAGATTGAGCCTGCCATGTTTACGTTGGTTTCAAGTCTGTCAACGTCGCCCTCGTCAAATCCGGGCATAAGCTGAATGAGATATCCGCCTGCCGCAAAGCACATGTTATCCGTATCAACACGAACGCCGAGAGCGCAAACCGTAGGTGTCTGTTCGCTCGTTGCGAAGTATTCTGTAATATCTTCGGCAATTTCACCGGTGACAATGGGAGAAATACCAACGTAAGGCTCGTTCATGCCCAGGTCCTTGATGATATACATCTGACCGCCGCCAACCGCTCCGCCAACATCCAGCTTGCCGTATTCATTGGGAGGAAGCTCAACAGTCATATCGTCAGCATATCCGCGTACATTTCCCTTGTAGTCGCCCACGCACACTACAGAGCCGCATGGACCGTCGCCGCGAAGCTGAAGGGTGAGAGTGTTGTCCTTATCCTTCAAGAGACTTGACATAAGTGATGTTGCTGTCAGAGCACGACCGAGAACCGCAGTCATAGTCTTTGAGGTATGGTGTATCTCGCAGCTGCGGCGTACTATCTCTGTGCTGTCGCAGAAAATAACTCTGATTCCGCCGTCCGATGATATTGCTCTTTTTATAATACTTTTTTTCATTTTATCTCCGTTCATTTGACCATAGTTTTCCATTATATAATTAAGTATATCATACCATATCGAGCGCGATTATTCAAGTTTTTTTGAAAATTTTGTTCTTAGTATAATCAGACTATCGTGCGGAAATACTACAACCGAACTCTTGTGAAAGGAAATTATCATGAAAAGATTAGTAATTTTAATGGTTATAACCACTTTAATGCTCACCTCCTGCTTTGGCGGAAGAGATGAGGACGTACACGACAACACACTTGGGGATGACAATGGTGATGGAATGATCGAGGATGGAACAGACGACGGTGTGCGTGACGACAACAACATGCTCAGCGACGTGACTGACGGTGCCGAGACTCTGCTTAACGATATTGGCAATGGAATGGACAATTTAATGAACGGCAGCGAAACAAACGACAGAAATGATATGATGAACAACGGCACAGAAACAGGGGACGGCACAAATGAGCCCAACTTCACAACAGTGGACAAGGTACGCTCCGCTGACGATGCGGTTAACTTTATCGGTGCAAACGTTTACTCCATGTGCCGTGACGTTATCCCGATCATGACAGAAACGAAGATCCTCTCAAAGGATGAGCTCAAGTCTCTCACTTACAACACAGGAATTGCAAGCACCGAGGGAATCCACGATATCATTCTCTCCGAGTCTTCCCTTGAATCCTTTTCCTATTCTCTTCTCATGCTCCGCACGGACGGCACCAATACCGATACGCTTCAGTCTGAGGTTGGCAGCAGCATCAATCCTGAGACTTGGCTTGGCGTGGTTGCCGAAAAGGTGGCGTCCATCAAGCTCGATAACGATATCGTTCTCGTAATGGGCGGCGCCGAGCAGGTGGACACTATCATGAATTCCGTAGTCATGGCGGCAGACGGTGTTTACGACAGCATTGGCGAAGTTATCAGCGTGCTTGGATAAGTGAAAAAAATAAACCGTACCCAGTTTTGAGTACGGTTTTATTTTGTGGTATAAGATAATCAACCAATGAACTCCAGCAGCTCTTCCTTGGAGATGTAGCCAACGGATGTGTCCTTGACTTCGCCGTTTTCAAGAAGGATGAGAGTAGGAATGCTCATTACGCCGTATTTTACAGCAAGCTCGCCTTCGTCGTCTACGTTCACTTTACAAACCTTAACCTTGTCAGTTTCCTCTGCAACCTCGTCAACCACGGGAGAGAGCATACGGCAAGGTCCGCACCAGGGTGCCCAGAAATCAATAAGCACGGGACGGTCCGCCTTAAGTGCTTCAGCTTCAAAATTGTCTTTTGTCAAAACAGTAATTGCCATAAATTTTTCCTTTCTTTGTATGTCTAATTTATTATTGACCAACTCTGGTCGGTTTATCAGAGCTTGTATCTAAATCCTGCAAATCCGTACGCGGGAATATCGGAAAGGTAAACCTTATTGTCCTCTACTCTGCCCTCGCACTGAACAAACTCAACAGATGCAGGTACAGCGGGAAGCTCTACAACGGGCTCGTCCATTGAGTCGAGGTATAGGTTGTAAACACCTACCGCAACCTCATTTTCGTCGCGTGCTGTCATAATGTATGCGTCAGGATGGCCAACGATCTTTGCATCCAGCGGCGCACCTCCGATCCACTCGGCGTTTTCATACATTTCCTTCTGTCTGTTGTAGTTGCGGAAGAATGTTGTATCGTCGATGGGCTTTGCAACGATGGGATATACGGCAAATCTTGCGCCGTCTGCGTTTTCGTATCGAATGAAAGCAGGTTTTCCGTCTGCAAATACGCTGATCACCTCGGCTCCGCCTTTAGGCTCAAGCTTTGCAAATGCTCCGCCTGTGCATGTGGTAACCTCATTATCGCGGAGATGACGCTCAAGGCCGCCGCCGGCGCCTGCAAATGCAGTCTTATTTTCACCGGAAACGCCACCGACTGTTACGCCAACGTCAAGTCCGCGCTTTGTAAGTATATCTGCGGCAGTTGCATCAATTACAGCGCCCTTCTTAAGCTCATCAATGGGAACGTACTCCGCGTTTTCACCAAACACAACGGGCACACCCTCTTCAAAGGTGATCGGAACGGATGTGTGAGTGATGTATCGCACAGCCAGGCCTCTGAAGTAATTATATACCCTGTCGTTTGAGGCGTAGGGATCGTCACCCAGTGTAAGATGTGCAAAGTGATGCTGATACTCAAAGAGCTTCATTCCTGTGAGAGTCTTGCCCTCAAACATTTTTTCGATCGCCTTTGCAGTATCGCGGTTCTTCACGTGCTTGTCGATATATCCGTGCTCATATCGCGGAGATGATGAGTAGTCTATCATGTATTTCATCGCGCCTGTGAACTGCTTGTCCGCACGGCAGATCATATCCATAGCTTCAAGATATGCAGCAGGGGTTACGAATCTCGGGCGGGGGTAAACGTCTCCCTCAATGAGGATCTCTGCGTCTGTTCTCTTGCGCCAGTCCTCAAGCCACTTGGCTTCCATTCTCTCGAGAGTTACAATAGGGCTGAGTCCACCGCCGTAGTTTGCCCAATATGCCGCACCGATGAGACGGAGATACGGTCTTGTGCCGCCTGCAAGGATATCGCAGATAGTGGTAGGGTCGGATCCGTCAACGTCAATAACAGAGGGGGCAAGGCAAAGTCCGATACGGCAGGTAGGATCAACCTTGTCGACCGCTTCTCTGATCTCACGGGCAAGACGCTCCATGTCGCCTCCCATAAGCTTCTGCCAAGCATCACGGTATGGGTTGTCTCCCTTGCCTGTGAACACCTTTGTTTTTATTTCGTCGGGAGTAAGAGTCTCGCCAACCATCTCGCAGTAGCGTCTCACATGATCGGGGCAAAGACAGCCTGCATAGAAGTCGTTTCCGTGAGAGTGCATTCTCCAGTCGTCGTCAAGAAGTATTACCTTTGCGCCCGCTCTTGCTGCCATTGCGCACCAGTCGGATACATCCCGTCTGAACAGCTCGTCAGCACAGCAGAATCCGCCGTTGCTCACTGAATCAAGGCTGTAAAAGGGCGTATAGGCGTATTTTTTATTGTCAACACCGCCATGTCCCATAGTCTCACCGATCCAGATTCCAACCTCAAGGCCCTCCTCAGTGTAGTGGCGAACAGCCTCTTTGAAGCTATCCTCCATCGCACACGGATCGATACGCTTTCCGTCAGGTGTATCTATAAAATATCTCATGGTAGAGAGCAGAACTCTCTCACAACCCGAGCGCTTTAACTCAAGAAGAGTCTCTTCAAGAGGGTAATTCTCCCTCATCATTACCGGAACTGTTACTGTATACATATTCCCTCCGATTATTTCGATTTTTCTTATATTATATCATATCATTCTCTGCTTTGCCAAGAGGAAATGCAAATTTTTCCGACCTAGTCATTCTTAACTTTACAAACTCTCGTCAATAATGTATAATGTTATCATAACAATAGAGTGGAGGACGGACTATGGCTAAAAGAAAAACCGAATTAACGTTAGCTTCGGTGGTATTTATGCTGCTTGTTATTTTCATTCACGTTGTATCTGAATGTGTGAGCGGATACGATACCTCAAGCATTCAGTTTGCAGTTGTATGTTCCCTGCACCGTCTCGCATCCTTTGTCGTACAGGGATTCATCTTTCTCTCGGGAGCTAAGATGTTTCTGTCATTCCGCGAAGATTTTTCTCTTGGCAGGTTTTATCTTTCCCGCCTCACAAGGGTGGTACTCCCATACGCTCTGGTCTTTTCCTTGTTCTTTGCCTATCTGGCAGTTCGCGGAGCTATTGAGCCCTCGGTTAAGTATTACCTCACAGAGCTCTTCACAGGAGGGCTTGTAGGACACTTTTACTTCGTAGCGATAATCTGTCAGTTCTATTTGCTAATGCCGCTGTGGAGGCTTCTGTACCACCGTGGAAGTGCGTTGCTGTGGCTGACAGTCTCACTCATGCTCATGCTGATATTCAAGGCTTATCTGCCCGAGATCGTCAGAGTCATCTTTGGTTATGAGCTAAAGCTGAACAGTCGCCTTTTCACGTCTTACATGTTCTACTTTGTTGCGGGAATATTTGCCGCCAAGTATTACGACAGATTTACGGAATTTCTCAGCGGCAGGAGAGCTCAGATCATTTCCCTCACCGCTGTTATCGGCCTGATCAACTGCCTCGTAATATACGTTATACGCCGCGGCCTGTACTACCCCATGTGGGCGGAGAACTTTCACGTACTGTACTGCCTCCTCGCTATCTTGTGCACTTTATCACTCGCTCTGAAGCTGAATGAATGTAAGCTGTCATCCTCATATCAGGTGAAGTTAACCGATCGGGCATCGTATAACGTATATCTGATACATCCGCTGTTCATTTTTGTTGTGGACTCGCTGTGTGGCTACGTGGGCATTTATTCTCTTACCCTGCGGCTCATAGTTAAAGCGGTGATTACCTACGTCGGTGCAATCGGAATTTGCGTACTGTACGAGTGGGTAAAGGATAAGATCAAACGAAAATAACAAAAAGAGCTACCCAAATCGGATAGCTCTTGTTTTTTTATTTAAGTTCGCCGCTACTGTTGAGGATAAGTGTGCTGAACATGAACAGTACGTCATCAGCGCCCTCGAAATCCACGCCGAGTGTTTCAAGCTGGTGCGGACTAACCTCGCGAATATCAACTGCGGTGATCTTTGAGTAGCCCTCTGCAAGAAGCGGAACAAGGCTTGAGCCGAATGAATCACGGAACACGATAAGCTCACGGTCAGTAGTTGCGTTCGGATTCTCAATGATCACGATAGATACTCTTGCTCCTGAGAGGAACATCTCGTAGGGATCTCTGCCGACAGCATTTTCCATGTTATAAAGGGGAACTTCGGTGAATCCAAGACCCGCTTTATTAGGAGCCTTGATAATGCATTCGTTAAGAATATCGCTTGTGAGGTACTTGATCTCGTCTGCGGGATAAGGAAGTGCAAGCTGACCATGGTATACGCCGTAGAACGGGTGATCAAGTGTGTTCACAGTATAGTTATCTGACACGCTTGTTCCCATAGCTTCTGCAAGCTTTTGTGCTACGTCAATGATGTTTTCCTGTCTCCAGTGGGTATCTGTCTTGTAGTAGTCCTCAATAGAGAGCTGACCTGTGATATCAATATACTCTGCAAACTGAGTGTTTTCCTTTACAAGCTCGAACAGCTCATTGTAGTCAAGGGAGAGATATCCGTTCGGAGCTGCGAGGAAGTAACCCTTATCAGGAATAACCGAAATATATACGTTCTTGCCCGTATCCTTCAAATACTTGTCGTAAATATTCTGGAACTTGCCTGTCGCGTTGGTTACGGAATCCTTGTTCAAAGGATACTCGATCTGTGTGATGTATCCGTCGTGGGTGTAGAGATTGTTGTTGTCCTTGTGACCGAACACGTTGAACGCCACGTAGGACTTCAACGAGCGGAATGTGTCACGCAGGGGGAACTGATCGAGGGAGTAATCCTCAAACAGCTTCATGAATGTCTTATCTCTGTCTTTGTTGAATATAGTTTCTGCGTTAAGTGCTGGCATTTTAGCAAGCTCGCGGCGTTCGCTGTCTGAAAAGCTGTCAGCAGGCTTGAACCATGCAAAAAGTGCGATTCCGAACAGGAGGACTGCCATTACTGACGTTACAACAATATTTTTTATTTTCTCTGTCATATGCTTACCTCCTTAGAAACGGAAATAGAGGAACGGGCTGAATGAGCCGTCCACCAGGTACGCCGTCATTACAATAACAAGTGAAACAAGCGCAATAGGCTCGAGCACATTCATGATCTTCTCGCCTGCCTTGCTTTCCTTGATCTTAAGTGCTGTCTTCTTAACAATGGGAGTAGCACCGATAACAGCAAGAACAAGGATAACCGCATAGCTTCTCAGGTAGTAAACAGTCTCACCGTTGATGAACGGGATTCCGCCTGCACCGAAGAGACCGCCAACATTTGTACCGAGCTGAGAAAGGTCAACAGATGCAAACAGAACAAAGCTGAACAGTACAAGGAGAAGCACGTATACATGGTTAAGCACCTTCATCTTCTTAAGATGCTTGAGCAGCCACACCTTCTCGATAAGCAGAGCGATTCCGAAGAATACACCCCAAAGGATGAAGTTCCATGCAGCACCGTGCCAGAAGCCTGTGAGCATCCATACAACGAAAATGTTGAAGATGTTGCGCAGCTTGGAGCAACGGTTGCCGCCGAGGGGGATATATACATAATCTCTGAACCATGAGCCGAGAGACATATGCCATCTTCTCCAGAATTCTGTAATGCTTCCGGAAATGAAGGGATAGTTGAAATTCTCGAGGAAATCGAAGCCGAACATCTTGCCAAGGCCAATCGCCATATCGGAGTAACCGGAGAAGTCGAAGTATATCTGCAGCGAGTATGAAATACCATACAGCCAGAAGAATACTACTGACTTATCACCGGAGGCTGCGAAGCTTGTACCAAGTCCTGCGAGAACATCGGCAATAAGTATCTTCTTGCCAAGTCCGAGCACGAAGCGTCTGATACCTTCGGCTACCTTATCAAAGCTGTGCGTTCTGTTTTCAAGCTGGATCGCGATATCTGAATAACGAACGATAGGACCTGCGATAAGCTGGGGAAACAGTGCTATATAGGTTGCAAGGTTTATGATATTGCGCTGTGCCTTTGCGTCTCCGCGATACACATCAACCGTATAGCTGAGGATCTGGAACGTGTAGAAGCTGATACCCACGGGAAGCGCGATATTGAGCAGCGGTACACCAAGGCCTGTTACAGCATTGAAATTGTCAATAAAGAAGTCCGCATATTTGAAATATGCAAGGAATCCGAGATCAATCGTCAAGGACAGAATAAGGAACAGCTTTGACAGCTTTTTGCCCTGATAACGCTCGATAAGAAGTCCGAGTACGTATCCGAGAATTATCGTCACCGTCATCAGAACAACGTATCTCGGTTCGCCCCACGCGTAAAAAACAAGGCTTGCCAGAAGCAAGACCGAGTTTTTTATACATTTAGGAGCTATAACGTACATCAGTACTACTGCCGGAAGGAAGTAGTAGAGAAAAGGAATACCGGAAAACAGCATTGTTTATCCCCTTTGAATTATAGCTTTGTATAGTCGGAAAAGTCCGGGTTTAAGATATTAACCGATGAAAGAGCCTTCAGCAACAACAACTGCGCTCTCGTAAGTAGCTGTAACAGCATCCTTGAGTGCGTTGATGTTATCCATGAGACCGTATGTGGATACAACGTAGTTGCCAACCTTGATTACATAGTAGCCTTCAGGCTGACCGCAAACCCACTGATTGTTAGCAATAGCATCCTTCATTGCGTTTGCAACTGCATCAACATCAGCAGCGTTTGTTACACGGAAAGCTGCACCAACAAAGAAGTTTACCATCATGGGGTGCTGGAACATAGCAGCATCGTCAACCTTAGCGGTTACGTCAGCGGGGAGGAGAGCGATGGAAGCAATCGCGTCATTATCAACGGGAACTGCGCCGGGGCCCTGCTTGAGAGTTGTTTCATCATTTTCGTTGTAGTAACCACCCATGAAGGACATCATAATGTCTTCAGCAGGCATTTCAAACGCGGGAGCGAGGTTTTCAGCAAATGCCTGGTAAGCCTTTGTGAGGAGCTCTTCTGCATTTTCAGCTACGGGAGCAACATTTTCGTTTTCGCCTTCATTGTTGTTTTCGCCTTCGTTATCGCAAGCTACGAATACTGTCATAGCAAGAAGAAGTGCGAGGAGTACGGAAAGAATACGCTTTGTCATTTTGGTTTTTCCTTTCAAATTTAGAAAAATATTTATTTACTTCAGTATGAATTGACACAGCGTGACACATTTATTATTGACACGCGATGCACAAAACATTACGTTAGACGAAATAAAACAGAAAAAGTTCCACAGAAAACTGTGAATTTGCTCATTTTTACGCTTTTTGTGCGTTTGAACAAATCCACAGTTGTCACGGTTTGATTTTCTGTGCAAGTTGTATTGCCTCTGATTACTTTTAAGCTTTACTTGAGAGCAACAAGCGGCTCAAGGTACTGCTTACGTCTCTCGGCGATCTCATCAGCATATGAGCCCTCCTTCTCCTTATGGAGCTGGTGGATGTATTCGTGATGATTCTTGCGGATCTTGGGATCGTGGATAGCAAGAAGCAGCATTGCGATGCTTGAGCACTGGTCAGAAGCTCTTTCGAGATATGTAAGAGTCTCCATAAAGTAAATACCTGCCGCAGGAACACAGTCGCCGCCCTTAAGTCTGTTAATATGGTTGTCGTTGAGGTACTGAACCATATCGTCGATTACCTCTTCAAGAGGCTCTATGCAGCGTGCAAGTTCCTCGTCATGCTTTTCAAATGCCGTAACAGTCAGGTCAATGATATCGTCAACGGCATTAAGGAGGATTTCAAGCTGCTGTGTGGCAATGGGAGAGAAAGTGATCTGCTCGGTTTTTATCTTCTCAGCAAACTCGTTAATATTGGTTGCATAGTCACCGATACGCTCGAAATTGGTAGAGGTCTGGATAAGAAGATTTACTACCTCGTTTTCTTCGTCTGTAAGTGTGTTCTGAGAAAGTCCGACGAGGTAATTCTCCACCGTATCGGTAAACTCGTCGATGACCTTTTCTCTTTCGTTTATCTCAATGCTTACGGATTCATCAAAGTCCGTCATGTGAGCGATACTCTTCCTGAAGTTCTCGTGAGCAAGTCTGCCCATGCCGCCGATAGCAGTGGACGCCTCAGCAATAGCAACGTGAGGCAGCTCGTACAGCTTGTCCGAAAGAGTGGGAAGCGCATACTTGTTCTCTTCTTCATCCTTATCGGGCTTAACAACAACATAAGTGAGCTTAACAAGGAGTCCTGCGAAAGGAAGAAGTGCAATACAAGTCACAAGGTTGAAAATTGTCTGGAAGTCAGCAATGAGACCGCTGTTTGCTACCTTCTCCCAAAGGTTGGGAAGGAATCCGAGCGCTCTGATAATCTCAATCGCAGCCATAAACAATACTGTGCCGATCACATTGAACGCCACATGAGCCACACCGGTACGCTTTGCATCCTTGGAGGATCCGATAGAGCAAACGATCGCGGTTGTAACACAGGTACCGATATTGATACCCATAATAATGGGATAGATAACCTCAAATGTCATAGCTCCGGAGGAGGACATAGCCTGAAGCATACCTACAGTAGCAGAGGAGGACTGTGCGATAACAGTAGTCACAAAGCCTGTAAGGATACCGAGCACCGGCATATCGCTGAACTTTTCAATAATGTTAGAGAATGCAGGTGACTGTGTCAGAGGCTCAACTGCAGAGGACATATTCATGATACCGATAAACAGTATACCAAATCCTGCGCAGATATCGCCGATATTCTTGCTGTTGTGCTTCTTGACAAACATAATAAGGATAATACCTGCAACAAGAGCAAGAGGAGCAAGGGTTGATGGCTTAAAGAATTCCAGCACAACATTTCCGCCGGAATCAATATCCATGAGACGTACCATCTGTGCTGTAATGGTCGTACCCACGTTAGCACCGAGAACGATACTGATCGCCTGCTTCAGATTAAGAACACCGGCTGTAAGCAGACCAACTGTAATAACGATTGTTGCTGTGGACGACTGGATAACAGCAGTAACAAGAGCACCCATAAGAGCGCCGACCACAACATTTGATGTGACCTTTTCCAGCACCTTTTTAAGTGTAGCACCGGAAGCACTCTTAAGACCTGCGCCCATAACTTCCATTCCGTAAAGGAACATTGCAAGTCCGCCCAGCATTGAAATAACAGAGAAAAGAATTGACATTGATTCTCCTTTGGGTATGAGGTCGTTTAACTAAATCTCCCCGTTCACCCACATAATGAAAAATTGCATATTTTTACATATACCGATTTAGTATATCAAACTCATATTAATAATTTCTTGCGCATTTATTAACATATTGTTAATTTATCGTTCACCATATAGGCAAAAAAGAGCCACAGTATTAACCGTAGCTCTTTTGCTTGAAATTGCAATACTTACTTTGTTTTGCAGCCGCCCTTTGAGCAGTCGGGAGAGAGCACAAAGGACTCACAGTCAACGCACTGAACAACTGTAGGATTCTTTTCGTGTGTACCGATGAACACCTTATCAAGAGCGCAGAAGTCGCAGGTCTTAGCGTGGTTAGCGCACTGGCTTACGGTACAGGAGATAGAATGATTGGGTTTCTTCATTGTTTCCATTTGAGATTCACCATCCTTATTAAATTCGGAGTCAAAAGAGGACATCCGATACTATTATGGTTCATCTTCGGTCAAATCATTCAAGGAAAGTTTTATTTTGTGGGAACATCACTCTCGCCGCGCATAAATGCCTCAATACCAGAAATAACGACACTGTCAGTTATCACATAAGGCTGCCAGGGGCGATCCTCGCTGTAGGTTTCGCAATAGATCAGTTCGTGTGAAACACTGCTTATTTCGCCGCCATCCGACCTGATCTTTATCTGAAGTATCGCTGTATATTTTTCGGGATATTTTGAAGCTCCGTCGAGAAGTGCTCCGAGAGAATATACTATATACCCTTCTCCGTATTCCTCAGAGGGCTGAAGCTTTGCTCCGTTTGTACCGATAACGTAGTCCGCACCTGCATCAACAAATGCTCTGAAGGCTTCTGTTTTGTATTCGGAAGGAATATATGAATCTTCTGTATCGGTAACGTAGAGAATAACTACGTCATTTGTCTGCTTTGCCCTCTCCGTCCAGGATATGAGCGTGTTTTTACTTTTATCCGTCAGCTTTGCACAATACAGAGCGATCTTAACTCCGTTTGCTTCCTTGTACACAGCTCTGCCGATATCTCCCCACAACAGTCCTGCCGACTCCAGCGAGGCTTTTGTATCAGCATATCCCTCCGTGCCGTAGTCTCCGGTTCTCGGGCTTTCAAGTCCAAGCGCGTCAATACAACCGTCCTTAAAAACCGCCGCATTTGAAGAAGGGCCCGTGTACCATTCAAGAACTTCCTTTTCGGAAGGCGTGAGCTCCTCTCTGTCGCTAAGCACTGCGTTACACGCAACAAACGTAAGGTGATCGATTCGGAATATCTCTGTAAGCCTTCGGAAGAAATATGTGCTTCCGTTTTCGCTGACCATGCTGTTGAATGTGCCATATGAGCTGCTACCAAGCATTGACGCGGGAGTACATGTTCCTCCGATGTTTACAGTGGTAACGTTGTAAGAAAAGTCAGGCTCGGATATGCTGGCTGAGTTGTCCTCTGTCGGTGAGGAGGCATTGTTCTCGGGAGTATCAAGTCCCGCGTCATAGTTTGAGCCTTTGAACACGTACGTATACAGTAATATCACTGCCGCAACGACCAGGCAAGCTGCCAAAAAAAAGCCAAATCTCTGCGCGGTTATTTTTTCTCTCAGAGACATATTTTCCTCCTTCCTCCAATATGGCAAGCTACAGATTTATGATGTTCTCAAGTGTCAGTTACAAATCATTATACCATATTTTCGCCGAAATTTCAAGTATCTGCCATAAATTCCCCGCTACCTGAACAACGGGCGGGCCTGTTTGTCCTCTTTCGCAAGGGAAACGCACTCTTTACACAGCGAAAAATCCGCGACAAGTGAGTGAGGCTTTTTCACCGTATCATCCTGCCTCAGAGGTACAAAATACACGTTTTTTCGCTGAAGCAGTCTGCCGATATTTTGGAAGTTTCCCGACATGGCGTCGTTCGATGCAAGTGCTAAAAGTAGCGGTCTGTCGGAGCGAAGATGAGCCTTTGCCGCCATTGTCACCGGTGTGTCGGTAATGCCGTTTGCAAGCTTTGCGGCAGTATTTCCCGTGCATGGGCATATGAGCATAATGTCAAGAGGGCGCGCCGGTCCGAATTTCTCAGCCTCAACTATATCTTCCACCGGCTCCCGTCCGCATATGTCGACAATTTTCTTTTTTAGTTCAGTCGCTTTTCCAAATCTTGTATCGGTGCTTGAGACGGCGTAAGAAGTTATCGGTACTATATCGTATTCATCCGCCAGAGATCTCATCACCGCAAGTGCATCGGAATGTGTGCAAAAAGAGCCACAGAGGGCAAATCCAAGTGTCGGTTTCATTATATCATCTCCCCTCAAAATGACTGTACAGTTTGTCTCTGACCACGGAGCAAATAATCTCCCCTGCGCTTTTCGGAGACGTCTTTCCGGGTAGCGACGGCAGAGGGATCACCTTTATGCTTAGCTGTTCAGCCCGGTCCATATCCACACCCGCATTCCCCGTAGCAAGTTCAAATATCACGGTATCCTTTGAAAGAAGCGAAAGAAGCTCACCATCAAATATTCTGATGGGAATTGTGTTGAACACAGCATCAGCATTCACCGGATATTCTCTGTATTCGCAAAGTGGTATGGGAATGCATCCGTCAACTCTTGCCCAAGCCAGATCCTTAACGCTTCTCGCAACTGCAAACACCTCTGCGCCAAGCAGCTTCAGTCTCGTTGCAAGTGTCCTGCCGCATCTTCCGTATCCCGCAACCACCACTCTCATTCCCGCGACGGTCATAGGCATACGGAGAATGCACTCGGCTATTGCGCCCTCTGCTGTAGGAACGGAATTTTTGATCTGCAGTTCCTCGGAATTGTAGTAGTCATACGCAATAATGCCGTGTTCTGCCGCATAGGATCTGACAATAGACGGAAGCATGCCTCCAAGCAGCATTGAGCCTATAGGCATTTTCTCGCACACTTCCATAAGCGGCACATCGGCTCGGCCCTCACATCCGGAGACCAAGGGGCAGTTCAGCTTTTTCCCGTCGGTACTCGAAGGGAGCGGCAGAACTACCGCATCGGAGCATTTTACAGCAGATTCCCAATCGGCACATCGCACAGCCTTACGAAGATACTTTTCGTCAGCGGTCCCGTATATTTCATCGAATCCCCACACAGCACACTCAAATGTCTCCGACAGGCACTCTGCCATAACGAGCTGTCTCCTGTCTCCTCCGAGTATCCCAATTTTTATATTTTCCGCCATTATATTCACCTTTTTCAGTATAAGTGAGAGAGCACACCAATACAGTTGCTCCCTTATGATATATGATATGCGTGAAATATAATGTTGGTCAGCCTGCGGTCTTATCTTCCGGAAAAGCTCACAACTCTGCCGCTGTCTCCCTTGACTGAAAGTGTAACCTTTCGAGTGCCAAGCATATAGTCGATATTTACCACACCGTCTTCACCGTCTGCCATAACATTGGTAACGCTTCCGTTTTTGACGGTGTCTTCTGAATAAAACATCAGGAGAAACCGTTCTGCCGCCGCAATGCACTCATCCGCACTCATGGTTATCTCTCCTGCATCAAGCGATATCCCTGCCTCAATGGGTAAAGCTGTGCGCTCGTCTATCAGCGCATAAGCGTTGGCACAGGAAAAAAGCAACTCACCGTTGCAGGTTCTTTCCATCCGGCGGATGATATTTTTCCCACCCAATATCTTGTCCGTAGTATTTTTTGCAGCTTTATATCTTTCGATACTAACCGCTACAGGCACATCTGCCGCAAGGTCCGGTCTTATATTATTCGTTTTTGCCACGTTTACAGCATTCACCGTCCCCGTCTCAATGTAATGCTTTACTTGCTGTGCCATGTCAGCCGTCATCTCTCCCGACAGAACGCGCACGGATATAGAGTCGAACATCTCGGCCGCATCTGAAAGTCCACCCATTGAGGCATGATCCGCGGCATATTTTGCGTGATGGTATGCAAGCGTCATCTCTCCCTGCTCCACATCTACGATAAAGCAATTCGCAGATGCGTACATCTCAGCTTTATAGTAATCCCGTATGGATTCACGGAGCATGGTATCCCCATGAATAACGGAATATGCAAATACAAGTAAGCCGACAACGCCGCAAAGTACAAGCGCTGAATACAGAAGCAATTTTCTTGAAATAAATCTTGCTTTCATAAATAATTAGGCCTTCCTTTCTAAATACTTATTAATATATTTGACAAAAGAATATGTTTTATGTTATAATTATTTGAATAGACAATAATAATTACAGGAATGTGTGGAACGTGATGACAAAAGAGATGCGGCGTATGCTTCCGAATCTTATCGGAAATGAAAAAATCAAAAATATGCTCGCGTCCGACCTTTCCCGCGGCAAAACTGCTCACGCATATATTCTTGAAGGACCGCGAGGCTCGGGAAAGCACACAGCCGCCCTTGACATCTGCGCTTCAGCCGTGTGCGAAAACAGAACTGATCAGTCAAATACTCTTCCCTGCGGAAAATGCTCCATGTGCAGAAAGATTCTCGGCGGAGTATTTGTTGATATATTGACCGTATCAAATGGAGATAAGGCTTCAATCGGTGTTGATTCGATACGTCTTATCAAGCAATCCCTGTACGTTACGCCAAACGACGGAGACAAGAAGTTTTACATTATAGAAAACGCCCATCTTATGACAACTCAGGCGCAAAATGCACTGCTTCTCGCACTTGAGGAGCCGCCGCCGTACGTTATGTTCCTGCTTCTGTGCGATACCTCAGCCGCCCTGCTCGAAACGATAAAGAGCCGCGCGCCTGTCATTCGCATGGAGAAGTTCGGACCCGATGCCGTTGAGAAATATCTCGCAGAAAAGTTTGGAGCATCAAATCGGGAGAAAATAATCCGTGCCGCTCATCTCTCCGGCGGTGCACTGGGATATGCCGCAGAGCTTTACGAGCATGGGAACACGGAGATGAAGCTGTACGAGACTGCCGCAGACCTCGCAAAAACTCTGCTGACAGCAAAAAAATCGGAAGCCCTCACATTTATTGCAACATCAATGCCGAAATCGAGAGCAGACACTTGTGCGGTGCTGTCTCTCACTCAGCTTGCTCTGCGTGACATGATAGCTGAAAAGAAAGGCGGAGACCTGCTGTTCTACAGTTCCTCCGAGGGTTGCCCTTTTTTTGCAAAAAAGGTATCTGTAAAGCGACTCATTGAGCTGTGCTCTGCTCTGTCAGTCGCCGAAAAGGATATATCCGCAAATTGCTCGGTAAATACAGTACTTACGTCACTAATAATGAACTACCAAACATGATTGGAGTGAATGATCGTATATATGGAAAACATAGTAAACACTGAAACCACCGAAATAATCGGTGTAAGATTCCGCGATGCGGGAAAAACATATTATTTCGCACCCGGAAATGTTAAAGCAAATGTTGGCGATTCTGTTATAGTTGAGACTGCCCGCGGTGTTGAATACGGCTTTGTTGCAGTAGGAAACAGCTTTGTTGACAACAGCAAGATCGTGCCTCCGCTTCGTCCTGTTCTTCGCCTTGCAGATGAATCAGACCTTGCCCGCTACGAGGCTAACAAAAAGCTTGAGCAGGATGCGTTTGAAGTATGCAAAAAGAAGATTGCCGAGCACGGGCTTGACATGAAACTCATCGAAGCGGAATATACTTTTGATAACAGCAAGCTTCTCTTCTACTTCTCTGCCGACGTGAGAGTCGACTTCCGTGAGCTTGTTAAGGATCTTGCCGCTATATTCAGAACCAGAATCGAGCTTCGTCAGATCGGTATCCGCGATGAAGCAAAGATCATGGGTGGCCTCGGTGTATGCGGACGTCCGTTCTGCTGCTCCAGCTTCCTCTCCGACTTTGTTCAGGTGTCCATCAAAATGGCAAAGGAGCAGAATCTCTCTCTCAATTCCTCGAAGATCTCAGGCACCTGCGGACGACTCATGTGCTGCCTCAGATATGAGCATGAGACATATGAAGAGGAGATCGCGCTTACTCCTCCCGTTGATTCAACTGTCAAAACACATGACGGCGTGGGCACTGTAACGGAGATCAGCCCTCTCACCGGATTCATTAAAGTTAAGCTTCCCTCAGGGGATACAAAAACCTTCCACAGGGATGATGTGACTGTTCTGAAGCGTCACAGTCGCGAAAAGCACGACAAAGAGTAAAAAAACACATATTTTCCGAAAATTTTTTCGACTTTTTTTGAAAAACCTATTTTATTTCGGAGAGATATGTGATAAAATTATAGTATCTTAATACGGAGGTGTATTATAATGGCATATAAGATTACTGACGATTGCATCGGTTGCGGCGCTTGTGCTGGCGAATGTCCTGTAGGTTGCATCACCGAAGCTGACGGCAAGTACGTTATCAACGCTGACGAATGTCTCGATTGCGGCGCTTGTGCAGGCGTTTGCCCTGTTGACGCTCCTCAGGCTGAATAATTCGGCAGGATAACGGCGGTTTATTACATAAACATTAGGGGGAGAGGACTCGTGTCAGCTCCCCTTTGCCATATCAAATACAACCTTGGAGACGAAAATGGAATCTTCTCTGTTCGATCAAGTCACCGAACGGCTTGACGAGATCAACGAAAATCTATCACTTATACAACTTAAAACAGGCCTTACATTCGGCACGGACAGTTATCTTCTCGCCGCATTTGCAAGAACGCAGAAAAACGGTGTGTGCGTTGAGTTTGGCGGTGGCACCGGAGTGGTCTCACTGCTTTGCGCCTCACGGGACAAGTTCTCTTTCATTCACTGCGCAGAGATACAGCCGTATTTTGCTTCACTTATAGACCGTAACGCGGAAATGAATAAGCTTTCGGGTAAAGTAAAATCAGTCCTCGGAGACGTGCGGGATCTCACCCCTGCTCTTTTTGGCGGCGAGGTACATTCTGTCATCTCAAATCCGCCATATATGAAAGTGTCATCGGGACTTGACAATGCCACACCCGAAATGAACACTGCACGACGTGAAGAAAACGGAACTGTTGACGATTTTTGCGCATCTGCCGCTCGGATTTTGCGATACGGTGGATATTTCACTCTTGTTTATCGACCCGACAGAATGGCTGATCTTCTCTACGCGCTGAAAAATAACGGACTTGAGCCAAAGCGTCTCATCACCGTGTACCCTACCGCAGAATCAAAGCCGTGCCTTGTGCTTGTTGAAGCAAAAAAAGGAGCTTCATCGGGACTTGTTTGTTCCCGTCCGCTTATTATTTACAAGAGCAAGGGCACGACCGAATACACAGATGACATGCAGGCTGTTTACGATAATTTTTCCCTTGAGCATTTATTTTAATGGGAGACTGATATGAGCTTACAGAACAACTCGCAAAAAGAAAAAAACGCAGTTCTCGGAGGGGTATTGTACCTTGTTGCAACACCTATCGGGAATCTTGCGGATATATCCGAGCGTGCGCTTAAGGTGCTTTCAGAGGTGGATTTTGTTGCCGCCGAGGACACCCGCAACTCCGGTCTCCTGCTTTCAAGATTTGGCATTTCAAAGCCGATGGTCAGCTATTTCGAGCACAACAAGCACGAGCGCGGCACGCAGATAATCGCACGGCTGAAAAACGGTGAGTCCTGTGCGATCATCACCGATGCGGGCACGCCTGCCATAAGCGATCCCGGTGAAGATATCGTAAGACTCTGCGCCGCTGAAGGTATAACTGTCACAAGTATTCCCGGATGCTGTGCGGCTATTACTGCGCTCACTCTTTCGGGAATGGACACAAGACGATTCTGCTTTGAAGGATTTCTGTCTGTAAACAAAGGTGAAAGACGCGAGAGACTCGCTGAGCTTTCCGATGAGCGCCGCACAATGATATTCTACGAGGCACCTCACAAGCTTCGTACTACCCTTTCCGATCTGCTTACTGCTTTTGGTGCGGAGAGACAGATCGCCCTTTGCCGTGAGCTGACAAAGCTTAACGAAGAAGTATGCCGTACCACGATCGGTCGCGCTGTGGAGATGTATTCGGAGCGTGAGCCGAGGGGAGAATACGTGCTTATCGTTGAGGGGAATGTGCAAACCGCCGCAAAGATCAACTATCCCGCCGACCCCATTCTGCACGTTGAAGAGCTTGTCGAGTCGGGAATGTCAAAGAAGGATGCGATAAAGGCCGCAGCCAAAGCAAGAGGTGTGGCGAAAAACGAGATTTACGCTCTTGTCATGAAAAAGGACGAAGAATAAGGCTTTTTATCACTTTTATATAAATATCTATCAATAAATATAGCAAAAACGTCTTGTAAAAAAGGCGTTTTTCTGTTATAATATAGTATTATGATTATAAATCACACAGGAGACGTACTATGGCTGAGAAATTCTATATAACAACCGCGATCGCGTATGCATCAACAAAGCCCCACATCGGCAACACATACGAAGTAATCGCAACTGACGCTATCGCAAGATACAAGAGACAGAGAGGATATGACGTATTCTTCTGCACAGGTACTGACGAGCACGGTCAGAAGATCGAAAACAAGGCAAAGGACGCAGGCATTACTCCGAAGGAATACGTTGATAAGGTTGCTGACGAGATCAAGGGCATCTGGGATCTGATGAACACCAGCTATGACCACTTCATCCGCACAACTGACGACTACCACGAAAAAAACGTTCAGAACATCTTCAAAAAGATGTACGAGAAGGGGGACATCTACAAGGGTCACTACGAAGGCTGGTACTGCACTCCCTGCGAATCCTTCTTCACAGAGACACAGCTTGTTGACGGCAAGTGCCCTGACTGCGGACGCGAGGTTACTCTCACTCAGGAAGAGGCTTACTTCTTCAAGATGAGCAAGTATGCTGACAGACTGATGAAGCATATCGAGGAAAACCCCGACTTCATTCAGCCCGAATCCCGCCGCAAGGAAATGGTAAACAACTTCCTCAAGCCCGGTCTTCAGGATCTCTGCGTATCCCGTTCCAGCTTCACATGGGGTATTCCCGTTGAGTTTGACCCGAGGCACGTTACCTACGTTTGGCTTGATGCGCTGACCAACTATATCTCCGCCATCGGATATGATGCAGGCAACGAAACACAGCCTGAGATCTTCAACAAGTACTGGCCCGCTGACGTTCACGTTATCGGTAAGGACATCGTAAGATTCCATTCCATCTACTGGCCTATCTTCCTTATGTCTCTTGACATTCCCCTGCCGAAAAAGATCTTCGGTCACCCCTGGTTCAACTTTGGAACCGACAAAATGTCAAAGTCCCGCGGCAACGTTATCTATGCAGACGATCTTGCAAAGCGCTTCTCTGTTGACGGTGTCCGTCACTACGCCCTCTCCGAAATGCCTTACGCAACTGACGGTTCTATCACATACGAATCCATCGTTAACCGTTACAACACTGACCTTGCTAACAACCTCGGCAACCTTGTTAGCCGTACTGTTGCTATGACGAAGAAGTACTTTGACGGCATCATTCCCACACCTGCTGACACAGACGCAGTTGACGAAGAGCTGAAGGCTGCTTGCGCCTCTGCCGCAAAGTCATTCGGTGAGAATATGGACACATTCCACATTGCAGACGCTTGCACCGACGTATTCACAATGCTCCGCCGTGCAAACAAGTATATTGACGAAACAACTCCTTGGACTCTTGCAAAGAGCGAAGATACAAAGGGCAGACTCCAGACTGTTATCTACAATCTCCTCGAGGTTATCAGAATCGGCGCTGTAATGCTCTCTTCTCTCCTTCCCGCAACAGCTGAATCCATCTTTACACAGATCGGCTCTGATGTTAAGGATTATGACTCTATCTTTAATTTCGGTTCTCTTGTATCCGGCAATTCCGTAGGCGAGGCAACACCCCTCTTCGCAAGAATTGACGAGGCAAAGCTCCTTGCTGAAATCGAAGCAGAGCGTGAAGCGGCCATGAAGGCTCGCGAAGCCGCTGAAAAGGCAAACGCAAAGCCTGAAAAGCCCGAAGGTCTTGCTCTCATCGGTATTGAAGACTTCATGGGAGTTGAGCTTCGCACAGCACAGATCATCGAATGTGAAAAGGTTCCGAAGGCAAAGAAGCTTCTCAAGCTTAAGATCGATCTCGGTTACGAAGAGCGCACTGTTGTTTCCGGTATCGCAAAGTTCTACGAGCCTGATGCGCTCATCGGCAAGAAGATCATCGTCGTTGCCAACCTCAAGCCTGCTGTTCTCTGCGGAATTGAGTCAAACGGCATGATCCTCGCATCCGGTGAAGAAACAATTCGCGTGGTATTCCTTGATCCCGAAACACCTCTCGGAGAAAGAGTAAGATAATGCTCGGATTGTTCGATTCCCACGCACACTACGATGACGACAGATTCGTTGAGGAATTCGAAGGCGGTACTGACGGAGCTATCAGAAAAGCGGCAAGTGAAGGAGTTTGCGGTATTGTTAACGTAGGCTCAAACATTGAGACGTCCGAGAATTCCGTTGACCTCGCCGAAAAATACAGCTTCATCTATGCAGTTGTGGGTATTCATCCCTCTGATGCACAGAGACTGCCTGCCTCAATGACTGACTCAGCTCTGTACAAGGTTGAAGAGCTTGCAAAGCATGAAAAAGTTGTTGCAATCGGTGAAATTGGTCTTGACTATCATTACGATTTTCTTGACAAGGACCGCCAGGCGTACTTCTTCGATGCACAAATGCAGATCGCTCGCAAGGTAGGCCTGCCGGTTGTCATTCACACACGAGATGCTTTCGGTGATACACTTGACATACTAAACCGTCATCCCGACGTAACGGGAGTCATGCACAGCTACAGTGGAAGCGCTGAATCCGCACGTCAGCTTTGCGAGAAGGGGTGGTACATCTCATTCTCAGGTCCCGTAACGTATAAAAACGCAAATAAAGTAAAAGAAGCAGCGGCAATCGTTCCTGCGGATAAGATCCTCATTGAGACCGACTGCCCATATCTCCCACCTGTTCCCCATCGCGGTGAGCTGAACTACTCAGGATATATGAAGCACACCTGTCAGGCTGTTGCCGATATCCGCGGTATCTCATTTGAAGAAGCCGCAAGGATCACACGGGAGAACGCATGCCGATTCTTCGGTATATCTCTGTAAAAGTGTACTCCGATTCACTTTACAGTAACTCTAACCAAACGGAGGAAACACCATGGTAATCACTTATCAAGTAGGCTCAGGCCTTTACGTCAACATCACAAATCACTGCACAAACAGATGCGAGTTTTGCCTCAGAGACACACCCCAGCCCGAGCCCTACTGCAATCTGTTTCTTGAACGCGAACCCACACTTGAGGAGATAGTTGACGATTTGCTTTCGTATAATCTCAATTCCTTTGATGAGATCGTGTTCTGCGGATACGGTGAGCCCACTTGCCGCCTGTATGAGATGCTTGAGATATGCAAAAGGCTCCGTATGTTCACCCAGACTCCCATCAGAGTCAATACAAACGGTCACGCTTCCCTCATTCTCAAGGAAGACACACCGCCTCTCTTTGCAGGACTTGTTGACTGCGTTTCCATCAGCCTCAATGCCGCTGATTCGGATACGTACATGAAAGTCTGCCGTCCCAGATTCGGTGAAGATACTTTCATGGGAGTTGTTAAGTTCGCCCGCGAGGTGGCAAAATACGTACCAAAGGTAGTTCTGTCCGTTGTTGAAGGCACGATTCCCGATTCCGACATTGAGCGTTGCCGTGATATTGCAACCAGCGTTGGAGCGGTTTTCAGACTCCGCACAAAGCAGTAAACAAAAAATCACATCCTCACATAACATGAGGATGTTTTTTTATATATTCAGCGGCGGGTTCGTTGCGACACAGTGCGTAGAGCTCGTCTGCTCTTTTGTGGGTCTCATACTGTCTCTGGCCCACCTCGTCAAGCCCGCTTGTGTCCGCAGGTTTAGTGATGATCGGCAGTCCGAGTGTCTTTTTGTTCGCAGAAAGATATTCACGCCCCCGCTCGTTCATAGCAAGAAGCTGAGTGAAGCGCGGTGCTACTGTTGAGTCGCCTCCTCCGATGATATGGCGAAGTATCTCTCGCCTGAGTCTTGCGGCGGTGTACTTTTTCGTGGGAAGCGACTGCACAAATTCGTCATGAGTTCTCGCTTCCCGTGCAACTTTTGCAGCATAAGCCAAAATATCGCTGTCAAGATTTCTGCAGTTCAGTCGGGAGTGGGTGAACAGTATCTCGCGGTATCGCTCTTCCCTGCAAATCTCGGCATATGCAAAGGGTCGGAATGCGTCAGTAGGGATCATGTCGCGGGCAAGCTCTATACCGTCCTCAAAGATCATCCTGCGCAGTTCTGTTGCACTTTTCATTTCACCGAGTCGACGGATGGGTACAAACTCGCCTATCCCGAGTCCTCTTCCGTAGCGGATGTATTCCGATCCCAGCTTATCGTTTGCACCGAGCTTATCTGTGATACCGAACGATTCTATTACCGTGTCAAATATTACCGCAGACCCGCTGTCACGTAAGCTCTCTTCCGCCTTTATCACAGCGTCTTTGTATTCGTGGGAGTCCTTGACATCAGCGACTTGCTTCAGTATGTCAATATCTCCCGTTTCCGAGCCGAACACAAGTCGGGATGCGCCAAGTCCTGCCGCGACAGTCACTCCGCCAAACGCAAAATCTTCTACACCTGACGAGCACCACGGAAACGGCAGCTCTACCACGATATCTGCGCCGCATTTTACAGCAGCCTCGGCACGGGTGTATTTGTCGTATATGGCAGGGGTGCACCGCTGTGTGAAGTTACCGCTCATGACGGCAACGTTGACCGAATCCGCGCCGAATCTCTCACGTGCGGAGTCAAATATGAACTTATGCCCCTTATGCATGGGGTTCAGCTCGCAAATGATTGCATTCACTTCCATATTTTTTGCTTTTTTCCTAAAAAGAATTTTGAAATGCCTTGTTTTTTTCTGAGTTATCATATATAATTATACTTGATATTTTTTTAACTGTCAAATATTTATCACAAACTTGGAGGATTATTTTTAATCATGAAAGTATTAGTTGTTAACGCAGGCTCATCTTCACTTAAGTATCAGCTTTTCGATACTGCTACAGAGTCCGTTCTCGCAAAGGGTATTTGTGAGAGAATCGGTATTGACGGCAGAATCGAACACAGAAAGGGCGAGTCCGGCGAAAAGATCAAGGCTGACTACGCTATGCCTGACCACGCAGTTGCTACTGAGATCGTTATCAAGTATCTCACAGACGCTGAAACAGGTGTTATCGCTGACATGAGCGAGATCGAAGCTGTTGGTCACAGAGTTGTCCATGGCGGTCCTTACTTCTTCCAGTCCGTTCTCCTTAACGACGAAGTTCTCGAAAAGCTTGAACTCTGCCGTGACTTTGCTCCTCTTCACACAGGTGCACACATCATGGGTATCAAGGGTTGTCTCGCAGTAATGCCCAAGACTCCTCAGGTTCTTGTATTCGACACAGCATTCCACCAGACAATGCCCGAGCAGGCTTACACATACGGCATCTCCTACGAAATGGCTGAAAAATATCACATCCGCCGCTACGGTGCACACGGTACATCCCACAGATACGTTTCCCGCGAGATGGCAAAGCTTCTTGACAAGCCTGTAGAAGAAACAAAGATCGTAACATGCCACATCGGTAACGGTTCCTCCATCTCCGCTGTTAAGGGCGGCAAGTGCATGGATACTTCCATGGGTCTCACTCCCCTTGAAGGCGTTATGATGGGTACACGCTGCGGTTCCATCGACCCCGCTATCGTTCCCTTCCTTATGGAAAGAGAAGGCTGGACACCTGCTGAGGCTGATGCATATATGAACAAGAAGTGCGGTTTCCTCGGCGTTTCCGGAATCTCCTCCGACAGCCGTGACATCGAAGCTGCTATTCTTGAAGGCGATAAGAGAGCTTACGCTGCTGCTTCCACCCTCGCTTACCAGATCAAGAAGTACATCGGTTCCTACGCTGCTGCAATGAACGGCCTCGACGCAGTTGTATTCACAGCAGGTATGGGTGAAAACAACACCGAGCTTCGTGAAAGAGTTTGCGCTGACATGGAATTCTACGGCATCAAGCTTGATAACGAGCTCAACGCTAAGATCCACCACCAGGGAGACACTGTTGAAATCTCCACTCCCGATTCCAAGGTTAAGGTTTACGTTCTTCCCACAAACGAAGAGCTTATGATCGCATCCGACACAGAAGAGATCGTAAAGGCGCTGTAATTTAATCTGAATAAAATAAATTTCCCGAGTAATTCAAGTGAACTGCTCGGGATCTTTTTTATTTCATATTTATTTTGTACTGACTCGGCGACATCTTCATATGTTTTTTGAACACCTTGGAGAAATACAGAGGATCGTGATAACCGACTAATGCTGCAATTTCCTGAACGCTTTTATCCCCCTCGCCGAGAAGAACAATCGCGCGGTTTATCCTTGTAGTTTCAAGATAATCGGAGAACTTTATTCCAAATGTTGAAATAAACTTTCTTGACAGATACTTGCTGTTATATTTGTACTGCTTGGCAAGATAGTCAATAGACATATCCTCGTTCTGATAACACATATCAGCCGAATGCTTCATACGTACCGCAATATTCTCTTCATTGTGCTTGACTGTCTTTGGTTCACAGCTCGGGACCATTGCCAATGTGTAATACAAGACTCCCATACCAAGCATGGACAGATTCTCGGCACTGCTTCGATTGATGGCATAGAACCAAATGTCTATCAGCTCGCCCATTTTTTTGCAAACCTGTGCACCGCGCTTGATGCCCACAGACGCAAGCATCTCCTCCATACCGCTGCCCACAAAATTGATATACATACATTTCAGATTATTCTCTTCTCTGAAAGAAATGGGAATCATGGGGAAAGTGACAAACATATCTCCCATTTCGATCTCATGCTCTGCTCCTTCAATAACAAGCACTGCACTGCCACTTGTAATAAGATAGCATCCAAAGGCAGGATAAAGTAAGTCATTAAGCAGCTTTGCCGCAGAGTTTTCATAGACAAATCTCATGACGGTGCTGTCGGTGCTCGTTTTTATGTCATCCGGTGCGGAGAATCTACAAATATTATCTATAGGATATTGCCCATTTGATCCGATACTCATGCTCCACCTCCTCAATGTGTTCAATTATAGTATAATTAAATAACGACATCAAGTCAAGGTGAGATGGTATATTTCCTTGTTGGAGTCACTATTTTCCATTGATTTGGCTGATAAACTGATATAAAATCAAATCAAATAAATCATGCAACTCCGTGGAGGCACATATGAGCAAAAAGATCAAAATGGGTATTTTCGGTTTCGGAAGAGGCCACGCGCTGGCATATTGCATAGTTGATGCAGGTGCTGAAGTCGTTGCAATCTGTGAAAAGGGTGAGCACCTTAAGCCTGCCGCGGATTCGCCTTTTGCAAACGCTGCCTGGTATACGGATTTCGATGAATTTATCAAGCACGACATGGATGCTGTGCTCCTGTGCAACTATTTCTGTGAGCATACGGAATACGCCATTAAATGTATGGAGGCAGGCAAGCACGTTCTTTCGGAAACAATGAGCAACGTTACCATGGCAGAGGGTGTTCGTCTTGTTCGTGCAAAGGAAAAAACCGGAATGGTTTACAGTCTGCTTGAAAATTATCCTTACTTCAAGGAAAATCTCGAGATGCAGAGAATGTACGGTACAGGAGACCTGGGCAGACTCGTATTTGCTGAGGGTGAGTACGTTCATCCTATGGATGTAAAGACTTACAACACTCTTTCTCCCCAGAGAACTCACTGGAGAAACTGGACACCTCGAACATATTACTCAACTCATGCTCTTGCACCGCTCATGCAGATGACAGGTGCAACTCCCACAAGAGTTACTGCAATGACAGCCTTCCGTCCCGAGGTATGTAAGGACACTGCTCTGCGCTTCGGTGATGCAGCAGCCATCATTCTCTGCCAGACTGACACGGATGCTGTTTTCCGCGTTACAGGTTGGGCGCATTTTGCTCCTCACGGTAATCATTACCGTCTCTGCTGTACAAACGGCGGTATCGAAGTCAGCCCCACAAACGGCAAGATGAGACTTTCATTCTGCTCACGTCCTGAAAAATACACAGAAGACGTAACAGAATACGATGCTACATGGCCTGATGCTGAGCTTGGAAAAAAAGCAGCTAATGCAGGTCACGGAGGCGGAGATTTCCTCTCGATATATTACTTTGTAAAGGCGCTTGAAGAGGATGTTGAGCCCTTCTGGGACGTTTACCGCGCCACAACCACAGCATCCGTTGCAATTCTCGCATGGCGAAGTGTACTGAACGGAAGCGCGCCCTACGACATTCCCGATTTCCGCAAGGAAGAAGATCGCGTGAAGTACGAAAACGACGATCTCTCTCCGTATCCGCCGATGCATCCTGAAAAGCCGGAGAACGATGAGTACGACGTGGATATCCCCTGCTCGTCAAAGCCTTACACTCCCCCGCCGCTCTGGATCGAGAATCACCACAGAGTATGCCGCTGTGAAGATCCTGTCCCGAACGATCTCGAAAAGGAATTTATGTAATTACATAACAAAAAACTGTCTCACTTTTCTGTGGGACAGTTTCTTTTGCTTTTCAGTATTTATTTCTGCTCTATCAGCTTGTCGTATAGCACCTTTGTTTCTTCGGCACTCTTGTCGCTTATTACAATGATATCGTCCCCCACAGTCAGCACTATTGCAGATTCACTTTGTGTGTAAGTATAGCGTGCATAATTACCGAACTCATCATTTTGGAACATACCGGTCAGTAATTTTGCTGAGGCGAATCCCACAACTCTGGTGCCGGGCACACCGTTTTCTCTGTACTCTATCTCATCGATGTCGGCGTAGTTTACCGTTATGTTCCCCGAGTATGTTGCCTCGACGGTGAATGATGTCTCTCCAAACTGCACCTCAACATTCCCCGTAAACATAAGCACCGCTACAAGTGCAAGTATTGCAACACAAATAACGGCAGAGATTATGCCTCCGCGCTTACCTATTCCGGGAAAATCGGCAAGGCTGAGTTCCTCACCTCGCGCAACCTGCTTTTTGTAGTAGAGCCAAGAATATACAGCCGGGACTACAACGGCTACGGCAATAACTGCAAAAATTAAGATAAACGCCGCTTTAGCTTTAAGGAAAAGACCGCAAAGCATTACAATTCCGCCAAAGAACCACAAAATGCCCGCAAGCCTATGAGTTTTGCTCCAGTTTTCATCACTCGAAAGGGTGTGATATGTTTTTACACCGATGACGCTGTTGCGTTTGCACTTTGGCATGTAGTTGCCGATAATAATAAACAGCGCGCTGAAAAGAATAACAGCCATGAGCATCATGTCAATTTTTTTGCCCAGCAATACAGAATAGAAAACGGTGCTTACAAAAATAGATAGCACGGGAATTATCCACAGCACCATGGCAGTTACTTTTCCGCTTTGCTCTGCACTTCGCTTGTCAAGGGACGTTATGATTATGCACAGCCAGTGGGTAAAGAGTAAAATAATCGGTAATGCGAACACCACAAATCCACGTCCGCCTACGCTCTTGCCTGCGTAATCTCCCATTCCCTTACCGAGAGCATCATAGAAAATTAATCCGAACACGGTAGGCAACATGATAACTACCGATGAAATAATAAGACTAAGCTTGTTTTTCTTAAACATTATCTTCTCCTCCTCTAAGTTCTGCTATCCAAAGCATTATTTCCTCAAGCACAGATGCGTTGAGCTCGTAAAAAATGAACTTTCCTTCTCTGAAGTCGCGAATGAGGTCTGCTTCCTTCAGTACGGACAAATGCCGAGAGATGGATGCGCCCGTTACGTCAAATTTATCCACAATCTCCCCCGCCGACATCCTGCCGCCCTTGAGCATATTCAGTATCTCCCGTCTTATCGGGTCGGCAAGTGCCTTCATAGTCTGCTGTAGTCCCATTTTGCTCTCCTTTCATTTAACATTTAACCTATATGTTAAATGTATTATATCACACTCCGCCGCGTTTGTCAATAGGCGCTTCCAAATACCCGAGAGAAAATTATTGCCTTGACAAATCTCACCTGTATGATATAATAATTTTAATAGAATTTTTCAGAAAAGTAGGGCAAGCACATGAAAAACAAGCTCAAAAATTTGCTTCCGACACCAAAAAAGGCAGAACTGCGCGACGGAGTGTTCACAGCTTCATCTATCCCTGCCAAACTCGAAACAGCCGAGTCCCTCGCCCGCTATCTTTTCGGAGGTGCAATAGATACAGAAAGCACAGCGAAGCCGCTCTTCACGCTTTCTTTGTCAGATTGCGGCGGAAACGGTGCGTATGTAATAGATATAGACGAAAAAATCGCAGTTACTGCTACCGACGAAGCAGGAGCAATGTCCGCACTTCAGACGCTGAAGTCTATCTCCACCCCTGCGGACTCCGGTCTTCTCTTCCCTTGCTGTCACATTGAGGATGCACCCTACAAGCCTGTTCGCGGTGTGCATCTTTATCTGCCGCCTGTTTATATGATCGACGAGTTCTTTACTCTTCTCGACACTTTAGCGTCAATGAAGTACAACACCATAATTCTTGAGATCGGCGGTTGTGTTCAGCTTGACAGACACCCTGAAATCAACATGGCATGGCTGAAGTTCTGTCACGAAGCACACGACTATCCCACAGGTCCTCAGGGAATCCAGGGTTCAGAAGCTTACTGGAAGGATTCTACTCACGTTGAGATAAGCGGCGGCGGACTCATCTCCAAGGCTGACCTCAGACGCATCGTTGACCACTGCAGACTGCTTGGGCTCAATCTTGTTCCCGAGCTTCAGTCTCTCAGCCACGCATATTATCTGACTCTCGCTCACCCCGAGATTGCAGAACGTCCTCACGAGCGTTGGCCCGACCACTACTGCCCCTCCAATGACAAGAGCTATAAATTATACTTTGAGGTGGCGGAGGAAATTCTCGAGGTAATTGAGCCAACACACGTGCACATCGGTCACGACGAGGTTCGAGTGCTGGGTGAATGTCCTCTCTGCCGTAAAAAGAGCGGTCACGAGCTTCTCGCAGGCGATATCAACCGACTTTACGATTTCTACAACGCACGCGGCATCAAGATCATGATGTGGGGCGAGATGGTACAGAACTTCACCTCCTGGAAAGGCATGCCCACAGGTGGCGTTGAGCACAATCACGTTGACAAATACGGCAGAATATACCACTTGCCCACTACTTACGAAGCGGCCCACATGATCCCGAAGGATATTCTCATGTTCGACTGGTATTATTCAATGGCAGACGGCACACAGGATGAATTCAGAGAAAAAGGATTCACCGAAATATACGGAAACTTCCGCGGCTCGCAGATCGCAAATTGGGATAAGAGATCGAAATCTCCCAACGTTATCGGCGGTGAGGTTTCCACATGGTGCATCCCCAGCGAATATGAGATCGGCTTCAACGGTTGGTTCTACGAGCTGGCATTCTCCGCAAAGGTGCTTTGGCAAGACGATTTCTGTGACGAAAAACGCATGGAATTCTCCCGAATCGCTGAGGAATACATGCCAACTCTCATGGAAAAGCTCAGCGGAAAGCGCGCTTTTGACGGCACAGCCGACACTCTCGGTCAGATGTCTGTCAAAACAGGCGAGAAAAAGAACATCACCTACCGTTACGGCACTATTGACAAGGCTGTTGCCGATGAAATCGTGTCGGGCGGTCTCACCCCTCTCGAAGAAGGCGAAAAGCTAA
The DNA here is from genome assembly GCA_015064345.1 of Oscillospiraceae bacterium. Lineage (GTDB taxonomy): Bacteria > Bacillota > Clostridia > Oscillospirales > CAG-272 > UMGS1696. The sequence goes on along the minus strand of SVSK01000001.1, from coordinate 59,220 downwards.
CCCTTGACGGCGAGGCTGATAAACTCGTGTTCTTCCACGCAGTAAACGGACAGCCGAAAGACAGACTTACCACATGGGCGTTCATGGACAAGCGTCCGAGAGTCCCTGCAAAATATGCTGTTGACTACGATGACGGAATGGTGAAGACCGTTCTTGTTGAGTTCGCAATGGCGGAGCATGGCGGTGTGGCTGTGGGTGACAAGCATTCCACTGACAAATACGTTCGTCCCGATGCTTACGGCAATATGCTCAACGATATTGATGATGCAAACGTGGTCAACGAAGAAAAGCTTACCCTCTCTCCCATGTATTCCCCCGTTGACAACTGGAGAGCCGCGGCTATCTATTCCTGCAGGTTTGCAGAGTTTGATACACCCGACGGAATCCGCACAGTCTATTCCTGCGAGTGGGAGAACCCCTACCCAGGCCACAAGATCACAGGTGTTCGCTTTGTCAATGAGCCATTCTCTCCCCTTGAAGCCGAGCTTTACGCAGTTGCGATTGTGCAGTGATAGGTAAAAAAATGAAAAAGAAGCTTACTGTACTTTTGATAATACTCGGCTTCCTCATACTTGCCGGACTTTCTGCCGTCGCACTGAATCACATGGTGTGGAATGGCATAATACTCCTCAACAATCCGTCCGAGAGGAAATATCCTGTTCGCGGTGTGGATGTTTCTCATTATCAGGGTGAAATCGACTGGAATGTTCTATCCGGTGAGGATATAGATTTCGCTTTCATCAAAGCAACTGAAGGCAGTTCATTCGTTGATGACCGTTTTGCATATAATTTTGCCGAAGCGCAGAAGTGTAACATCGCTGTTGGTGCCTATCACTTTTTCAGCTTCAGCAGTTCCGGGTTGACACAAGCTGAAAACTTTATTTCTACTGTTTCACCGTTTGATGGTATGCTTCCGCCCGTTGTTGATCTCGAATTCTACGGTGAATTTGCAGAGGCCCCTCTTTCAAAAGAAACTGTAGACAAAGAGCTCAGAGCAATGCTTGATACACTAGAAGAATACTACGAACTGAAGCCTATCATCTATGCCACGGAAGAAAGCTACGAGTTATACCTTGCCAATGATTACGAAGAGTACGATATTTGGATACGAAATGTAAAAACGAAGGCAAAAACATCCGATGGCAGACAATGGACATTCTGGCAGTACACCAATCGAGAGCAGCTTGACGGATACAGTGGTGAAGAAAAATTCATTGATATGAATGTGTTCTTCGGAAGCGAAGAGGATTTCGCAGCTTTTCCCAGGTATAGGTTAAAATAACAAATAAAAGAGCAGTTTTTCACGCTGCTCTTTTTGTTTTTTCTCGATTGACCGCAAATACACACCCTACGCCCGATAATTACACTTTTTTGAGTAAGGTTTTGTTGCGCGTTGATAGAAAAAATCAATCATTGATTTACTTGATGTTAACAAACGATCTGTGGACAGAGAAACCCACCTCTGATATAATAGAGACATAAGGCGCGCACCTTATAATAGAACAGTTATAAGGAGAACTGATATGGAGATCGGCACAATCATCAAAAGGCTTCGCAGGGAGAAAAATATTACTCAAGAAAGGCTTGCAGAATATTTGAGTCTTTCCCCTCAGGCAATCAGCCGTTGGGAAAATGGGATTACTTATCCAGATATTGCAACGATTCCGGCTATTGCTTCGTTTTTCTGCGTGACGAGCGATTTACTTCTTGGCATAGACAAAGACAAACGTGAAGAAAGCGTGCAACAATATCTATCGGAATATTTCAGGCTCAATGCAAGTGGTGAAGTTCAAAAGGCTTTGGAATTAATGACAGAAGCAAAAAACAAGTATCCGGGTGATTTCCGAATTCTTATCAAATACGCCTGGGCATTAGCTGCAACAGTTTATGTCGAGAATGATTGCGAATCCGCAAAAACAGAGGAGGAACGTAACTCAATACATCAAGAGATTGTAACTGTTTGCAATAATATTGTCGAAGACTGCACCATTGATGATATTCGCTACAATGCTATTGATCTTTTAAGCTTGGCATACAGTGAACTTGGGGACAAAGAAAACGCTATCAAAGCAGCCAAAAGGTTGCCTGATATTACCTACACTAATAGCATGGCACTATACAGACTTTATGGCTACGACACGGAGGAACACATCATATTCCATCAAGATAATATTCAGAATCTGATTTTCTATTTGTGGATATGGATCAGAAGTGCCGTAAATGGGCAAAGAGACCCCAAAAACAAAGTTTTGCTTTGCAAGAAAGCCATATCGTTGTTCGAAACAATGTACGAAAACGGAGACTACGGTTACTATCACACCATGGTTGCTCAAATATACGAGAGCCTCATGACTGCGTTTATTGAAATGGGCGATTATGATAGCGCTATTGATACCGCAGAAAAATACATAAATCATGAGATAGAATTTATTCATGCCCTTGACGGTATGAAACACACGTCAATATTATTTGACCGGCTGTCGTTTTCTGGGAAGAATCTTATGCGCAGTTATACTTGTCCTCACGCTGAAGTTGTTTGTCGCCATCTTGAGGATGACGTTTTCTCACCTATCCGAGACACTGACAAATTCAGAGCACTCATAGAAAAGCTACACGAAATGATGGAATGAAAACAAAAAAGAGCAGTTTTTACGCTGCTCTTTTTGTTTATTTCTGCTTCATTTTGTTGATGCGCTCTTCGTCAGGTGTAACATACGCTGTCCAGTTGGTGGTGTAGATAACAAATCCCGGCTTTGAACCTGCAGGTTTCTTTACCTTTGCCACCTTGGTGTAGTCAACTGGAATCATAACACCGCCGCGTGCCTTTGAGTTGTATGCCGCAATCTCAGCCGCCTCCGTAAATGCTTCGCCTGAGGGATCGTCCTCACCCTCCTTATTCACAAGCACAACGTGTGAGCCCGGCTGATTCTTAACATGGAACCACCAGTCTCCCCGGTCTGCCAGCTTTGTGGTAAGATAGTCGTTTGCGATATTGTTCCGACCGCAGAGCACGGTATGCCCGTCTGAAGTGAGATACTTTGCGATACAGGGTGCGGACTGCTTCTTTTCCGTATAGTTCTTCATCTTGGACGCATATCCGCTGTGGTAAAGCTCTGCGCGGATCTCTGAAAGCTCCTTTTCGCTATCCGCACGGGAAAGTGAATCCAGCACGGAATATACGTATTCAAGCTCCGCTTCTGCCGCCTTAAGCTGTTCTGTAAGATGCACTCTCGCCGTTTTTGACTTGTTGTATCTCTTGTAATATCGCTGTGCGTTGGCAGATGGAGTGAGCCGTTTGTCAAGGGGAATGGTGATATCCGAGTAGTCCTCGCTCATGTAGTTGGGGACTGTGCACTCCTCCATGCCGCGGCTGAGTCTGTAGATATTTGCGGTGATGAGATCGCCCCACAACTTATACTTTTCACCCTCGTCACAGGCTGCAAGCTCTTCCTTCTGTATGCCGATCTTCTTTATAATTCTGGTTTCCGCATTGGAGAGAAGCTTGAAAATATCGGACATTTTCTTGTGAACTCTCTCATCTCGGCTTCTCTCACCGAAATACACGTCAATAAGCTGGCCGTATGACTCGCACTCCTCAACCTTCGCGTCTCTTCCGTACTGTCTGATATCAGTAAATGCATACTCTATCGGAATACCGTCGTGATTCTTCACCACAACAGGCTTGCCGTCGACATTTTTTATGGACTCGATAACCCCGAAGAACTTTTCTGTAAGCTCTTTTGAAGCTTCAGCCAGAGTTGCATCGGTTTTGCCTGCGGCTCTGTACACGATCTCACGGGCAATAAGGGGAGAGATACCCGCAAAATTTGATATGATAAACTTCTCCGCCGACTTGTTTCCGTCAGCTTCGCCCGCAAGCTTGTTGAAAAAGCGTCTGTCGACTGACTCATCCATTGGATCATGCTTATCCTGCTTCGGCGGCAGCTCATACTTCATTCCTGTGAGCACCTGACGCTTTTCACTGGTGGTAAAGTCAATGGATTTGAGCACGCCGATTATCTTGTCCTGCTCATCCGTAATGATTATATTGGAAAAACGTCCCATCAGCTCGCAAATAATGTGCTTTTTTGAGGCAAATCCCATCTCATCGTGTGTATCAAATGTAAGTCTTGCCGCTCTCTCAAAGCCAAGCTGTTCTGCTCCCGCAAATCTTGCACCGCTGAAATGCTTACGAAGCATCATGCAGAACATTGGCGGGGTGGCGGGGTTCTCCGTTTTCAGCTTCGTCAGATTCATTCGCGCGCCGTTTCCGCCTGCGGATATTGCAAGTCGGTGCTCTTCTCCCGCGCATCTTATCTGAAATACCGCCTCATCTCTGGACGGCTGATATATTTTGTCTACCTTACCGTTTGTCAGCTTTGCGTTAAGTTCAGCAATGACAAATCGCAGCATACCGGCATCGTAAGCCATTTATGTCATCCTTTCAGGTCTATTCTTCGTCAGTTTCTTTCTTGTAGCAAACAAATGGCATAACCGTTTTGTTTAGTTCAAATCCCGCAGCGATAGCGGTTCTTTTTGACGGTTCGTTTGTTTCAGTGCAGATATATACTACCTCTTCTCCCTTTGAGATGAGATATTCCGTCAACTTTGCCACGCAGGAAGTGCCGTATCCCTTTCCGCGGTGCTCTTCTGCACATTCAACGGTTATCTCAAGAAGTCCGTCTTCTCCGGAGATATCGTTGATACCGCAGAAGCAGACTATCTCGCCCCCCTCTTCAATAACCGCCATTCTGTCGATCTCGTCAGACGGATTAAGCTCAAACTCGTCAAGTGGCAAGCTTTCGTTGTATCTCGCGCCATCCAGTGTATCAATGATGCGGCAGATCGGAAGAATTTTCGATGTATCGGGGGATGTGCAGCGGTATTCCAAATGTACACGGCAAGCGTCTCCGTCGGATCCATAGTCCAGCTCGTCCATTATCGGAAGAAGTCTTGAGTAGAGGAACGACTTTGCTTCGGGAGACGTGGGAGAGGACGAATACTTTTCTTCAAACTCCCTTGCAATGTCCAGGCAAAAAGAATACGCGAGTATATCTATTCCGTTTTCTGTTATTGACATTTCAAAAGGGAGCGCGATGTGATGTCCGCCTGAGATTATCTCCTCTTCAAACTGCTTGTCTTCAGCCCTGATCATAGCTTCCTCCAACATATTACCGTGATGCATATTATTGTAAACGACTTTACCCGATAAGTCAACGATTTTTTATGAACAATCGGCGTATAGGGTAATTATTGGAAGAAAAACAGGACAATAATCATACACGGTAGCTCGGATGAGCAAAAATGCTGAGGAAATAACACAAATCACAATCGCAAAACTTATAAAAAAGTTACAAATATTTGCGTTTCGCTATGGAAATTTCCCGCGGGATATGTTATAATGTAGGATAAGTATGTTATCATGCGATAATTATATGAATTAACATAAATTATGACTCGGCACAAATGAAAGGAAACAAATAATGCCCAGATATATAGAAAAAGCAGAAAAACTCACCTTGCCAGTTATCCCCTTGCGCGGCATTGTGGCATTCCCCTCGATACCTCTGAATTTCGAGCTCGAAAGAGAGATATCCAAGAATGCTTGTCAGTCGGCACTTAACGGGGATATGATGGTATTCCTTCTCACACAGAAGGATATCAGCGTTGACGATCCTAAAGAGAGCGATCTCTATTCTGTTGGATGCGTCGCAAAGATCAAGCAGTCGCTCAAAAAGCCCCAGGGCGGAAACATTCGCGTTGTTGCAGAGGGTTACTGCCGCGGCTCCGTAATTGAGCTCAGACGGGAGAGAGGATGCCTCTATGCTGATGTTATGTCAAAGACTATCACAGCAGATTTCTCTATGAGTGACCTCAAAACAGAGGCGATCATTACCGAGACAATGAACACTCTTGACGAGATGCTTCGTTATCTTCCCTCTTTCTCCGACGATTTCTTTGCTACTGCAAGTTCCATAACCAATCCCGGACTTCTCGCTGACTTTATCGCGTCCAGCGTATTCGTGAGATTCCAGGACAAGGCTGACGTTCTTGAAATATTCGATCCCATGAAGCGCGCTGAAAAGGCTATCATCCTCATGAGAAGCGAGATGAAGCTTCTTCAGGCTGAGCTTGAGATCCAGCGCAAGGTTAAGAAGGCTATCGACGACAATCAGCGAGACTACTATCTCCGTGAGCAGCTTAAGGCAATCGAAAGCGAGCTTGGTATAGACGAGGACTCTGCAGAGCTGACCAAAAAGGCTGCAAAAGTGGATCTTCCCACAGAAGTTCGTGAGCGAATTGAAAAAGAGATCACAAAGCTCTCAAAGACCCCCTCAGGCTCTCCCGAAGCTGCAGTTATCCGTAATTATGTTGAAACATGCCTTGAGATCCCGTGGATGAAGAAAACCAAGGACAGAGTTGACATTGACGCGGCTCGCAAGATCCTTGACGCAGACCACGACGGACTTAAGAAGATCAAAGAAAGAATACTCGAATATCTTGCAGTCAAGCAGCTTAATCCCGAGCTTAAGAATCAGATAATCTGCTTCGTTGGCCCTCCCGGAGTTGGTAAGACCTCTCTCGGTGCGTCCATCGCACGTGCAATGAAGCGTAAATACGTTCGCGTGTCTCTCGGCGGTATCCGTGATGAGAGCGACATCCGCGGTCACAGAAAAACATACATCGGTTCAATGCCCGGTCGTATTATCACAGCACTCACACAGTGCGGTTCGCTCAATCCCGTCATGCTTCTCGATGAGGTAGACAAGATGTGCTCCGACGTTCACGGTGACCCTGCGTCCGCACTTCTTGAAGTACTTGACGGCGAGCAGAACAAGGCTTTCCGGGATCACTTCATTGAGCTTCCCGTGGACCTTTCCGACTGCATGTTCATCGCAACTGCAAACACGCTCGACACAATTCCCCGCCCTCTGCTTGACAGAATGGAGGTTATCGAGCTTCACACATACACTCCCTCCGAAAAGCTTGCTATCGCAAAGAATCATCTTATTCCCAAGCAGCTGAAGCGTCACGGCCTGAATAAGCGTATGCTGAAGATCACCGACGGTGCTATAGAGGAGGTCATCGCAGGCTACACCCGTGAGTCCGGTGTGCGTAATCTTGAACGCGAGATCGCTTCTCTCTGCCGCAAGGGAGCCAAGGTTCTTGTTGAGGAAGAAAGAAAGTCTCTCACTATCGACAAGGCTGACATGGAAGCTTACCTTGGCCCGAGAAAGATAATTGACGACAAGCTCTCCGACGGTGACCTGGTTGGCGTTACAAACGGTCTGGCTTACACCGAGGTTGGCGGCGATATGCTTAAAGTTGAGGTTCTTGCCGTTGACGGAAGCGGAAAGATCGAGCTGACAGGTACCCTCGGCGACGTTATGAAGGAATCCGCACACATTGCGGTAACTTATGCGCGCGCTCATGCCACAAAGTTCGGCATTCCCACAGATTTCTACAAGACAAAAGACATACATATCCATGTTCCCGAGGGTGCTGTTCCAAAGGACGGTCCCAGCGCAGGCGTGACGATGACCACATCTCTCATCAGCGCGCTCTCCGGTATCCCCGTAAGACATGACGTTGCCATGACAGGTGAGATCACGCTGACAGGCAGAGTTCTCGCAATCGGCGGACTCCGTGAAAAGTCAACTGCGGCATATGCTATGGGTATCCGCACTATCCTCATCCCCGCAGACAATATGCGTGACACCCGTGAGCTTGATCCCATAGTGGCTAAGGAAGTGAAGTTCATACCCTGCTCCACTCTTGACGACGTGCTCCGCGTTGCACTTGCACAGGAAAGAGAGATGGAATACGACCTCTCCGATACTGCTACTGACGAAAAGAAAGAAGAAAACAAGATCGTTCTCCCCACCTCCAAAGGAAAGAGAATCTACGGAACAATCTGACGTAAGGTAAATTATGAAACCGAATCTTAATAATGTATCACTGAAAATATCCGCAGGTCTGCCAAAGCAGTTCCCCGGCGACAGACTTCCTCAGGTAGCCTTCTCCGGCAGATCCAACGTGGGAAAAAGCTCTCTTATCAACTCTCTTCTCAACAGAAAGAGCCTTGCACGTGTCAGCGGTGAACCCGGCAAGACAATTACTATCAACTTCTACGACATCGACAAAAAGATGTACCTTGTTGACCTTCCCGGCTACGGCTATGCAAAGCGTACCAAGGAAGACAAGGCAAAGTGGTCCGCTCTCACTGACGGATATTTTACAAGCAACAAGAACATTGACTCAGTAAAGCTTATTTGCCAGCTTATCGACAGCAGAACAGGTCCAACAGAGGACGACTACGACATGCTGTACTATCTCCGCGAGTCAGGTCTGCCTCACATTATCGTGGCAACAAAGACAGACAAGCTTAACGCTACCGAAAAGGCAAAGTTCAAGGAGATAATCGACGGTGACGAGCTGACAGCGGATCTCCCCGTCATCATGTACTCCGCCAAATCTCATCTTGGCAGAGACGAACTCTGGCGTCAGCTTTACGCTTACTGCAAACTGTAACTCTACAACTGAAAGAAGATACTGAAATGATCCTTCACCCCTCTTATGATGTAAATAAACTCGGACATCTGACCATCGGCGGACTTGATTCCGTGGAATTGGCAAAGGAATTCGGCACACCCGCTTACTTCCTTGACACAGATGCCGTTCGTGAGATGTGCCGTCTGTACAAAAGATGCTTTGCAAAATATTTCGGTGAGAATTCCATCCCCGTATATGCAGGCAAGGCGCTTTGCTACAAGGGACTCTATTCTCTCATTGCCGAGGAAGGTCTCTGTGCCGACTGCGTGTCCTCCGGTGAACTTTATACGGCAAATGCTGCAGGCTTCCCCATGGACAAAACTTTCTTCCACGGCAACAACAAGACTGATGCCGATCTTCGCTTCGCTCTTGAGCTTGGTGTAGGTCACATTGTAGTTGACGGACTCGATGAGCTTTATGCTCTTGATGCGATTGCCCATGAGATGAGTCTCCGCCCCACTATACTGCTCCGCATCACCCCCGGTATTGACCCTCATACTCATCAGAAAATCGTGACAGGCAATGTAGACTCCAAATTCGGCATGGCAATTCTCACAGGTCAGGCATTTGAATTTGTGAAAGCCGCTCTTGACTGCAAAAACCTCATTCTTGACGGTTTCCATTGTCATGTTGGCTCACAGATATTCGATATTGACCCCTTTACAGAGGCTTGCGACATTATGCTTGCGTTTGTCGCAAAGGTAAAGGGACTCTACGGCTACACCGCAAAGATTCTGAACATCGGCGGTGGCTTTGGCGTTCGCTATACTGAAGACGATCCCGAAATTGACTATGAAGCAAATATTCGCGCGCTTGGTCTTGAAATTGACAAGATGTGCGCTGAATATAATCTTGAAAAGCCCATGCTGCTTATGGAGCCCGGTCGTTCCATCGTAGCAGCTGCCGGTGCAACTCTTTACACCTGCGGTACGGTCAAGTCCATAAACGGATTCAGAAATTACGTTTCCGTAGACGGCGGTATGCCTGACAACCCAAGGTACACTCTCTACCAGTCAAAGTACACCATTCTGAATGCTTCCCGCGCGGCTGATGAGGCGGATTTCCCCTGCACCGTCAGCGGTCGTTGCTGTGAGAGCGGAGATTTGCTTGCAGAGGGTATCTCAATGGCTGAACCGAAGCGCGGTGACATTATTGCAACACTGGTAACCGGCGCATACAACTATTCCATGGCATCACATTACAACCGCCTGCCGAATCCTCCCATTATTGAGATCAGCGGCGGTGAGGCAAAGGTGGCAGTACGACGCGAAACATTTGCCGATGTCATGTCCCTTGATATTTAACGGAGGAATAAAATTGTTTAATTTTTCCACAGAACAGCTTATTTCTGTTTTATTCACCATCCCATGCGTGCTTATTTCGCTGACCTTTCACGAGTTTGCACACGGTTGGGTAGCTTACAAGCTTGGCGACCCAACAGCACGCAACATGGGCAGACTTACCCTGAACCCGCTGAAGCACATTGATCCGATCGGTGCTTTGTGCATGGTATTCTTCCGCTTCGGATGGGCTAAACCTGTACCGATCAATATGAGGCACTTCAAAAATCCCCGCGTTGGAATGGCTGTATCAGCTGCGGCAGGCCCTATAGCGAATCTTATTCTTGCTCTGGTAAGTGCTCTCATCTACATCCCACTTCACGTTCATCTTGTAGGACAGACCACTGACGTAGTTTATCTTTACGGAATGATCCAGGGTGCTCCCACCTCGCTTAATTTGAAGATCGCATTGCTTACCATAGTAGGCACGCTCCACATTCTCAACGTCTCGCTGGCGTTGTTTAATCTAATCCCGATCAACCCTCTCGACGGCTCCAGAATCGCACACATATTCCTGCCCCCGAAGGCGTATTTCTGGCTGATAAACAATGAAAGATATATCATGATCGGTTTGTTCGTCCTTCTTTGGACAGGTATCCTCTCTACACCTCTCAGTTTCGCCGTTGACTTTGTTTCGGGCGGTATGCTGAAGCTTATTAATCTAATTCCGTTTATAGGATGATTTATGGACATTATTAACTACAAATTTGAGCTGTTTGAAGGTCCTCTCGATCTTCTTCTCTCACTGGTTGAAAAGAACAAGCTTAAGATAGACGATATTCCGATAGATCTCATATGCGAGCAGTACATGGAATACATCCGCGAGGCGTCGCTTTACAATATTGACCTCGCATGTGAATTTCTGTATATGGCAAGCGAGCTGATGCTTATCAAGAGCCGTATGCTTCTCCCGCGCGACCCTGAAAAGGACGAAGACCCGAGAAAGATCCTTATTGATGCCATTATGGAGTATCAGAAGGCAAAGCTTGCGGCAACAGAGCTGTCTGATCTCTATATGGAATACGGCACACGAATGGTTAAGGAAACGGATGACATCTCCCCTGATCGCACTTATGTAGCAGATCACTCTATCGAGCTTCTCCGCGCGGCACTCATTCACGTTTTCACCGAAACGCGTTTGAACGAAAAGACCGCACAGAAGGAATTTGACAAGATCGTCAACGCACCGAGAATTCCCGTACACACGGTCATCTCAAACCTTATGGCGGACCTCAAGAAGAGTGACGTTTACCTAGACGGATTCCTTCGCAACTCCGAGAATAAGTCAGAGATCATTGCAAAGTTCATCGGCATCCTTGAGCTGCTCAAGTCTCACATTATCTCCATTGACGACGGCGCGGCAGACGAGGAGACCGGTGTCACAAACATGATATCTCACGCAAAGATCACTCTTATTGCCGCAGATGGCGAAGTGGAAGCCGCAGAGCTTGAATCATATCAATAATCAGATTAGGAATACGAAAAAATGGACAATAATAATCAGTTCACTATGGAAGAGACCCCTAACTATTCAATTGAAGAAAGATTCGCTATCATTGAAGCATGTCTCTTCGCCGCAGGATATCCCCTCACCTATGATAAGCTTGGAGACGTTCTCGGTATCACTGCCGCAGAATGTGAGGATACAGTGGAAAAGATGGCGGCTGTATACAACAACGACAGCGCACTTCCCCGCGGTGTTATGCTTGTACGCTTTCCCGAGTCATGCCAGCTTTGCACTAAAGAAGCTTTCGGAGACCAGATCAAGATCGCTCTCGGCATGAAGAAGGGCGGCAATCTGTCTCAGTCTCTCCTTGAAGTACTTGCTGTGATCGCGTACAATCAGCCCACCACCCGCGCATTCGTTGACGCAGTTCGCGGTGTTGACTCAAGCTACGCAGTCGGTGCTCTTTGCGAAAAGGATCTCATCGAGCAGTGCGGCAGACTTGATGCTCCCGGACGTCCTTCCCTTTACAGGACCACAACAAAGTTCCTCAGAGTATTCGGCATTTCCGAGCTTTCCGAGCTTCCCACAATCAAGCTCAAAAACGAAGGCGGAGAGGCTGTTGAGATAGTCCCCACAGTTGACCCTGTCACAGAGCAGGTGGAGATGGAAATAGAATGATCCCTCGGACAGACTGACATAAAGAACGGAGGTGCAAGTCTTGATAGTATTATACATTTTACTTGGGATAGTACTGTTTTTTGCTCTTCTGTTCTCTCTGCATCTTAAAGTATTTATTGAGCTTGAAGACAAACTGAAGCTTCGGGTGGGTTACGGACCTGTAATTATCACGCTGTCCCCGAAAAAGAAGAAAAAGATCAAGCTATCCGACTTCACATACAAAAAACATCAGAAAAGACTGGAAAAAGAGCGTAAAAAAGCTCTTAAAAAGTCTGCAAAGCAAGCAGAAAAAGCCGAGAAAAAGCGCAAAGCAAAGCTCTTAAAGGAAGAAGCAGAATCCGCGGCAAAAGCCACAGAAGAAGCTGTGGAGGGAAACAAGCTTGCTTCAATAATGGAGCTTATCAAATTCGTCCTTCAGGAGCTTCCCGTGTTTGCATCATACATTAAAACGGATATCCGACGCCTTTACATCACAGTAGGCGGCAAGGATGCGGACAAGATCGCTCGCTCTTATGGCACAATATCCACATTGACCGCAAACCTCGTGGAGCTTCTGAATAATAAAACCCAAATGAAGCAAATAAAGCCCGGTGCAGTAGGCGTTGCGGCTGATTTCGTGGCAACAAAGACGACCTACAAGCTTAAGCTGTCGTTCAGACTCCGTCTTTTCTCCATCGTCCGCGTGGGATGGCACACACTTAAGTGGTTTATCTCACAAAAGATCAAAGAATCGAAAAACAGCGTCAATACGGCGCATAAATTTAACAAAAAATCCCATAAATAAATTCGGAGGTTATTATGGCTGAAAACACCAACAAACTCGGCGAGATGACAAGATCCTCTCTTGAATCCATCCGCAATCTTCTCGACGCCAACACTATCGTTGGCGATCCCATTGAAACTTCCAGCGGCACCTGCATTATCCCTATTTCCAAGATCTCCGTAGGATATGCGTCGGGCGGTGTTGACTACGCCCAAAAGGAAGCAAGCGCAAAGCAGGGCAACTTCGGCGGTGGCGGCGGTACAGGTCTGACTGTAACTCCCGTTGCTTTCCTTGTTGTTGATGCAAACGGCGGCGTAAACATTCTTAACGTAAACTCTCCTGTTGCAAACGGCTCCGCACCTGCCGACACAGTTTCCCAGGTCGTTGGATTCATCGAGCGCTCCCCCGAGCTTATTGAGCGAATCAAAGCTGTTTTCACAAAGAAAAACGAAGAAAACAATATTTAACTTCATAGGCGAAAGTTTTATTGAATCAATTTCACCGTTTTGCCCGATAATACAGTCAAAATAACTGTAAACGGAGCAAAGAATGAAAAGATCAATAATAATTTTCGCCTCTGTCCTCGCGCTGATATGTCTTATGCCTATTGTTGCAACTGCCGTTGACGTTTCGGCAAAGTCGGCGGTACTTATTGAGGCGGACAGCGGGGACATCATATACGAAAAAAATGCCGGCGAGAGAATGTCAATGGCAAGCACTACAAAGATAATGACAGCTCTCGTGGCGCTTGAACACGGTAAGCTCGACAAAAAGGTAACCGTTGCAAATGAAGCCTGCGGGATCGAGGGCTCAAGCATATATCTCAAGCCCGGAGAGGTTCTCACACTTGAGGATCTGCTCTACGCTGTCATGCTGGAGAGTGCCAACGATGCGGCCGCAGCTGTTGCTTGTGAGATTGCAGGAGATATCGACATCTTTGCAGATCTGATGAACGAAACTGCAGAAAAGCTGGGACTCACAGACACCCATTTCACAAATCCCCACGGACTTGATGATAAAGAGCACTACACCACCGCTACCGACCTTGCACGCCTCACAGCTTATGCTATGAAGAACGATGACTTTCGGAGAATCGTCTCAACCTACAAGCACGAGATCCCAAATGCTGACGGTGGAGTGCGATATCTTGTGAATCACAACAAGCTGCTGCGTTTGTCCGACGATGTTATCGGAGTAAAGACAGGATTCACCAAGCACAGCGGCCGTTGCCTTGTCTCTGCGGCAGAGCGTGACGGAGTTTCTGTTATTGCAGTAACGCTGAATGCGCCTGACGACTGGAACGATCATCTCGCAATGCATGAGGAAGGCTTTGGTGCGTATTCGTCCGTCACATTGGCAGAAGCGGGTGAATTTACCGTGGAAGTACCTTGTGTGGGCGCTGAGGATGGATATGTTATCCTGCAAAATCGGGATGAGTTGACCGTGTGTCTAAAAAACGGCACAAAAATAAAGCACGAGATCGTCGCTGACAGGCTTATCTTCCCGCCTGTTGAGGTCGGAGACGAGCTTGGAACGGTAATATTCCACGCAGATGGCAAAGAAATTGCTACCCTTCCCCTTTATGCCGCAAGTAATGTGAGTGTTACTGAAGACACGCGCTCCATTTTCGAAAAATTAACCGATGTCTTCAGATGAATTATGGAAAAAATACGACTTCAAAAATTTATCAGTGAATGTGGCCTGATGTCACGTCGCGCGGCAGAAGCTGAAATCGCCAAGGGTAACTTTACCGTAAACGGTATAACTGCAACCGTTGGTGACAAGGTGGACCCCGAGTGCGACGTGGTCATGTACAATGGCAAAACTGTTGAGTATAAAAACAGCGGTGACGACCCTCGCCGCAGTACATATATTGTGCTCAACAAGCCTATCGGATATGTAACCACAATGTCAGACGAGCAGGGACGCAAGACTGTACGAGACCTTCTCTCCGATGTGGGTAAGCGTGTTTACCCCGTTGGACGGCTTGACATGTATTCTGACGGACTGCTCATATGCACAAATGACGGAGATCTGACTAACAAGATCACCCATCCCAGCCACAGCATACCGAAAAAATATCTTGCGACGCTGACTTCTCATCTTACGGATGAAAATATCCGCGATCTTGCAGTGCCCTTTGAGCTTGAGGGATATATGCTCCGCCCATTTGAGGTGGAACTGATTGAGTACACCAAAACATCCGCAGGTGACTCCACAGTTGTGCAGTTCACTCTTCACGAGGGCAGAAATCGCGAGATACGCAACATATGCACTCATCACGGATACAAGCTCACGCGGCTTACACGCATTTCTGTAGGTGAAATTACGCTTGACGGACTTGCATCCGGCAAATGGAGACATCTTACAGAAGAAGAAATAGAATATCTGAAAAGCATTTGAGAGGTAAATTATGTTCGGGGTACAACCTGTTCGCTCCCGTGAACTTCAAGAGCAGATAGCAACTGCTTTGGGTTGCGATTTTTTCAAAGATACATACGCATTTTTTGCAGGTGAGATGACTGATGACGGCACTACGGTAACATCGCTTATAGGGCTGTGTCAGTTCACCTTTGATCCTACCTGCTCGGTTATAAAGTCTCTCACTCCTGCTCTGGGATGCGAAGAGGATGAGGCGATGACCATTCTCGTTCGTACCGTTATGTACTCGGTATATCGGGCAGAGATTCCCTATCTTACTATCAGCGAGGACGTTTATCCCGTGGATAAAATAAAGAAAATGGGATTCAGAAAAACAGAGGCCGGCTGGCAGATAGATCTTAAAAAGTTCTATGAGTCGCCATGCCACTACAACGCAGGAAAAGAATAAAATAAGAATCCACCCGAACAACAGGTGGTTTTTCTTATGCGGATATAGCCCTCTGCTCCTCGCGTGTATGTAAACACACTTACACATCTTGTCAATTGTCTAAAAGTGTTACCCCCTGTTCGCTAAGGCAAGTCTAAATTTGCCTTCCTCCGGCCGTTTTTCCAAAACAGGAAGGTGGCAGACGGAGTCTGACGGAAGGAGCCTGCGTAATCTTACATTAAGCTTTACTATATTAGTTACGCACTCTCCCCCACCCACTTCGTGGGAGCCTCCTCCCGGAAGGGGCCTAATGGTTACTACCTTTGCGTTAATTTTTACTGCTAAACGTCATACCCATACTGTACTACGCTGTCTAATGTGTGGTTTTCAGAATAAAAGAAAACAGTCTTTCGGGAGAAAATCTTCCGTCAGACTGCTTTTTTATTATCTTGTGAAATCCATATCTATCGGACAAGCGAAGTATTCCACCTCTCCCTCGGAGACTGTGTAATCGCGGACATACTCTTCAGTGCCGTACAGCTTTCGTACCTTTCCCGGGAAGCATATGTTCAGCTTACCCACACGGCTTGCCGCAACAACGATCTTCTCTTCACCCTCTGTATACGGCTCGCGCAAATATACAAAATGCTCAGGTGTAAGTGAGAGAATCCTGAACAGACCGTCGCGGAATACCTTGTGCTCTTTACGGATTGCACCTATCATGCGGTAGTGGCGTAGAAGCTCACGGTTCATGTTGGACCATGGGAACGTGCGGCGGCAGAATGGGTCACGATATCCCTCAATCCCCGCCTCATCTCCGTAGAACACGCACGGTGCTCCGGGAAGGCCTGCTATAAGCGCATAAGCAAACTTCAGTCTGTCAACAGCGACTCTTCTTTCTTTGTCGCTCATCTTAGCCGTTGAAAGCTCCTTGTTGCTTCTGTTTCCCGCTGGTACACCGCTGAGGACCGTCAGTATGCGCTCGGTATCATGGGTACCAAGGAAGTTGAGCAGATTGTCAGAGGATATCTTCGGGTATCTTCTGTAGAGGGATTCGGTGTTGTATCTCAGCCGCTCGCTGTCACCGTTCATTACATAGGCAATTACGGCACCGCGGAGGGGATAGTTCATCACAGAGTCAAGCTGACCGCCCTGGAGATATTCCCGTCTCTGGCTATAGCTTACCTTGTCCGTAGCATCCTCCCAAACCTCGCCGATAATAACACCGTCGGGATTTCGGGATTTTACAGCAAGTCTCAAATCATCGAGAAATTCTCCCGATATCTCATCTGCTACGTCAAGTCTCCAGCCTGCCACGCCCGCCTTCATCCACTTTTCAACAACCGAATCGCAGATGAACCGTCTGTAGTCTGGATTTGCGCTGTCAACTCGCGGGAGAATGTCAATTCCCCACCAGCAATCGTACTTGTCGGGATGATTTGAGAATCCGTACCAAGAATAATACGGTGACTCCTTCGACTGATATGCGCCCTTGCTATCGTATCTTCCGCTTCTGTTGAAGTAAACGCTGTCGGAGCCCGTATGATTGAACACACCGTCAAGAATTATGTCGATTTCGTATGCTCTCGCCTTCTCGCACAGCTCGGTTAACGCGCCGTCTCCGCCGAACATATCGTCAACCTTCATGTAGTCGCCCGTGTCATATTTGTGATTGGAATATGCCTCAAACACGGGGCAGAGGTAGATGGTGCTCACTCCGAGGGATGATATGTATTCAAGCTCATCAGCAACGCCGTAAAGGTCGCCGCCAAAGAACATATTGTTGAGAAGAGGTGCGCCCGGATATTCAGCGTACTGGGGTATACCGCCCGACCAGTCCTCGTTGAGAATGGCGTCACTTCTTACACCGCATCTGCCGCTTCTCTTGAATCTGTCAACGAATATCTGATACACAATACCCCGTGTGAAGCTCTCAGACGTTTTATAGCCGTCATCGTACAAAAGGAGCTGACGTTCGCCAACGAAATCTATAAGCTGTGTAAGCGTTGTAGGACGCTCTCCGCCATAATATACAGTGCCGTCAGAAGTAAACACAGCGTAATGATAATAGTACAGTCCACGCTTGCCTTGAAGTATGCTTGAAAGCTCTATCTCGCGTGAAAAGCTTATATAATCATCAGAAGTGTCCGACATTGCAAACTCAAGTCTGCCGTACACCTTCTCGTCTCTACCCCAGCCGTCCTCGTGAATGACCATATCCACCTTCCGCGGATTTATCGTTTTCGGTATTCTGACCTCAAAACGCACAGTGCCGCCGCATGGGAAAGCCCCAAACAGCGACACATCACGGTTTGATTGAATATCGAATTTATACTCTTCGAAATTCTTTATCATAATTATTTTACTTCGGAAATGTGCCAGATTCTGTCGGCATATTCGCGTATGCTTCTGTCTGCAGAGAAGAATCCTGCGCCTGCAATATTGTTGAGCGACTTCTTTGTCCATGCTGTCTGATCGTGGTAAGTGTCGATCATTGTGTTGAATGTGCTCATATAAGAATCAAAGTCAGCGAGACACATATAAGGGTCGGCAATACCGGGGCTGTGGAGGAAGTAATTATACATGGAAGTATAGTTGCATCCGCCGAATGTGCCCAGCAGTCTGTCGATAGTGCCCTTGAGTCTTTCGCTGCTGTTGTAATATCTGAGGGAGGAGTAGCCCTGCTTCCAGAGATCGTCAACCTCTTCAGCACGCAGACCGAAGATGTAGATGTTATCGTCTCCCACAGCATCCTTCATTTCAACGTTTGCGCCGTCAAGTGTACCGAGAGTAAGCGCGCCGTTTACCATGAACTTCATGCAGCCTGTACCGCTGGCTTCCTTACCTGCGAGAGAGATCTGCTCACTGATATCGGTTGCAGGCATAAGAACCTCAGCCGTGCTTACGTTGTAGTCCTCAAGATAGATGACCTTCAGTATGTCACGAACCTTCTTATCCTTCTCTATCTCCTCACCAAGCTTCCAGATCAGCTTGATGATATCCTTCGCCTTATAGTATCCGGGAGCAGCCTTACCGCCGAAGATGAACGTGGTGGGAGTATAGCTTCCGTTCGGATGAGCTTTGATCTCGTTATAGAGAGCAATAATCTTAAGCACGTTGAGAAGCTGACGCTTATATTCGTGCATTCTCTTAACCTGAACGTCAAATACGGAGCTTGTGTCGATAGTCTTGCCTGTCTTACCCTTGTAGTAAGCCGCAAATGTCTCCTTGTTCTCTGTCTTAATAGCGCGGAGTCTTTCGTGGATAGCGGTGTCGTCCTCATACTTCTTGAAGCCTGAAAGAAGCTCGAAATTCTTGCGATATTCAGGTCCGATAGTTTCGTCAAGAAGGGCTGTAAGTCCGGGGTTGGAGTAGCACAGCCAACGTCTCATTGCAATACCGTTTGTTACGTTGGTAAACTTATAGGGCATTGCCTTGTAGTAATCATGGAAAACAGTACGCTTCAGAATATCGGAGTGAAGCTCGGATACGCCGTTTACTGCGTGAGAAGCCGCTACGCTGAGGTTTGCCATTCTGACCTGGGAATGAGCAACAATAGCCATGCGTGAGATTCTGTCCCAGTCGCCGGGGTACATATTCCAAAGATCTGCGCAAAGTCTGCGGTTGATCTCTTCAACGATCATATAAATTCTCGGGAGCTTCATCTTGAACAGATATACGTTCCAGGATTCAAGCGCCTCGGGTAATACTGTGTGGTTTGTGTAGGACATTACGCGGGTAACAATTGACCACGCAGACTCCCAAGAGTAGGAGTAAATGTCCATGAGGATACGCATAAGCTCGGGAATACACAGCGCCGGGTGAGTATCGTTGATGTGGATAGCCACCTTGTCAGCAAAGTTATACAGTGTGCCGTACTGTGCAAGGTGGTCGGAGATTATGCTCTGAAGAGATGCGGATACAAGGAAATACTGCTGTGTAAGACGGAGCAGCTTACCTTCTTCGTGGTCATCAGAGGGATAGAGCACCTTGGAGATGACTTCCGCATTGGATATCTCCTGAATAGCCTTAACGTATTCACCCTGTGAGAACAGGTTCATGTTGAAGTTGGAGGTATCAACAGCCTTCCACAGACGGAGAACGTTTACCGCCTTGGAATCAGCGCCGGAGATCATCATATCATATGGTACAGCGCGAACTTCCTGATAGTTCTCGTATGTGAACTCGCATCTGCCGCTGTCCCAGCTTTCTCTTACTGTACCGCCGAGCTTGACATTGAATGCCTTGTCAGTTCTCGGAACAAGCCACGGGCTGCCGTCACTCATCCAGTCATCGGGAAGCTCAACCTGGTTACCGTCAATAATGCGCTGCTTGAACAGACCGTATTCGTAACAAATGGAGAAGCCTGTTGCCGCGTAATCAAGTGCGGTAAGAGAGTCCATAAAGCAAGCCGCAAGTCTGCCGAGGCCGCCGTTACCGAGACCCGGATCAGGCTCGAGCTCATATATTTTGTCAAGATCAAATCCCATGTCGGCAAGTACTTCTCTGTACTGATCCGCAACACCGAGATTCATCAGATTATTCTTAAGCTGACGTCCCATGAGGAATTCCATGCACATATAGTACACTCTCTTGGGATGCTCGCGCTTTATATCCTCACGGAAAACAGAGCGCTTGGAAGTAAGCAGATCCTTTGCACTGAGCATAGTGATCTTATAGATCTGCTCTTCAGTTGCCTCACTCGGGCTGACTCCGTAATAATTTCTCAGCTTTGCTTCGAGATTCTCTCTGATCTTCTGAGCTGAGTATTTGTTGTTTTTGTCCATATTTTCTGCCCCTGAAATTTATTTCGGCGCAGTCCGGCAAAAATAGTCAGACTGCGCTGAATTTATCCTATATTATATTTTACCCGATTTTGTTGTATATATCAATATATCTTTTTGCCGAAACATTCCATGAAAAATCAACATTCATTGTGTTTTTCACCAAATTTCGCCATTTGGAATGATGGCAATACATGGAGATTGCATATTCAACAACGTGTTTCATATCGTGGGCATTGTAGTTTTTGAATGAAAAACCGTTTCCTGTTTCATCATATTCGTTAAATGGACGGATTGTATCTGCAAGTCCGCCGCACTCACGAACGATCGGAACCGTTCCGTACCTTGAGGCGATCATTTGTGCAAGTCCGCAAGGCTCACTCTTTGATGGCATAAGGAACATATCGGCACCTGCATAGAATTTCTTTGAGAGCGCCTTGTTGTACTCCAGTTTTACGCAGAATCTGTCGGGATGACGCTGTCCGAGGTCGTAGAAGAATCTCTCAAGCATCGGTTCACCTGTTCCGAGAAGCACAAACTGTGCAGTTGTGCAAGTTATCAGCTCTTCAATAACGCGCTTTACAAGGTCAAATCCCTTATGTGCCGCGAGTCGGGATACCATTGCGATAACAGGTACGTCGGGTTTCTCGGGGAGTCCGCAGGTGCGCTGAAGGTCAGCCTTGTCGATCGCCTTGCCTGACAGGTCGTCAGCTGTAAAGGTTGCGGCGATATCGGGGTCTGTTTCCGAGTTATAATATCCCACGTCAATGCCGTTGATGATGCCTGTCAGCTTACCCTCCCAGTCAATCTGGCGAAGGATGTGGTGCAGTCCGCTTGCGTAGTACTCTGTAAGTATCTCACGGGAGTACGTGGGGCTTACGGTGTTTACCATGTCGGCACAGGCGATTGCTCCTTTAAGAAGATTGATGCATCCGTTATATTCAACAATGCTTCTGTCCCATTCGGGAAGTTCAAACACGTCACCGAGGATTCCGAAGTCAAACACGCCTTGGTAGTCAATGTTGTGGATGGTAAACAGAGCGGATATTCGTCTGTATTCCTCAAGATGCGCATACTTACGTTTTAAGTATATGACTGAAAGCGCGGTCTGCCAGTCGTTGGCATGAAGAACGTCGGGATAGAAGTTCACCGCTGCCATCAGCTCCAGCACGCATTTCGAGAAGAAAGCAAATCTTTCCGCGTCATCGAAGTTGCCGTAAAGCATACTTCTCTCAAAATAGTAGAGATTATCTATAAAATAGAATGTCACCCCGTCAGACACGGTTTTCCAGATACCGCAGTACTGGTTTCGCCAAGCAAGTCTTACTGTCGTCTCGCATACAAGCTCAAGCTTATCAAAATATTTATCACGAATAGCGGGATACATGGGAATAACAACTCTGACGTCTGCATTTCCGCCAAGTTCTGCCTTTACTGCCTTCGGAAGTGAGCCAACAACATCCGCAAGTCCGCCTGTGGATATATAGGGCAACGCCTCGGAAGCCGCATACAATATTTTCATAAATATCCTCCTCTCATTCATTCAGTTTGGCGTGAAGCACAGATATGCCCCACGCCACTTTATCACATTATATCATCTTACCTTTTGATACATAGAAGGGCTGTGCTTCAGCACCTACAAGCATTGTACCGTCGCGGATAACTGCATTCTTATCTGTGATTACATAGTTAAGATGAGCTCCGTCGCCAACGATAGTGTCCTGCATGATGATGCTGTTCTTAACCGTTGCGTTTCTGCCGATCTTTACGCCGCGGAAGATAATAGAATTCTCAACAGTACCCTCAATATAGCATCCGTCCGCGATCATGGAGCTGTCAACTCTTGCGGTGGGGCTATAATATGCGGGAGTGGAGTTTCTTACCTTTGTAAGCACAGGACGGTTCTTAACATTGAACAGCGAATCTCTTGCATGAGAATTGGTGATAAGGTCCATGCTGTGCTGGAAGTAGTCCACAAGAGATGATATGCAAGCAAAATAGCCGTCATACTTGTATATACGGTAGTTCATTCTCTCAAGATTGCGTGCGATTACGTCTCTTGTAATACTGATGTGATCATATGCAACAGCTTCCGCAACGATCTGACGAAGATAAGCTGTGCTCATTACGATCATGTTAAGGCTGATATCCGCTTCACCCTCAAAGTTTACAGGATAAGCTAGTACTCCGTTGAGTCTTCCCTCTTCGTCGGAATTATAAATTACGTTCAGCTTTGCTGTTTCCTTGGTCAGAGAAACCGTCTTGACTGCAAATGTCATATCTGCGCCCGTCTTGCGGTGATATTCGATCATATCGTTAAAGTCAACGTTGCAAATAACGTCGCAGTCAGAGAGCACAACGTAATCGTCAGTTATGCGGTTGATAGCGTTGCTTACGTTTTTGAGCGCTTCAAGACGTGTGGGATACAAATTTGTGTTCTTATCCGCATATGCGGTAATGTAAGGAGGCAGGATTTTGATACCGCCGGAGCGACGTGCAAGGTCCCAGTCCTTACCGGAGCCGATATGGTCCATAAGAGACTGATAGTTAAGATGTGTAATAACGCTTATGTTGTAAATGTTTGAGTTTACCATGTTAGAGAGGGTAAAGTCAATGAAACGATAACGGCAACCAAAAGGCACGGACGCGATAGTACGCATTCTGGTAAGCTCCGGTATGTTATTATCGTGAATATTCGAGAAAATAATTCCTGATGCTGACATTTTTGTACTCCGTCCTTTCCTTACTGTTTATTATTTTCAAGCCAAGCTGCATTTACCATTTCTCCGCCAGCCACATCAGTGCCGGGACGAAGTTCGAGATCAGAGCCGATTACTGTGATATCCTCACCTGAGCTCTTGGTTCTTCCGATAACGCATCCTGCACCGA
The DNA here is from genome assembly GCA_015064345.1 of Oscillospiraceae bacterium. Classification (GTDB taxonomy): domain Bacteria; phylum Bacillota; class Clostridia; order Oscillospirales; family CAG-272; genus UMGS1696. The sequence goes on along the minus strand of SVSK01000001.1, from coordinate 35,957 downwards.
TTGCTGTATCGCTGTCGATGATTGAGTAGTTGATGGTAGTGCCCTCACCTATGGTAACGTTCTTCATGATGATGGAGTCCTTGATATATGCACCGCGGGCAACCTTTACTCCGCTTGCAAGCACGGAGTTTTCAACGATACCCTCAATATTACAGCCTTCTGTAATGAGGGAGTTGGATATTCTTGCGTACTTTCCGATAGACTGCGGCGGGTCGGAATAGTTGCGGGAGTAGATTCTCCACTTTCTGTCGCGCAGGTCAAATTCGGGAGACTCGCCCAGAAGGTCCATATTAGCTTCCCAGAGAGACTGGATGGTTCCAACGTCCTTCCAGTAACCGCTGAAGGGATAAGCGTACATCTTCTTACCGTCAGCGAGCATTTTTGGGATGATATTCTTACCGAAGTCCTTTGAGGAATTGGGGTCTGCCTCATCCTCAATAAGATATTTGCTAAGCACGTCTCTGTTGAAGATATATATACCCATAGATGCCTTATTGCTCTTCGGCACCTTCGGCTTTTCTTCAAACTCAATTATCTTCAAATTATCATCAGTATTCATGATACCGAATCTGCTTGCTTCTTCAATCGGCACCTCAAGAACAGCGATAGTACAGTCCGCACCGGTCTCCTTATGGGCAGCGAGCATCTTATCGTAATCCATCTTGTAGATATGGTCACCTGAGAGGATAAGCACGTAATCCGGATCATAACGGTTAATGAAATTCAGATTCTGGTATATGGCATTTGCGGTGCCCTTGTACCAGTCTGCGCCGTCCTTTCCCTGATAAGGTGGCAAAACACGTACACCGCTCTGAGCTCGGTCAAGGTCCCAGGGACGGCCGTTACCGATATACTCATTCAGCTGAAGCGGCTGATACTGTGTAAGTACACCAACTGTGAAAATGCCTGAATTCACACAGTTAGACAGAGGAAAGTCGATAATACGATACTTTCCGCCGAAAGGAACCGCCGGTTTTGCTGTCTTTTCAGTAAGCGTGTAAAGTCTGCTTCCCTGTCCGCCGGCAAGGAGCATTGCTACACATTCCTGTTTCTTATACATGATGACCTCCAGTGTATATTTCTTATTAGTAATGATTAGCTGAAATTAATTTTGCTGTTTCTTGAGAATAACACCGCCGAGTGCGGGAAGAGTGATATTTATTACATTCTTTTTGTTTCCGTACTCATCCGTGACTAAGCGAGAGCGGACAGCATCTTCGTTAAGCCTGTTCTTGCCGCCGAACTCGTATCTGTCGGTGGTGAGTATCTCCTCGTATCTGCCCATCTTCGGCACTTCGACCTCAAAGTTCTGTCTCTCAACAGGTGCGAAGTTCAGAACAACTACCATTTCCTTGCCCTTTTTGTCGCGTCTGCGGTAGGAAATTATGTTGAGGTCCGCCATATCAGGGTCGATCCACTCAAATCCGTCCCAGCCGTCATCAATATCCCAAAGCTCGGAGCTTTCGAGATAAAGGTGGTTGATGGCACGGACGAATCTCTGCATCTCCACATGACGCGGATAATCGATCATGAACCATTCAAGCTGATTCTCAAAGTCCCATTCGCGGAACTGTGCAAATTCAGTGCCCATGAACATAAGCTTCTTGCCCGGCAACGTCATCATGTACATGATAAGCGTTCTCATGCAGGCAAATTTATCATCGTACTCACCGAAGCACTTGTTCACAAGGGATCCCTTACAGTGAACCACCTCATCGTGAGATATGGGCAAGATGTAATTCTCGCTGAATGCGTACATAAGCGGGAAAGTCAGCTTGTTATGATGATATTTGCGATGCACCGGGTCTGTCTTGACGTATTCAAAAACATCGTTCGCCCAGCCCATGTTCCACTTGAAGTTAAATCCGAGGCCTCCGTCGTAAACCGGCTTTGTTATCATAGGCCATGAGGTGGATTCCTCAGCAATCATCAGCGCATCGGGGAATTCGCCGAATACAGCGGTATTGAGCTTCTTGAAGAAAGCAATAGCTTCGAGATTTTTATTGTTCCCCTCGGAGTTCGGCAACCACTGACCGGGCTTTCTGTCGAAGTCCAGATACAGCATCGCCGCAACCGCGTCTATTCTAAGTCCGTCGATGTGGTATTCCCTCATCCAGAAAAGCGCGTTGGAAATAAGGAATGACTGAACCTCCGGGCGTCCTACGTCGAAGTAACGTGTGCCCCAGACCTCGTTTTCCATTCTGTCCCAGCCTTGATATTCGTAAAGCGGCTGACCGTCGAATTCATACAGTCCGTGCTCGTCCTTCGGGAAGTGGGCGGGTACCCAGTCGAGGATAACGCCGATTCCGCAGGAGTGCATTTTCTCAACGAAATATCTGAAGTCCTCAGGCGTTCCGAATCTTGAGGTTGGTGCATAGTAGCCTGTTACCTGATATCCCCACGAGCCGTCGAAGGGATGCTCGGTAATTGGCAACAGCTCAACATGAGTGTAACCCATGTCCATAAGATAAGCAGACAATCTATCGGCAATCTCGCGGTAATTAAGATAGTTTTCGCCGCCAACGGTACTCTTGCCGTCCTTTGTTCTCCACGACCCAAGATGTACCTCGTAAATGTTCAGCGGTGCGCTGTAGAAATGGTTTACCTTTGGCTTGAAGCCTCTTGTCTTCGGGCAAAGGGTTGCACTGCGCTTCTTCATCCAGTCCTCATCATGCCATGTATAACCTGAAATATCGGCAATTATCGAGGCAGTTCTCGACAGCGTTTCCGAGTGGAATGCATATGGGTCTGACTTTAAGTGAGTAACCCCATTCTGCCCTGTCACAGCGTATTTATAATACTTGCCCACGAAGGATTCAGAGGCCTCCACGGTGGTTTCCCAAACCCCTGAGTCCGTCACCCTCATCATTGGCTGTCCGTTATCCCAGCCCGTGAAATCCGACATGAGGCTGACGCTCTTTGCATTCGGTGCCCAGACACGAAAAACGCATCTGTAACCGTCATCTGTCTTCTTTTCGTGAGCTCCAAGATATTCATATGAAGCGAAATTGGTTCCTTGATGGAAGAGATATGCCGGATAAGATGCGTCCTCATACGGCAAGTTTGTTTTTTCTATGGTATCCATTTTGATCATCCATCCTTTCTCTTACCATAATTATACAACACACAAAACTATTTTTCAATAGTTTTTTGATATATATATTAATTTTTTTGCGCTTTCACGCTTGGCTTTTTAGCATTTTCAACAAATAATTACATCTGTATATGTGTAATATATTTTTTCGACAGAAAATTATAAGACTTCGAGTTATCCGCAGTAGAAATACCCGAAGCCTGATCGTTATTGATTTATCATTGCCATCAAAAAATCACTTATGTTTTTTTCGTAAAAATCGGCACGTTTCCGACTGCATCGGCAGTAAAGCGCCATGGATAAGATGCCGCCTCACCGGCATAGTCGATTCCGATACGAGGAGCGCATATTATTTTCTCTGCCTGCCATCCGTCGTCTCTGACAAACAGACGGTCTCCCATCATATCACAACCGTCATGCTCTCGGGATATGCCCATGGCGTTGCACAGCTTGCCCGGACCGTCTGCAAAAGAATACATCTCTGCTTTGCTCAGCCCAAGACAACTGTCCGGCAGATTCTTGCGTCGGCTCGTTCTCTTTACATTAGCATAAAGCAACTCCTCACCGCCGATTGGCATAACCGCACGAATCAGCACTGCTTCGGGTACACCCACGGAATTTGCGGTAATGTTCATGCAGGAATACATACCGTAGATGAGATAAACATACGCATGCCCACCGTCCATGTACATGGTTTCCGTCCGCTTCGTACGCCTTCCGCCAAACGCATGACACGCCCTGTCCGTGACACCCATATACGCCTCGGCCTCGGATATGATGCCGCAGATTTCGCCATGCTCCGTCCGATGAACGAGAGTTTTTCCAATAAGCTGACGTGCCAATGTCAATGCATCAGCGCGATAAAAGTCCCGTGTCAGATCAGTCAAAGCAGTACGGAGTTGTGGGAATTGCGCGTCTGGGAGAAGCCATCATAGGTGCCACAGTTTCGCGCCACTTGTTGTAGTGCTCTGTCTGCTTGTGTGCGGCTGCTGCGTCGGCATCTTCGTACACCTCAAACAGAATGAACTTATTCGGATCGTTATTATCGCAAAGCACGTCAAATCTCACGTTTCCGGGCTCTTTGCGGGAGTTTTCATGATTGTATTTTGTGATCTGTTTGAACTGCTCGGTATATTCGGGAATCACGTCAACGAAAACAAGAGTTGCGAGCATAATTATTATTCCTCCAAGAAAGTGTGTTATTCAAATAATATTACTTCTGCTCCAGAATCTTGAAAAACTCAAGCTCCTCACCTGCAGGGCCGTAAACGAATGCACAGTTGAGAGTCAGCTTTATGGGAGCAGAGTCGAGAGGTGCAACAAGGGGAGCAGTCTTAGGCTTTGCACCTGCCTTGAGAGCTGCCTCATATGCCGCATCAACGTCGTCCACGCACATAGCAAAGTGAATATACTTAGGGTCAACGGACTCTTTGTCATTTCCGCCTGCGAAAAGCTCTACGATATCGCCGTTACCCATGTCGAGCATAGCGATTCTCTCGTCGCCCTCGCCCCACTGAGTCATAAACTTCATGCCAAGTCCTTCTGTATAGAACTTCATGGACTCCTCGTAATTCTTTGCCTTTACAGCTATGTGATGGAATCCCATTCCCTTGATGATTTCGTTTGCCATTTTGTTTTCTCCTTTATTTTTTGTTGTTATGATCAATAATATCTCACGCTTGCCACAACTTTTCCGAGAATCATAAGGTTGGTTACAATAATCGGGAGCATGGTCTTATTTTCCGGCTGAAGTCGGAAGTGTCCGCTTTCCTTGTAGAAGGTCTTAACAGTAGCTTCGTCGTCGATAAGTGCAACTACGATGTCTCCGTTCTCCGCCATGGGTGTCTTCTCAACGATAACAATGTCCCCGTCAAGGATCCCCGCTTCTATCATGCTTGTGCCTCTGACTTTCAGTGCAAAAAGCTCTCCCGCAGGCAAGGCTCTCATTCCCTTTGGATAGTGAACGTAGCCCTCGTAATTTTCTACAGCGAGAATAGGCTGACCTGCTGTTACCTTACCGAGGATCGGCACGTTCATATAGTCCTTCGGCTCTTCTCTTCCGTCGGCTGTAAGGCCCTCGATTCTGAGCGTACGGCTCTTACCGTTTTCCTTCTGAATGTAGCCCTTTTTCTCCAGTCTGTCAAGGCATGTGTGCACTGTGGATGTGCTCTTAATGTGAAGTGCAGAGCAAATATCCCTGATAGAGGGAGAATATCCGTTTTTCAGTATGTTTTCTTTAATATAGTCAAATATTCGCTGTTCTTTTGGGTCGAGACTTGTCATGTATATTACCGCCTTATTTTATTTACCGTGTTTGTGTCAAAATATCGCTTTGTTATTTGTTCGCTTACCTTATTATAACACAAACGATCGACAATGTAAACACTTGTTCGTGTTTTTTATTATTTTTTTGATTATTTTCGACGCACTCCCCCTCATCCCATCTTTTCGTCAAACAGCATAATAATCGTACATTAAACTTTATTTTTTATTTCGTAATTTGCTCTTGAAAAAACAGTTCTCATAGTGTATAATTTATGATAGGTAAATTTGGGGATAATTTAATGAAATATCCTCGAATAACAACAAGAAAAAATAAAAAAACAATACATATAAGGAGTTATCATGACAGCAAACAAGCACGTAATGTCTTGGGTAGAAGAAATGGCTGCCCTCACAACACCCGATAAGATCGTTTGGATCGACGGTTCAGAAGAACAGGCTGAGGCTCTTCGCGCAGAAGCTTGCTCCACAGGCGAAATGATCAAGCTGAACGAGGAAAAGCTCCCCGGATGCTACCTCCACCACACAGCTATCAACGACGTTGCAAGAGTTGAAGGCAGAACTTTCATCTGCACAAGCAAGAAGGAAGACGCCGGCAACATCAACAACTGGATGGATCCTAAGGAATGCTACGCTAAGCTCTCCAAGCTCTACAAGGGCTCTATGAAGGGCAGAACAATGTACGTTATTCCATACTCCATGGGTATCGTTGGCTCCGACTTTGCTAAGTACGGTATCGAGCTTACAGACTCCATTTACGTTGTACTCAACATGCTCATCATGACTCGCGTTGGCACAAACGTTCTTGAAGCTCTCGGCGACTCCGCTGACTACATCAAGGGTCTGCACGCAAAGGCTGATCTTGACGAAGAAAACCGCTACATCGTTCACTTCCCCGAAGATAACACAATCTGGTCTGTTAACTCCGGTTACGGCGGAAACGTTCTTCTCGGTAAGAAGTGCTTCGCTCTCCGTATCGCTTCCTACCTCGGTCGTAAGGAAGGCTGGATGGCTGAACACATGCTCATCCTCGGCGTTGAATACCCCAACGGTGAAGTTAAGTACATCTCCGCTGCATTCCCCTCCGCATGCGGTAAGACCAACCTCGCAATGCTCATTCCTCCGGAAGTTTACGCAAAGCAGGGCTACAAGGTATGGTGCGTAGGTGACGACATCGCATGGCTCCGTGTTGGTGCTGACGGTAGACTCTGGGCTGTTAACCCCGAAAACGGATTCTTCGGCGTTGCTCCCGGTACTAACGATAAGTCCAATCCCAACGCTCTTTCTACCTGCCTTAAGGACACTATCTTCACAAACGTTTGCCACAATCTTGATGACAACACTGTTTGGTGGGAAGGCCTCGACAACAATCCTCCCGTTAACGCAACCAACTGGAGAAACGAACCCTGGGACTACAAGACCTACGACAAGAACAACAAGGTTCAGACCGCAGGCGCACATCCCAACTCCCGTTTCACAGCAAAGGCTATCAACTGTCCTTGCCTTTCTAAGGAATTCAACAATCCCGCAGGCGTGCCCATCTCCGCTATCGTATTCGGCGGCAGACGTGCAAAGACTGCTCCCCTGGTATACCAGTCCACATCCTGGCAGAACGGTACATTCGTTGGCTCCATCATGGCTTCCGAAACAACTGCAGCTGCAGCAGGTGCTGTTGGTGTAGTTCGCCGCGACCCTATGGCTATGCGTCCGTTCACAGGCTACGACATGGGTGACTATTTCGCTCACTGGCTCAACATGGGCAAGAACATTCCCAACGCTCCCAAGATTTTCCACGTTAACTGGTTCAGAACAGATGATAACGGCAACTTCATTTGGCCCGGCTTCGGTGACAACATGAGAGTTCTCCTCTGGATCCTCGACCGTTGCGAAGGCAAGGTTGACGCTGACCTCACAGCTATCGGTTATGTTCCGAAGGCAGAGGACATCAACATCGAAGGTCTCGACGGTATCACAATCGACACTATCCGTGAGCTCGTTTCCGTTGACGTTGACAGCTGGAAGGCTGACATCCAGAACATCAAGGAATTCTACGCACTTATCGGCGAGAGAGTTCCCGCAGAGCTTCACGAAGAGCTCGCTGCTCTCGAAGCAAGACTCGGCTAATTTGAGACAATATAAAACTGCTGATCGTTTTGGTCAGCAGTTTTTTTGTTTTGTTATTCGGTTATGATATTCAAGTTTTCTCCGTCAAGTATTACTTCGTTTCCAAAATCAAACTTGCCGATCCACTCGTTTCCGCTCACATCTGCATCTACGCAGTAGCGAAGCTTGATCTTGCAGTCGTTCGGATGCCACTTAGGCGCTGCGTAGCTCTTATATATACGGTTATTTTTGAACTCAAGTCCTTTCACTGAATAAGCATAAAGAACAGGAGTGTCAGCTGTGTCAAACACGTTGTCCGTAATGCGGATATTTCTGTGGAAGGGGATGTTTATATCCGGCTCGGGAACCTGAGGAGAAATGCTGATGACCCCGTAGCAGTCCTGATAATCTGCAGTGAGGCATGCATCGGTGAAGACGTTATTCCTGATCACCACATCGCGGCAGGGACCAGATTCAAACCAGTACATTGCGTCTCCGGGGATAACGATAGGTGAGCCTGATGACAGGAAATAGTTGTTTTCAACCAGAACAGGTTTGGGAGTTGAGATAAGCATACCCCTGCAGTTGCTGCTTCCGAAGCGGTTACCACGGCACACAAACGCTGCTGTATGATTGTAATTATCAACAGTCAGCTTGCCGTCAGTCGCAATCTGCTTTATTTCCTCGGGGATGGGCTCGTTAAATCTAAGGTAGAATGTTTCAAGATCAATAAGCTCATATTCGGCCGTTGTGAGACTACCGAGTTGTTCAAGATTGCCTCGGCGAATGAGAGTGATCTCATCCCCCTTTTCTGCCCAATAGTGGAAGCCCTTTGCTTCTTCGTGACCGTATCTGCACTTCAAAGTATAATCGTCCACTACTGACTCAACAGGACAGCAGCAGCTGTGAACGTTGATCGGGTCATCCATCAGTCCGAGGAACGTGCATCCGCTTATTGTCATTGTACCACTGTTGTTGGTAAGGTGGAATCCGTCATCACGTCCGCTGGATACCTTTCGTCCAGCTTTGGTGTTGGGTACGAAGTGCAATCCGTTAAACGTCATACCGTGGCAGAACTGTGCGAGGCAACCAAGACCACCGCATGAATGAACAGTTACATCGTTAACTGTAACGTTCTCGCACTTTTCTGCGAAAATACCTGCGTGCATTCTCATATTGTGGCGCAGGATAAACACGTTCCCTACTCTTGCATGTACCTCACTGCAGGCATGGAGGCGGTATACGTTGTCTCCCAGGTCCTCTGCGCTCCACGGAACAAAACTATTACCGTTTACGCGGCTGGCAATCATATGTTCCGCATCATACTGCAGGCAGTTGCGTACGAGAAGAGGATACCACTCGTCGTTGCCAACGTCAAACTCCACATTGCTTCCCGTGAATCTGTGAGGAAATGCCACGGGATCTATGTACATATCGATATGTTTTTCACCAATTGCTACCGCCACGCCCTCCGCTACAAGAGGCTTCTTCCAGTCGATAACAAGGCCTGACATCGTGATGTTCTTGCAGTGGTCCATTGTCACAGCCTGCATATGACCTGCATAGTACAGCCTTGCTCCGTTACCGGTCAGCTTGCAGTTTTCCATATCACGCATCCACAAGCCGAGCACACGGTAAGGGGTTACGTCGGAATTGGAAACGCGATAGTCGTATCTCATCTCCTCATATGGAGTGAAGTAATAGTCTGCGTCTTCAAACACAAATTCTGTGTCACGGGGATTGTTTCTGAAAAGCTCGCAAAGAGCCAAGGTTATGTCTGTATCAGGCAAAATACCGTAATCTTTTAAGCGTATTGTTTTCATAATTCTTCTCCTTTACGCAAATTATTCCGCTTCAAGAATGTTAGACGTGATATAGTCTACACCCCAGCTCGCAAGCATTTCAGCGGTTTCGGGGTTGTCCACAGTCCAGCAGTTGACCTCAAGTCCCTTTTTGTGGATCATCTCCACCTTTTTCTTTGTGAGATCTGTCCAGCAGATATCAACGTCTATTTTGTCGGCGGCAAGTCGGCAAATATCCCTCTCTTTCATTTTCCCCTGCAGCCACTGGCACCTCTGATTCGGTCTGTACTCACGGACTTTGAGCAGTGTGTCGTAGATAAAAGAAATGAACACTACTCCGTCTATGTAGTCGAGTGCCTCGATCCTGTCGATTATCTCACGGATCTGTTCAGGCGTGAAGTCAGTCTTAAGCTCAAGCACCGCGATCTTTTCATACTGCTTGCATATGGAAATATACTCTTCAAGAGACGGCAGGTGAAGATCCGCCCTATCCTTGATTCCGCTACGGTTCAGCAGTCTGATCTGTCGCAGAGTCTCGTACGTTGTCTCCTCAACATTTACGTTGTCCCCTGCTACTCTTATAGTTGTGGAGTCGTGTATGATAATAAAGTTACCGTTGCCGGTCTTATGAATGTCTGTCTCAATGCCGTAGTAGGATCGGTTGCCCGCCGCTACAAATGCCGCACAGGTATTCTCCTTTTCCAAGCCGGAAAGTCCCCGATGGGCAATAAGCTTTGTTTTTCTTGCATTAAACTTGATCGTGTTGTTCACGTCATCTGCCTCCATGCAGTTTATCGCTTTAGTCCATCATAACACAAGCATCCGAGAAAATCAAGTATCTTCATAACTTTTGCACGCGGGAACATTGTTCTTGATTAATTCCGATGAATATGGTATAATCAATTATTAAATTAAAAAATAACACGAAAGACAGTGTATTGTAACTATGATCGAAAACATCAAAAACGCTCCTGTTTATGCCGCTTACTGCGACACATACGATGTTGACACACTATACTCCATCATGCGTGATGCTTTTTGTGAGCTCGGCTTCTCAAGAGAGCTGATCGAGGGCAAGAAAGTACTGCTCAAGCCGAATCTTGTGCTTGCGAAGAAGCCTGAATTCGGTGCAACATCCCATCCGCTCTTTGTTGAAGCATGTGCAAAGCTCATTTCCGAGATGAATCCCGCAAGCCTTGTACTGGCAGATTCACCCGGAGGTCCGTTTAATGCTGTAGCACTCAATAATGTTTACCGCGTCTGTGAGATGAACTCAATTCGCTGTGATATGCTGAAGATCAATGACGATTTCACCTGGTCGAGTGTAAGAACAAACGGCACCAGACTTAAAAACATGCACGTTATTAACGCGGTAATGGATGCGGAAGTGATAATCGACCTTTGCAAACTGAAAACTCACTCTCTCACGGGCCTTTCCGGTGCTACAAAGAATCTCTTTGGCATCATCCCGGGTGTAGAGAAGTTTGAGATGCACTCATCTTTCCCCGACGTGGATTCGTTCAGCGAAATGCTCATAGATCTTGCCTCCTACGTTCTCGAAAACAAGACGTTCCTTGCACTCTGCGATGCCATTATTTCAATGGAGGGCAACGGTCCTACCCACGGCACACCGAAGAAGACAGAGCTTGTCCTCGCCTCCCGATCTCCCTATGCACTTGACGTAGTCGGTGAGCACGTTATGAAGAACGACGGCAACGTAAGAATGCTTGATTATGCGGCAGAGAGAGGTCTCGTATCGAGAAACCGGCAGGATATTGATGTGCGCGGACTTGATGAGATACCGCAGTACGAATTTGCCCTGCCCGACAGCGTAAGCTTCCTCGGCAATCTTTCGGGAATCATGGGCGGCAGTCTGGCAAAGTTTTTTGAATCCAAACCTGCAATCAATCTTAAAAAGTGCATCGGTTGCGGAAAATGTGCGGAGTCTTGCCCCCGTCATACCATTGAGATAAAGAAAAAACACGGCAAAAAGCTGGCCGTCATTCATCGCGGCGACTGCATCAAGTGCTACTGCTGTCAGGAGCTCTGTCCAATCGGTGCGGTTGACGTAAAGCAAAACATTATCATTAAGCTGATTCATTGAGGTGAACATGCACACACTTACTACAGAGGCGTATGCAAAGATCAATCTGTTTCTCGACGTGCTTGACACAAGGGCAGACGGATATCACAATATAAAAAGCATAATGCAGCAGGTATCACTCTGTGACAAGGTTACAGTGACCAAAATTGACGCGGAAAGCGGGATCACAGTCACCTGTACAGACCCTGATGTACCCACGGACGAGCGCAATATCGTCCACAAGTGCGCCACGCGCTTCTTTGAGCATTTCGGTATTACTGACCGCGGAATACACATTCACATAGAGAAAAACATTCCCTCTTGCGGTGGTCTTGCGGGAGGGTCAACAGACGGTGCGGCTGTACTGAAGCTATTGAATGAGTTGTATGACATTCACGCTGACCGGGAAACGCTGTGTGAAATCGGTGTAAAGGTTGGAGCGGACGTTCCCTTCTGCGTTGTGGGCGGCACCTGCATCTGTGAGGGAATAGGAGAGATATTGACCCCCGTAAAGCTTCCGTCACTCAGGTACAAGGTGCTCATTTCCTTCCCCGGCGAGGGTATTTCCACCCCTGTGGCATACAAAGCACTTGACGCACTTCCCCGCCCTGCCGATCACGCTACTATAGAAGATGTTCTTGGCTCAATTGCAAAAGGCGAACCCCCCCGTGAGATGTACAATGCCTTTGAGCTTGCAGTTTTGCCGAATCACGATAAAGCTCGACTTGTTAAGAAGATCATGCTTGACTCAGGCGCAGTCTCGTCAATGATGAGCGGAAGCGGCTCAACTATATTCGGCCTTTTTGAGGATGATATTGCTCTTGACACAGCAATAACTTCCCTGAGCAGCGCTGGATTTGATTCACACGTCTGCGCCCCTGTTCCCGCGCATAATTAATTACATTTCTGATAATAAATATTCAGCGAGCTGCATATATTTAACTGCCACTCGCTGATTTTTTATGTTTTCCACTAACTGCATATGCTTTTTTCGTTAAAAATCAACGAAAATTCATTCGTTCTTTTGATTAAATAGCGGTGCAAGTCAGAGTTCTTTTTGTTGCAATATGTAGAAATTGATGGTTTTATGCAAATATTTCTCTTACATATATTGCTTTTTTCTTTATTTGGTGGTATATTATACATCGTAATAAATAATTATTCTAATTATTCGGAGGATAATACAATGAGCTATTTAAGCGACGTACTCTCTATGGCTGAAAAGAAATTTGCCACTCAGCCCGAATTTTTACAGACAGTAAAAGAGGTTCTTGAATCTCTCGCTCCTGTTATTGCAAAGAATGAAGAAAAATATAAGAAAGAGGCACTCCTTGAGCGTATGATCGAGCCTGAACGCCAGATCATATTCCGCGTTCCGTGGATCGACGACAAGGGTCAGATGCAGGTTAACACAGGTTACCGTGTTCAGTTCAACAGCGCCATCGGTCCTTACAAGGGAGGTCTCCGTTTCCATCCCACAGTAAACCTCAGCATCATGAAGTTCCTTGGATTTGAACAGACATTTAAGAACTCCCTCACATCTCTCCCCATGGGCGGCGGTAAGGGCGGCTCCGACTTCGATCCCTCAGGCAAGTCTGACCGCGAGGTTATGGCATTCTGCCAGAGCTTCATGACAGAGCTTTCCAAGCACATCGGTGCTGATACAGACGTTCCCGCAGGTGACATCGGTGTTGGTGCAAGAGAGATCGGTTACCTCTTCGGCCAGTACAAGAGACTCCGCAACGAGTTCACAGGCGTTCTCACAGGTAAGGGCATCCCCTACGGCGGTTCTCTCATCCGTCCCGAAGCAACAGGCTACGGTGCTGTTTACTACGCAGTAGAAATGCTCAAGTACTTCGGCGATGATATCAAGGGTAAGACATTCGCAGTTTCCGGCTTCGGTAACGTTGCATGGGGTACTGTTCAGAAGGTTACAGAGCTCGGCGGTAAGGTTGTTACAATCTCCGGTCCCGACGGCTACATCTACGATCCCGACGGAATTAACACTCCCGAAAAGATCAACTACCTCCTCGAAATGCGTGCTTCCTGCCGTAACAAGGCTCAGGACTATGCTGACAAGTTCGGCGCACAGTTCTTCCCCGGTGAAAAGCCCTGGGGCGTTAAGGTTGACATCGTTATGCCTTGCGCTACACAGAACGAAGTTGGTATGGCTGAAGCTGAAAAGATCGTTGCAAACGGCGTTAAGTACTATGTTGAAGTATCCAACATGCCCACAACAAACGAGGCTGTTGCATATCTCAAGGCAAACGGCGTGATCGTTGCTCCTTCCAAGGCAGTTAACGCAGGTGGCGTTTCCGTTTCCGGTCTTGAAATGTCCCAGAACTCCATGCGCTACAGCTGGTCTGCTGAAGAAGTTGACCAGAAGCTCAAGGGCATTATGAAGAACATCTTCAATGCATCCATTAAGGCTGCTCATGACTACGATCTCGGGGACGACCTCGTTGCAGGTGCAAACATCGCAGGCTTTATCAAGGTTGCTGATGCTATGCTTGCTCAGGGCGCTTGCTAAGCTACATAAGACAAAAATAAAACGGAGAGTAAAATCTCCGTTTTTTGTTATTCATTAATTAACTCGATCACCGGCGCAAGGTTTTCTTCGCTCACACAGCTTCCGCCTTCGTTAAGCATATGAAGAATAGCGCGATCATTCTCGGTTTGCTCTTCCTTGCCGTTTATCTGCCTTGTGAGGATCTTTTTCATGATCTTCATCATAAACTTGTTCATTCCGCGGAGCTTGTTCATGTCAAATCCGCCCTGCAGAGTGAACAGCGGCAAGTCCTTTGGTAACTTGTTCATCTTACGCACCTCTGGCATCTGTGATCCGCTGGTCCCAAGGCACACACCGCACACCAGCGATATGTTGTACAGCTTTGAAGCTTCGCCGTAACCCTTTACCATACTCGCCATAAGCCAACCAAGGTAAACGATTTCTGTTCTTTCCGTCAAATTCTGCTTTGCTTCCTCAAGAGAGTACACAGGCAGTCCCGTTTTCTCACCAAGGAGTCTCGCGTATTCAGCGGTATATCCTGTGTTTGAAGTGTAAACTATTGCTTGAATGTTCATTTGCACACCTCTTCAGTCACAACAGCAACTTTTTCAATTCCATAATACTCAAACGCGCGCACAGCCGCTTCATTTATTCGCTCACCGCACACCAAAATCGGCACGGCAGGTGGGCATCCGACAGTTGCACTCGCCAGTATTCTTCCAAGTGATTCAGAGGCAGGGATAATCTCCGAACAGCTCAAAGTCGCGTTTCTGACTGTCATAACCCGCTCTGCTTTTGCAATAACAGGTGGTATCTCATCTATTTTCTCTTTTTTCTGAATATCGGAAAGTGCTCTGACCAACCGCGACAATCCAGCCTCCCCTGTCTCGGGTGTCAGCATCATCACGCAGAAGTCGCGGTCGGAAAACTCACATTCGATACCCCGCTCCCGCAAAAGCTGTGCCAGCTCGTATCCTCTGTAGCCGTAGGATTTGGTTGCAATAGTCAGTTTCAGCGGCTCGCTTCCTATGAGAGTGTATCCAAGTGATGTGATTTTCTCTTTTTCGCAGTCGATTTTCGCGATATAATTCGCCAAGCGTTCCGGATAACCGCCAGAGATGTATTTATTTGCAAGATCGAGGGACTGCAAAATAAGATATGACGGACTTGTTGAGCCGAAGAGTGCCATGGCATTTTTCGCGTCAGCCTTGAACATTGGATCGGCATGCTTTGATATATGCAAATATCCGCCGCCTGTCAGAACAGGAAGAGTTTTGTGAGCGGAGTCGCAGCACATATCCGCACCGAGGTCGATGGGGTGACGTGACTCTGGCAAAAACTTCAGATATGCGCCGTGAGCATTGTCAACAAGGAGAAGAACACCGTACCTGTGGCAAACCTCTGCTATCCCCGCGATGTCTACTGTGTTTCCGAGATAGTCAGGACTGGTAAGATATACGGCAGTCGGAATCTCGTCTGCGTTTTTCAGCGTGTTTTCTATATCTTCACCGCTGACACTTACGGAAAGATAGCTCTGCCCGGATTCGGGATACAGCCACATTACGTCAAAGTCAAGTAGTGCGGCGGCGCTGATGAATGTTTTATGTGCGTTTCTACCTGCCGCAATTAAAGGACGTCTGCCATGTTCTCTCGCGTACAGCACTGCAAGATACAGCATTGCACGGATACACAGCGATGATCCCTCAGTGGAATAAAAGGTGTTCGCACCAAACAGCTGTCCCGCGTTACGCTCACTCTCGCGAATGATCTCTTCCGCTTCGTAAAGGCTGTCCGCACCCTGTATTTCAGTTATGTCAAGAGTCTCGACCCCAAGAAAGTTCACGCCTTTGTGACCGGGCATGTGAAGTCGCAAGGTCTCGCTGTCAGCATACCTGCGAACAAAATCAACTATGGGAGTGTCCATCACTCGTCCTCGCCCATCATGCGGTGAACTTGTACCATGATGGCGCATTCCATTCTCTTCTTGAACAGCTCGCATCCGTATTTATATACACCTGTTACCGAACCCGTGGAGTGGTACGCATTGGCAGCACATCCGCCCGAGCAATACAGTCTTGCCCAGCAATCACGGCATTCGGGTCTCGCGTACACGTTGCATGCGCAGAACTCGTCCTGGATAGCTGTACCCGTAACGCCGTTCCAAATATCACCAAGCTTGAACTTTTCTTCACCAACGAACTGGTGGCAGGGATAAAGGTCGCCCCAAGGTGTAACCGCCATGTATTCTGTTCCCGAGCCGCATCCGGAGATACGCTTGTAGATGCAAGGACCGCCGGTTAGGTCGATCATATAGTGGTAGAACGTAAAGGGTCTTCCCTCTCCGTCGCGCTTGATCATAAGCTCTGCCAGCTTTTCGTACTGGTCGAGAACGATAGGCAGATCCTCTTCTGTAAGCTCTGACGGATCACCTGCGGCGCAAACAACAGGCTCCATGCTAAGCTCCGTAAATCCCAGATCGAGCATTACCTCAATATCCTTAAGAAAATCAGGATTTGCATGTGTAAACGTGCCGCGCATATAGTAATCCTTACCGCCGCGTGCTTCCACGAGCTTTTGGAACTTGGGTACGATCTTCTCCCAGCTTCCGTTACCCGCATAGTCAACGCGGTATCTGTCGTGTATCTCTTTGCGTCCGTCGAGACTGAGGACTACGTTGCTGCACTCGCGGTTGGCAAAATCTATTACGTCGTCATCAATAAGCAGTCCGTTTGTTGTGAGGGTGAAGCGGAAGTTCTTGCCCTTTTCTTTCTCGATACTGCGGCAGTAAGCAACAAGCTCCTTCAGCATCTCAAAGTTCATCAGCGGCTCACCGCCAAAGAAGTCCACCTCAAGATTGTGGCGCGTACCGGAGTTCTCGATAAGAAAATCCATAGCACGCTTACCGACTTCAAGACTCATTACAGCACGGTCGCCGTGATACTTACCCTGACTTGCAAAGCAATATTCGCAGTTAAGGTTACAGGTGTGTGCAACGTGCAGACAAAGTGCCTTTACTACGCCTGACGTTTTCTGTTTCAGCTCACCCGCCATAGGCTCAAAGGTATCCGGCGCAAACAGCTTTCCGCTTTCCTTGAGCGAGAGCACCTGATCGTAGCATTCGTCTATATCCTCCGCGGTAATGTCATCACGTCCCGCATATTTTTCTCTTATAGCGGCAACTACAGCATCGCGGTCATTATTTTCAAACATGGCGATAATATCGTACGCCACCTCGTCCACAACGTGAACAGAACCGGAGCAAATGTCCAACACGATATTATATCCGCCCAGCTGATACTGATGTATCATTGTTATGTACTCCTTTTATACAGATAAAAATGCCGCCATATGTAGTAATACGGCGGCACTTCGATTTTATGGATTACTTGCTTGCCTTCTTATCCTTGCTTTCGCACTTCTGATTAGCAATACCGCAGCTGGTCTTGCAAGCGGACTGGCAAGATGTCTGGCATTCGCCGCAGCCGCCGTTCTTTGCGCTGTCGCAGAGATTACGAGTTTCAAGTGTCTTGATATGCTTCATAATAGATTATCCTCCGTATGATTATCATAATTACAATGTATTATAGCATTATTTTACCGCAAAGTCAATAGGCGACATGAAATTATTGAGGATTTTGATATTCTCGAGTGATATTATTTTATCACCAACCTGCCTTGTGAGTACATTTATTCCTAAATCACCGCACAGGCGAATATAATAGACCAGAATAAGAAGTGGCAGGTATGCAAAATGAACGAAAACATCAAGCACAAGTACGGTAGAACACCAAAAACCGAGAAAAAAGAATCAGAGCTGAGAATACCCTCACTTTCCTGTGGTCTCTCTCACGAGGAGGTATCGTTATCGCGGGAGAAGCACGGAAAAAACACACTCAAGCCTCACAAGCGTGCAGGCTTTATACGGCAGTTTTTCAGAAATCTGAACGATCCGATAATAAAGATACTCATATGCGCTCTCGTTGTAAACACCGCATTCATGTTCTCCGACATGAACTGGGCAGAATCTATCGGAATCGCCGCAACTGTGCTCATCTCCGCCCTTGTCACCACAATTTCCGAATATTCCTCCGGGGCTTCCTTTGACAAACTGTACTCTACTCTTGGGGACTGCATGTGCCACGTGCTCCGTGACGGTGAGACAGTGGATTGTGCCGTGTCAGACCTTGTAAAATACGATCTTGTGTATCTCTACCCGGGCGACACCGTTCCCGCTGACGGTATTCTTCTTCAAGGCGAGGTAGCGTGTGACGAGTCTCCATTGACAGGCGAGAGCAAAAGCATCAAGAAAACCGTAGACAGCAAAGCAGTCGCCACACTGCGAAACAGCTGCGACTTCAGGCTCACCACAGGCAACAGCACTTCTCTCTTCAAGGGCAGTCATATTGTCTCGGGAAGTGCGCTGATGCTGGTACTTGCCGTCGGTGAGAACACTATGTATGGTGCTATAGCCACCGAGCTTGCCGATGAGGAAAATGTCAGTCCACTGAAAAACCGCCTATCAGATCTTGCAAAAACGATATCGAAGATAGGTTACCTTTCTGCTGCAATCGTTGCTGCTGTTCATCTTGCAGATGCATTCTGGTTTGACGCAGGGTGTAATGCTTCCGTGGCGCTAATCCGACTTGCAGATATGCGGCTGGTAGTCTCCGAGCTGATACAGGCGCTGACAATGGCAATATCCATCGTTGTCGTAGCCGTGCCCGAGGGTCTGCCCATGATGATAACGGTGGTACTGTCATCCAACATGAAGCGTATGCTTAAGGCGGGCGTGCTTGTGAGAAGACTTGTGGGAATCGAGACTGCAGGCGGGGTGGACATTCTCTTCACCGATAAAACAGGTACTCTCACCACGGGAAAGCTGAACGTAAGCTTAGTTGTTACTGCTGAAGGTGAATATGATACAGCAAAATCTCTTCCCTCCCCACAACTAAAGAGCATGAAAAACGGTGGTATAGCCTGCGCCGCTGTATTCAATCAGACCGAGCGAGCACTGTGCGATTTCCTCAATATAAAAAGCTCACACCAGACAAGCGAATCAAAGGATATCATCCCTTTTGACTCATCCCGCAAGTTTGCCGCCGCACGGTACGGTAACCGTCTGTACATTCGCGGTGCTGCAGAGTATATTCTCCCCGCATGCTCCTCGTATATGAACAGCTGTGGCGATATTCTCCCCATTGGCGGTGCATTAAGGCAAACTATCCGAGACAAGATATCACACTATGCGCAAAAGTCGTGCCGAGTGCTGATTCATGCGGAAGGAAGCCCCGAATTACTTGACCATCTTCGAAGCAGCCCGCCATCCACCGCTACGCCCCTCACCTTCGTATCCCTGTTTATCATTCGCGATGAGATACGTAAGGAAGCAATTGACGCTGTCAAAGACTGCCGGTCGGCAGGAGTACAGGTAGTTATGATAACCGGCGACAACAGCGAAACTGCAGCAGGTATTGGCGTTGAATGTGGAATACTCTCATCGCGTTACAGAGCATTCGGAGAATCGTCATCCATCCGTGACACAGTGTCAAGCGGATGTGACGTAATACTGGACGGGCAGACTCTTCGTGGCATGACAGATGAGGACGTAATCTCACTTCTGCCGCAAATGCGAGTCATATCACGTGTCACTCCCTCTGACAAGAGCAGGCTTGTTAAATTAGCCAAAGCAAGCGGGCATATTACGGGCATGACAGGTGACGGAATCAACGATGCGCCTGCGCTAAAATCGGCGGACGTAGGCTTTGCCATGGGAAGCGGCACGGATATTGCACGCCAGGCAGGTGATATCGTGATAACTGACGACAATTTTGCCTCCATCACCAAGGCTGTTCTTTTCGGGCGAACGATCTTTCAGAGTATTCGGAAATTCATCACTTTCCAGCTAACCATGAACCTTGCCGCAGTTGGCGTGTCGATAATCGGAACGATGTTCGGCATTAACAGTCCCGTCACCGTTATACAGATGCTGTGGGTTAATATTATCATGGACACCCTTGGGTCACTTGCCTTTGCAGGAGAGCCTGCACTTCGGGAATATATGCGTCAGTCCCCCGTCAAGAGAAATGAGCACATTCTTACGCCCGCGATGCTTTGGCAAATTCTCCTGACAGGTGGCTATGCGGTTGCTTTGTCGATATTCTTCTTGCTCTCGGAGAACATTCGGCATATGTTCGGCGGCGGTGAGATTTATCATCTTACGCTGTTCTTCGCCCTTTTCGTGTTCATGGGAGTGGGAATTGCAATGTGTACCCGCACGGCAAGGATCAATATTTTCGCAAACATCCTGAAGAACAAAGCTTTTATCATAATTATGCCTGCCGTTGCGGCGATTCAACTTCTTATTATATATTTTGGCGGAGAGGTATTCCGCTGTGTTCCCCTTGACGGGCATGAGCTGCTCATCTGCTCTCTGTTTGCCATGACAGTCATCCCGGCTGATACTATAAGGAAGTCAGTCTTTGCTCTGATACGGCGGCGTAAAGCATAAAAAACAACGCACCTGAACATTTCTGCTCGGGTGCGTTTTACGTTTGTGCTTTTGATTACTTTGTGATTGTGATCTTGTTGATTACGCCTGCCTTGTCGGGGTCGATACCGCGGACGATGGTCATGCAGCAAGCAACAAGCTGGAAGAACATAGCTGCCATGTATGTAAATGTAAGCTCGCTTCCTGTGTTAGGAAGAACGAATGCTGTTGTTCCTTCGGGAGCAAGAGATGCGTCGTCTGTTACAACAACTACGTCAGCACCAACGTTCAGAAGCTTCTTGCAGATCTCAGCGGAGTCGTCTTCTGTCTTACCTGTGGGGTTGATAACGAATACAAGGTCGCCTGCCTTAAGCTGAGCGATAGGACCGTGGTGGAAGTCGGATGTGGGGTAACCCTTCATCTTCAGCTTGTTTGTTTCAAGCATCTTGAGTGCGCCTTCAAGTGCGATGCAGTAGGATACGCCTCTGCCGAGAAGAACTGCGCCGGGAATGTTCTGATACTTGTCAGCGAACTTCATGATATCGTCGAACTTTGTATCAAGCAGCTCCTGTGCCTTTGCGGAAACGCCGCGGAAAGCTTCGATCATTGCTTCGTCGCCTGCCCAAACTGCAGCCATTGCACCGAGGATCATCTTCTGTGTTGTGAATGTCTTTGTAGCGGCGATACTTGATTCAAGTCCGCAGCCGCAGAAGAGATGGTAGTCAGCACACTTTGCCATGGGAGACTCTGTATTGTTAGTAACAGCAACTGTGATAGCGCCGTCAGCCTTTGCAGATTCGAGAACTGCAAGAACGTCCTCGGCCTTACCGGACTGGGAAACGCCTACAACAAGCATACCGGAAAGGTCAACATGTGCACCGTACTTTGTGAACACGGAGGGAGTACCGAGTGTGCAAGGAATACCTGCAAGAATACCAAAGAGGTACTGTGCGTAAACACAAGCGTGGTCGGAGGTTCCGCGAGCTGCGAAATAAACGGACTTTACTCCTGTAGCCTTAGCCTTTGCAACTACCTCACGGATAGTGTCAAGATTGATGTCGAGCACACGGGCAAGCGCCTCGGGCTGTTCTCTGATTTCTTTTTCGAGATTGATCATGATCATTCATCTCCATTCATTAGATTTTCAAATTAGTGCCAGGGTCTTCAGTATAAAAATACCGATAAATATCGTCACAACGCAAACGAGCGTTGAGAGAAGCAATATCTGTGCGGCGAGATCGTGGTCGTTATCCATTTTCTTCGCCATAATGTAGCTTGTAACAGCAGTGGGAGAGCCAAAACAGATGAGCACAACACCAAGTGAGGGACCTCTGAGCCCGCAAAGTGCCGCCACTGTAACAGCAATCGCCGGAACGATGACAGTTTTTCCCGCCGCCGCCATAGCCGCATATCCGACTCTTCCCCTGAGGCTTTCAGTCTTGAAGTTTGCTCCGAGGCTGAGAAGCGCAAGAGGTGTTGCAAGAGCGGAAAGGTAAGTAAGAGTTTTATCCGCCGCCGTGATGATTCTGATATCAAACAGCATAAACGGAAGAGCAAGAACTACCGCAATGATAAGGGGGTTTGTTACCACGTTTTTGATTATTCCAAATACGGATTTTTTGTCAAGCTTATGTTTTTCGCTTCCCGAGAACATCGAGAGGATTATAACCGAGTAGGAATTGAACATAAGGATGATAAACGGCATTACGATCGCAATGGTTTTGCCGCCCGCCTCGCCGAACATATTCTCAGCAAGTGGAACACCGAGGATGGCAAAGTTTGATCTGCACATTCCCTGAATGAACGCACCGCGCTTCGAGTTATCCTTTATCACAAGTGCTGTGATTACCGTTACAAGGGTGAACACCGAGGTTACGGATATGACGAGAAACAGCACAAGTTTACTGTCAAAATCGTCCGATATGCTGCAGGAGGCAACCTCCAAAAACAGCATAACGGGAAGTGCGATCTTGAACACTATCCAGTCAGCGATCTCTGTAAAGGAGTCTGTGATCTTCTCCCATTTTTTAAGCAGTGCACCAAACACCACAAGCAAAAATATGGGAAGGATAGAATTTATGCTGTAAACAAGATTGTCAAGCATTAATTATCGCCACCTTTGAAATAGTCGTCAATACCGTCTGCTATAGACTGTGCAAGAAGGCTCTGCCACTCTGGGTCAAGCATTCTCGCCGCGTCTGATACATTTGTCGCAAAGCCGATCTCAATGAGAGAAGCTGCGGCGTATGTCTCTCTTGTAAGAGCAAGAGAATACTCGCTTTTCAGCACGTTCTTCGCCACGTCAAGCCCGTTTTCAGTTATCGCGGATGAAATACTCTGCGCGATCTTTTCAGACCAATCGTTCTGCTTTCTTGCGTTCTGCTCGTAGCAGATCCAAAGTCCGGAAATTGATGTGTCGCTGTTTGAGTTGACGTGAATAGACACCAGATAGTCTATATCAAGTGTGTTCACGTAAACAACTCTCTCGCTTGCGCTGAAAATGTTGTTTTTGTTAGTATCCCACGAGGGAATGTCCTTGCCGTTGTGGGTCACTATCGTGGTGTAGCCCATGTGCCTGAGGTCTTCATCAAGCATATTTGCTATTGCAAGATTGATCTCTTTTTCAAGAACACCGCCAAGCGCTTCAATTCCCTCTCCGCAGCCGCCATCCATGAATCCGTGGCCCGGGTCTATGCAGATCACAATACCTGTATCGGCCGCAGGATCATTTGACGGGCCGTCGCCGCTTTGGCTTGGTCTGCCAATGCCAATGGACGGACTTGCAAGTGTGACCTTGTTTTCCTCTTCTCCATCATTCTTCGCTCCACCGGAGTCAGAGCATGATGAGAGCGGAATGATCGCCATGACAAGGGCAAGTATCAATGAAACAAGCTTTATTTTCGAGTTGATTTTCATATTATCTGTGGGAGAGGACGTCTGCTTCGTACTTCTTTACGTCAGCGATCCACTTATCTCCTACAGGTACGTTCTGCTGTGCGCAGTATGCATCCCAAACAAATCCGAACGGAAGTGTCTTGATCTCTTCAAGGTATGCAAGACGGCTTGTGAAGTCTCCCTCTGCCTCAAACTTCTGAAGCATTGCAATAGGCTCAAGGGCTGCCCAAAGAAGTGCCTTCTGCATATTGCGGGAACCGATTGCCCAGCATGCGATTCTGTTGATAGATCCGTCGAAGAAGTCAAGTCCTATGTGAACTCTCTTCTCGTATCCGCCGCGCTTGATCTCAGTTGTTATAGCCTTAAGCTCGTCATCAAGGATAACAACGTGGTCACTGTCCCAACGAACAGGACGGGAAACATGAAGCATTACACCGTCAAGATATGTAAGAACGCCGGAGATCTTATCGGAAACTACCTCTGTGGGGTGGTAGTGACCTGTATCAAGTGTGAGAAGCTTACCGTGCTTCATAGCGCAGCCCATATAGAACTCGTGAGAGCCGATTGTGCAGCTTTCAGCACCGATACCGAACACCTTGCTCTCAAGAGAGTCGAGGTTGTAGTTGTCGTCAGTCTTGACAGCGAAGATCTCGTCATAGGACTTTGCGAGATTTTCTCTCTTCTTTGCACGATTCACGGGGATATCCTTGAATCCGTCGGGAACCCAGAGGTTGTTGCAGGATGTCTGACCAAGCTCACGGCCGAAAGACTCGGAGATGAGTCTGGACTGAATACCGTGCTCTACCCAGAACTTACGGATAGATTCGTCATCACTGGAAAGAGTAAATCCGTCAGCGGAGAGAGGATGGCTGAAGAATGTGGGGTTAAAGTCAAGACCGAGGCCGTTTTCCTTTGCCCACTGTACCCAAGATGTAAAATGCTCGGGAGCAACTTCGTTTCTTGCAACCTTCTTACCCTGTGCATCAAGGTAGATTGCGTGAAGAGAGAACTTCTTCTTACCGGGGATAAGCTTGTTTGCAAACTCGAAGTCTGCACGAAGCTCGTCAATGTTGCGCGCCTTTCCGGGATAATTACCTGTGGACTGAATACCGCCTGTCAGTTCTCCATCGGGAGTTTCAAAGCCTGCAACGTCATCTCCCTGCCAGCAATGGATGGAAACGGGTGTTTCGGAAACAGACTTTATAGCGGCATCAACGTCAACGCCAAGCTTCGCGTAAGCCTCGCGTGCTATGTCAAGATTTCTTTCAATATTCATTTTTATTCTCCGTTAATTTATTTTTCGCTGTATTATTTGCCAAGCAGAGTGAGGAACTTGCCGTATGCATCATCCCACTGTGCAGCGGTTGCTGTGTCGGGCTCGTATTCCTTAACCTCTGAAGAATTGCGGATAACTGCTCTTGCTTCCTTGATATCCTTGATCTCGCCGGATGCAATGCACTGTGCCGCAATGTTACCGAGAGCTGTTGCTTCAACAGGACCTGCGGAAACGTGCTTGTGGGAAGCGTCTGCAGCAAACTGGGAAAGCATTTCTTCCTTTGTACCGCCGCCTACGATGTTGATAACGGGATACGTCTTGCCTGTAAGCTCTTCAAGCTTTTCTGCTGTCCAACGGTAGCGGAGTGCAAGAGAATCGAAGATGCAACGAACGATCTCGCCTACGTTTTCGGGAACGTGCTGACCTGTCTTCTTGCAGTATTCGCAGATACGACCGGGCATGTTACCTGCAGTTGCGAAGAGCTGATCATCGGGATTGATGAAGCACTGCAGGGGCTTGGATGCAAGTGCCATGTTTGAAAGATCGTCGAAGGAGTATGTCTTACCCTCTCTCTTCCACTGACGGCGGGATTCCTGTTCAAGCCACAGACCCATGATGTTACGGAGTACACGGATGGTACCTCCTGCACCGCCCTCGTTTGTAAAGTCATACTTTTCGGAAACGGGTGTAAGAGCAGGTTCCTTTGTTTCTGTGCCCATGAGGGACCATGTACCGCTGGATATGTAAAGGAAATCGTCACACTGCGCGGGAACGGAAAGCACCGCACTTGCTGTGTCGTGAGATGCAACCTTAATTACATCCGCACCTGTGAAGCCTGTTTCCTCTTCGATTGAAGGAAGCAGCTTGCCCATGTTATATCCGGGCTGTACGATGTCGCAGAACAGTCTTTCGGGAATACCGAACTTTGCGATGATGTCACGTGCGTAATCTCTTTCTCTTGCGTCAAGAAGAGCACCTGTGGAAGCGATGGTATATTCGCTCGCCTTCTTACCTGTAAGCATATATCCGAGAAGGTCGGGCATATGGAGCATACTTTCTGCGTTTTCAACGATCCAAGGACGGTCTCTGAGGTCAGCTGCCATCTGGAATATTGTGTTGAAATTCATGGACTGGATACCGGTCTTTGCGTAAAGCTCGCTCTTTGTGAGGAACTTACCGAATACGTAATCCTGAATTCCGTCAGTTCTTGTATCTCTGTAGTGGTAAGGATTGGAGAGAAGTGTACCTGTCTTATCAAGGTAACCGTAGTCAACACCCCATGTGTCGATACCGATAGTATCAATACCGCCTGCGTGAGAAGCCTTCAGAATAGCGGTCTTGATCTCAAACAGCAAACGGAGAGTATCCCAGAAGAATCCTCCGGGCATCATAACAGTATCATTGGAGAAACGATGTATCTCATCAAGAGTGATCTTTCCGCCATCCCAGCCTCCGATTATACCTCTGCCGCTGGATGCACCAAGGTCGATGGCAAGCATTTTTTTAGCGCTCATGTTACAGGTCTCCTTTATATTTCATTATTTTTATTCGTGTTTGTCAAAGTGACCGACAAAAAAATATCGCTCACAATAATTCAAATTACATTATAGCATTATCATGCGACTTTTGCAATAGAATAGGGTAAAAAATCCGACTTACATCTCAAGAACGGTAACGCCGTAGTCTCCCTCTCCGTATGCACCTGCGCGGAAGGATTTTACACGCTTATCCGCCTTGAATTTCTGCCAAAGAGATGCGCGGAGAGCACCTGTTCCCTTTCCGTGGATAACTGTTGCAGAGTGAACGCCTGCGATAATGGCGCTGTCGATGTATCCGTCAACTACGACCCACGCTTCTTCACCTGTCATGCCGCGTACGTCACATTCCAGCTTAAAGCTTTTTGTGACCGCCGCCTTAAACTGGGACTGTATCTTGGCTTTGTTCGCTTTGTCAGCAGATTCAGCATCCTCGATGAGCCTGAGGTCCTTGATATTTACTCTCATCTTCACAGCACCCATAAGAACATTGACGTTGCCGTTTTTGTCGGGATTGTCAACAAGCTTACCCTTAGTGCCCAGGTTGCGATGCTGTACCACATCCCCTGTCTTAAGCTCCCGTGGCAGTACGTAGTCGTCATCTCTGTCTGCTCCCATAACGGGATTCATTCTGTCGTCATATTCGCGGACTCTCTGACGAACGTTCTTTCTGGCATCAGCGATATACTCGCCGAATTTTTCGGAGTCCTTCTGCTTTTTAGCTTTTTCAAGCTCGGTGATGACGTAATCACTGGTAGCTCTTGCGCCGTCAAGCAGTTCCTGTGCTTTTTTGCGCATCTTATCTGCTTCTTTTTCTGCATTTGCAAGGCGCTTTTTCAGCTCCGCTTCGGAATTTTTGCGGTATTCTTCAAATTCTCTGCGGGATCGTTCTGCATCTCTCTTCTCTTTTTCAAGCTGTGTTCGGGTTGCTTCAAGTTTTTCGATAACAGCCTCGAAATTGCGTGATCCTGTGTCAACAAATCGGGATGCGCGCTTTACAATGTCCTCGGGAAGTCCGAGCTTTTCGGAAATTGCAAACGCATTTGACTTGCCGGGCGTGCCGATTATGAGTCTGTATGTGGGACGGAGCGTATTTACGTCAAATTCGCAGGATGCGTTGACCACTCCCTCTGTTTCGATGGCATAAGCCTTCAGTTCAGCATAGTGAGTCGTTGCCGCACAAAGTATGCCGCCAAGTCTTGCTTCTTCAAGTATTGCCATGGCAAGTGCCGCGCCCTCAACAGGGTCAGTACCTGAACCAAGCTCATCAAACAGCACGAGAGAATTTTCGGTCATACTGTTGATGATGGAAACTATGCCCTTCATGTGTGAGGAGAATGTGGAGAGAGACTGCTCAATGCTCTGCTCGTCTCCTATATCGGAGAAGATCTCGTCAAACACGCCTACAACGGACGTATCCTCTGCAGGGATATGAAGTCCCGCCTGTGCCATAAGGGCAAAGAGACCAATCGTCTTTAGTGTAACAGTCTTACCGCCCGTATTGGGACCTGTTATAACCAGCATCTTGTAATCTCTGCCGAGAGTAACCGTTATCGGCACTACCGTTTTCTTATCAAGAAGAGGATGACGGGCACGGTAAAGCTCGATGATCTTTTTATCGGATATCTTCGGTGCGGTCGCGTCCATTTTATAGGAAAGCTCCGCACAGGCGAAGATGAATGCAAGCTCTGTGATATTCAGATAGTCGAGTTCAATGGAGCGGGCAGAAACAGCAACTCCTGCGGAAAGATCGCGGAGAATACGTTCGATCTCATGAGCTTCCTTGCTCTCCAGTTCTCTCAGCTCGTTATTGGCTTCAACCACCGCCATGGGCTCGATGAAGAGTGTTGCACCGGACTGGGATGTGTCGTGGATCAGACCCTTGACTTCGTTTCTGTACTCCGCCTTAACGGGAATAACGAATCTGCCGCCGCGGGTGGTTACGATATTTTCTTGAAGATATTTCGACTGACCGGAGACGTATTTCTGAATAATATCCTTGATCTTGTTGTCAGTCGCTCTTTTCTTGCGTCTGATTGCGGCAAGCTCGGGACTGGCTTCGTCCGCCACAAAATCCTCCGCTATGATCGAGCGTGTGATCTTATCCTCAAGATGTCTGTTCGGAGTAAGGCGCTCGAAAATTTCAGCAAGAGTGGTGTCGGGAGTCTTGTCGCTTTTTATATAGTCAAGCAGTGTTCTTGACGTTCTGAGCACTGCCGCGCAGTCGAGAAGTTCTCTGAGGGAGAGTACCGCCTCTTTCTCGGCTCTTTCAAGGCTTGCTCTGATATCCTTGATCTTGCCAAAGGACGGCTGACCCTTCATTCCCACAAAAGCCTTTGCGTCAGTTGTTCTCTGCTGCATCAGGCGCACTTTTTCTATGTCGGAAGATGGCTTAAGCCGCATTGCAAGTTCTGCCGCGCCCTCTGTCTGTGCTACTTCGGCAAGCTCGGCAAGGATCTTATCAAATTCAAGTGTATATAAGGCTTTTGAGTTCATTTTTACCTCTGTTCACTCACGTCGCGCAGGAAAAATTCACTTGGCACGTGAGTTTATGTCACGAAATAAGTTATTGATTTATTTTTATGCGCGTGTTATTCTATAGACAGAAACAGCGCTGATTCACATTTTTATGAAATGAGGAACTACTAATGTTACCGATTGCTGAAATTATACGAAACAAGCGGCGAGAGAAGAATGTCACACAGGATGAGCTTGCGCAGGCTCTCGGGGTTACTTTCCAGTCTGTCAGCAGATGGGAGACCGGCGTTGCCTACCCCGATATTGAGCTTATTCCGAAGATATCATTGTATTTTGGGATAACTACCGACGAGCTGCTTGGCGCTAACGAGGAAGCAAGACAAGCGGAGTGGGAGAGAAAAGTTGAAGAAGCTTGTATCGCCTTTTGGGATGAGAAATCCCCGAAAGAACGCTTTGAAATAGCAATGAAAGCATACAAGGAACTAAATTATACTTTCTTTGCCGTGCGAGCTTGCCTTCTCATTGTTGAAGCAAACGTTTTGCCGCGCGAAGAAGGTCTACCTATACTGAGAGAACTTGTTGAGGAAATCTTTAACAAGCCGGGAGAACTGCATTCAAAGCTCACCGTAATCAAGCCCATATACAAATATGAAGATGAGGATAGGCTAGAGGAATGGAATAAATACATAGCTGACCCTCATGCAATTCGCAAATTACTCGCCCAAAGATACGCTTATCATAACGACGTGGAACGAACAAATCGTCAACGGCAAATAAACCTTTGGTACAGCTTAAGCTACTCTTTCGACTGTGATTTCGGGAAGCGACATACGGAATGGTATAACGACCCGCTTGCCAGTATTGAGGGACAAAACACCATTTTAAGTATTGTCGATACTCTGCGAGATTCCTCAGTTGGAATTGATGCTTGGATTTACCGTAGAGCTGTAACATACCTGCGTCTTTCTGCCGCATATTTTGCTATAGAAAACAAGGATGAAGGATATAAAACTCTTGAAAAATCCATTAAAATGTTCGAAGATATTTTCAGCCTACCCAAAGAACAGGAGTTGAGCTTTAACCATCCGGTACTTGATAAAATAACTGTTTCTGTATCTACTGATTTTGTGCCTGATGGAGAACCCAGAAAGTACCACACAAACGGTCTGTATTATTACACAGACACTGTGTATCAACAAGCAATTGTTGCCCTTACTGACACAAACGGTTGGGCATGGTTCAACGACGTTCGTGGCGAAGAACGGTTCAAGTCCTGCGTTGCTCGAATCGAGAAATTCAAACCCGCGGATTTCAAAAACTGATCCAACAAGACCTGCCAAACGGTGGGTCTTTTACGTTTTTATCTTTTTATAATACTCAAGTGAGGAGAAACCGTGCTCGAGATGGTTGAGAAGATATCTTTCGCACACTACGGAAAACAGCGACAGTTCCGTTTTGTCAAGGGTGAAGAACAAGAATCTCTTCAGCGGTGCAAATGCGATATATCTCAGTGCCGCAAGAACCGACGGAGATACTCTGATCATGATCTTTGCGCCCTCGTCCATCAGATATTCGGGATCACTATCCAGTAGTGTTCTGCATTTTTTGCAAAGAAGACGGCCGTTCATAACGTCAATGGTGCTGTCTTCGTTCAGTTCGCATCCGCACTTTCCGCATCCGGATAAATCAGGCAT
Organism: Oscillospiraceae bacterium; assembly: GCA_015064345.1. Classification (GTDB taxonomy): domain Bacteria; phylum Bacillota; class Clostridia; order Oscillospirales; family CAG-272; genus UMGS1696. The sequence continues at coordinate 5,718 of SVSK01000001.1, read as the reverse complement.
AAATCCCTCCTGAACAGCGGCACGGAATTCAAATGCGCCTTTTATCTGCTCCAGTGGCAGCTTGTCCATGTTTGCTATGGCATAAAGCGTGTTGAGAATAAGCTGTAGTAGCTCCGGGTCCTCAATCGCTTCAGGTGCAAGATCGCAGGCAACGTCACACACATAGTTGGCAAGGGCAAGCTTCTCGAGATCATAACGTATGTTCATGAAATTCTCGATGTAGTACGCGTCGCGGATGTAGTGAAAATTGCCTTTTTTACGAAGCAGAAAGGTGCTGTATGAGAAAAGCTGAGTGGATGCAGCGTACTTATTTCGCAGACTTGACACGCCTTTACCGTTTATGGTGATCCGTCCAAGCTGTGAGGTGAGTAAGGTTATGACCTTGTCCGCCTCTCCTGTTTTCGTCTCGCGAATGACAAGACCGTCAACTTCGATGTCTTCCATCATCAGTCTCCTGTACTGTGTTTGATTTATTCGAGATCTTCGGGCTTGAATCCGAAGTTGTTAAGGCTGAGCTGATTGTCTCTCCATTTTTCCTTTACCTTAACCCAAAGATTGAGGTAAACCTTAACGCCGAAGAATGCTTCCATGTCTTCTCTTGCGTAAGTGCCGATCTTTTTCAGCATCGCACCGCCCTTACCAACGATAATGCCCTTGTGAGACTGCTTCTCGCAGTAGATCTCAGCGCGGATACGGATCATTTCGTCGTCTTCGGAGAAGTCTTCGATAACAACTGCTGTACCGTGGGGGATCTCGTCGGACATTGTGCGAAGGATCTTTTCGCGGATTATCTCGGCTGCGATCTGGCGCTCAGGCTGGTCGGTAAGGCTGTCGGAGTCAAACATCCAGTCGCTCTCGTAGAGGAACTGTGACGCCTCCTCAAGCACCTCATCCACGTTCTTACCCGACTCGGCGCATGTGGGAACTACCGCGTCAAAATCGTGAAGAGATGCGTAGTCAGCAATAGTTTCGGCAAGCTTTTCACGGTTAACAAGGTCGATCTTATTCAGCACGAGAATAGAGGGCAGCTCCATCTTCTTGATCTGACCGATGAGGTTCTTCTCGATATCTCCCGCAGGATATCCCGCTTCTGCAATAAGAATAACCGCATCCGCCGAGCCAACGGAAGAGCGAACTGTCTTCATCATGAATTCACCCAGCTTATTTTTTGCCTTGTGAACACCGGGGGTGTCGATGAATACAAACTGATCCTCGTCCTTTGTGAGAATACCTGCGATTCGGTTTCTCGTTGTCTGGGGACGTGAGGAAACTATAGCAACCTTTTCGCCGAGAAGATGGTTCATAAGTGTGCTCTTACCTACGTTAGGTCTGCCTACTATTGTGATAAATGCCGTTCTTGTCATATTTTACCTCTGATTATCTTTCAAGTCCAAGTTTTTTCATGATGATTCTCTGTCTCGCCCGCATTTCTTCTTCCTCTTCAGGCTCCATGTGATCGTAGCCTAGGAGGTGAAGCACTGAATGCACTGTCAAAAATGCACATTCGCGCTTGTAGCTGTGACCGAACTCAACGGACTGCTCGTATGCCTTCTCAAGGGAGAGAACGATGTCACCAAGCTCTGCTACTGTGTCCGGATCGGGGGTATCGTCGTTCTGCATATCGTACATGGGGAACGAAAGAACATCTGTGGGGGCATCAATTCCGCGGAACTCACGGTTTTTCTCGCGTATACCTTCGTTGTCGGTAAATGTTACGGACACGGTAGAGGGCTGATGCCAACCCTCGCACTCAAGGGCCGCCGCAATTGCGCGTGTAATGAGTATCTTCAGACCGAGATTCACTCTTGTCTTTTTCTGCTCGTTTGACCAATATATCTTAATTTTCATTTCTTCTCACAGGACGGAATTTTGTCTTGTCGTTCCGTTCGTTCTCCTTTATTCTTCTTTCTCTGTCGTATTTATCGTATGCCATGATGATCTTCTGAACAAGTCTGTGTCGCACCACGTCTCGCTCGGAGAATTCGTGAATGCCGATTCCCTCAATGCCCTTTAAGATTTGTGTAGCAATGGAAAGTCCGCTTCGTGTACCTCTGGGCAAGTCGGTCTGGGTAAGGTCGCCTGTCACGACTGCCTTTGAACCGTTGCCGAGACGGGTGAGAAACATCTTCATCTGCTCGGGAGTGGTGTTCTGCGCCTCGTCAAGAATGATGAAGGATTCGTCCAGCGTACGACCTCTCATGTACGCAAGAGGTGCGATCTCAATAGTCATCTTCTCGATCATGCGTGAACATGATTCAGCCCCCAGCATTTCGTACAGGGCATCGTACAGCGGACGGAGGTATGGATCGATCTTGCTCTGAAGGTCACCGGGCAAGAATCCCAGTCGCTCACCTGCTTCAACAGCGGGACGGGTGAGTATGATACGGCTGACCTCATGTGCCCGAAGTGCCTTAACAGCCGCCGCAACTGCGAGATACGTCTTGCCTGTACCTGCAGGACCGATACCGAGGATGACTGTGTTCTTCTTTATAGAGTCGAGATACTTCTTCTGACCGACGGTCTTTGCCTTGACGGGCTTTCCCTTGGCGGTAACGAAGAAGCAGTCGTCGTCAAAGTTAAGCAGCTCGTCTGCTCTGCCCTCCTTGACCATGCCGATGATGTAGTCAACGCTCTGGTCGGTAGGCTCTTCTCCGAATGACACGATGCGCTTAAGGTAGCCGATCACCTCAGCCGCCATGGCAACGCCGTCGCCTTCTCCTTCAACGACAATGGTGTCCCCATCATCGTTCTGATTCTGGATATTGTAAATACGCACACCGAACTGCTCTTCAATGTAGTTGATGTTTTTGTCATAGCTTCCGAAGATACGTGACGTAACCTCGGATGACGGTGTGCTGATCTTTCTCTGAAGCATTTATTTTCCTCCCTTTGGAGTTATCGTTTTTATTTATCTGACACGGTGAACTCAACAGTTGTGCCGTTGTCTCTGAGGATGTATATGAGGCAGTCTATGACGTAGACTCCGCCCTCAAAGGATGTTGTCACAGTACGGCTTGTAAGCTCTCCGCCTGCGGTTTTTTCTTTTATGAGTCTGTTTAGCTCCCGCAGTGCATCTTCCGCGGCAGTCTCCGGTGAAACAGTCTCCGTTACGATTTCGTATTCTTTGTATACCGTTGTGCTCACCCACACAGGTAAAGATGTGAGTCCAAATGGGCATACCTGTTCCATCATATCTATTTTATCACAAGTAGTGTACTCAATTCCACCCTTTATGAAAAGATTTATTGATTTTTTGAAAAATTTTACCGATTTTTTTGTTTTTTCCTGTCCTGTGTAGACCTTTTTCTCAACTTCAAGGGGTATTTCGACATGTACTACATCTGCAGTTTTGCATATTACCTCTCCCGCGGCGTATTCGTACCTGCCCCCGCCGTTCTTTAACTCTACCACCCCGGAGATCAGCACCTGCCCCGGCACAACGATGTCTCCTGCCTTCACTGCCGCCTGTCCTTCGTATACCGCCACAGATTCAACCATCCCTGCCTCCGTCGCTACAACGTTAGCGTAAGTGTTCTCCCCTGGCTTGACCCTCTCGTCCTTATACTTCTCCTTCACCTGCACCTCAGCCACCGTGCCGTGCATGTACACCGACAGCCATGCGATATCGTCCTGCCCCGCCACATAGCTTGCGTGAAGCTGGTTGAAGTTTACTGCAGGATAGTACGTACCCACACCGAATCCAAGCTCATCAAGATAGGCGATTATCTCTTCGGTTGGCGTCTTTTCGTTCCCCTCCACGCGGATATCCCACACCAGATTTTCGGAGTAAAGAAGCCACACCGTTGAGAGAAGTAAAACGAGCGGTATCATTGGTCTCCGACGAAGAAAATCAATAGTCACGGGGAGTCCGCGGACTGGTGAGCTCTCATATGTAATTTCAGTTGATTCTGCCAATACAAAGAACTGTCTGCACTCACGCTCCCGCATGATGAAGCACACACTTCCGTCCGATCCCATTCGCTCGGAGAAAAAGGTCAGCTCATTTTTGTATATAAGATCAAATGCAACGCTTCTGCACTCCGCGTCAATCTTTACTTCCCGCCAGCCGCATAAATAGTTTCTCAGTCTCCTCAGCACGTCTCGCCCTCCCATGCCGCCATATCACCGAAATATGCCGCCTTGATGTTCCCTCTGATATACAACACGCCCGAGCGAAAGTCAGACAGTGTAAGACATTGTCCCAGTGCTGTAAAACGACCGTTTTTCACAGACAGCACCACTTTCTCAGGCTCGTATTCAAGAATCCCTCGACAGCCCTCCACCTCAATTTCGTGCTCTCCTCTTATGATAAACACAGGCAAAGCGGCAACTATATCCGCATCAACCTCGCAAAGATGTGATATCCGCTCATACAGTTTCTTATGTCGTCCGTATTTCTTCGGCAAGACCTATCCCTCCGATGCATATAGATTTACTGTAATAATTTATGCCGGGTTTCCGCCCATGATTCGGTAATAGCGGAGAGAAAATTATGATAAAAAGGAAAATCACATCCTCCATCGGTGCAATGGCAGTATCACTGTGTCTTGTGCTTCTGCTAATATTCGAAAAAACAGCAACACATGAAGCGGTATCGGCTCTCACGCTTTCCGTGAAACGGGTAATTCCGTCGCTGTTTCCGTTTATGGTGCTCTCCGATATTATCATTTCCATGGATCTGCTTATGCCGATATATTCGCTCATTCCCACGGAGAAGCTGTTTCGTCTGCCGCGATGTACTGCTTCCGTAATACTGTGCGGACTGTTGTGCGGGTTTCCCATAGGTGCGGCAGGTGCGGCAAAGCTGTACGCAGAGGGAAAAATCAACCGACGCGAGGCAGAAGTGCTGTGCGCTGTTTCGTCTCATGCAAGCCCTGCTTTTCTCATTGGAGTTGTGGGAAGCATTTGGGGGAGCAAGCGGTTCGGAGTGATGCTTTATTTCGCACAGGTGCTGTTTTGCCTTATCAGCGGAGTTGTTATCTCGCATATCGCTTTACCAAAAGCATCAAGCTCCAAATCATGCCCCGAAAATTCCGCGGCAAAACCAAGATTCTCTCCATCCTTATGCAGTGCAGTTCACTCCGCTTCTCTCACATGTATGACCGTAACGGGAAATATCTTGTTCTTTCGTGTGCTCGGGTCGGTTTTGTCAGTTGTTATCCCCACTCTTGCGCCTGTTTTTTCGGTCATGTTTGAGTTTTCGGGCGGCACTGTATATGGGGCAACCATCGGTGGGCAGACGGGGGGATTTCTCACGGGATTGGCAGTCGGTTTTTCCGGAGTTGCGGTTCTGATGCAATGCTGTAATTTCACGTCTCCCTACGGAATAAAACTGAATTGCTATATTTTCACAAAGGCAGTCGAGGGGCTCGTCCTCGGTGCATTCGCGGCTCTTTGGGTATGGAAATATGGGCTTATTCCATCCGAGAGCACGGTTATTCTCCTCTCCCCACGGGAGCCTGAGATATCACTCCTGCTGCTCTTCGCTCTCACGGTGTTATTTTTGCTGACTTCTCGCCCGCCGAAAAGAAAGAACTTTACGCATGGGTCTTGATTTTTGGGGCAATATTATATATAATATTTAAGAATAGACTAAAATTGCCAAAATATGCGCAGGAGTAAATTATCGTGAAACGGAACGAGATCGAAAAATACTGTAAGTTTTGTGAAGAAGCAAAAACTCTGTCAGATCCCGACACTATGCTGTGCTCGAAATAC
>SVSK01000039.1 GCA_015064345.1 Oscillospiraceae bacterium | reverse complement strand
ACTACAGCCGCCATGATGATGTTTACAGCCATGTATGTGCCGTTATAAGTAAGGCTGTAGAGCCAAACCGGCTGTCCTTCAGGTGCATATTCGCCCCAAAGCCAAATTCCGGAGATATAGTGACATACAAAGCGGAAAAGTCCTGCGATCACTACACCGAGGCACACGCCAAAGGTCTTGCCGCCGAGCATTTTTGCAAAAGGTCTTGCAAGTCCTACAACAGAGAACGCGATGATGTAATCGAAAAGCACGCATCCGATCTGTGTTATAAGGGTGGGACAGTACATTACGTTGGAGAATCCCATCATAAGCTGAAGCGCACCTGCAACAAATCCTGTTGCAAGTCCCCACTTCGGACCGTTGCGCAGACCCATGATGATAAGAGGAATGATCTCGAGGGAGATGCTTCCGCCCTGCAGCCATGATCCGCTATAGGTAAGGAATGAAAGGGCAAATGAGAGTGCTACCATCATCGCTCCCTCGACAAGCACACGGGTGCTTCCCGATGTTTTTGTTTTTACTGACATTTTGTTTACCGCCTTTACATAAAATTATTTTTGGGGGGCGCCTCCCCACTTTGAACAAAACGCAGACCAAACAAAAAATCCGCAGTAAAATATACTACGGATACGCGTTCAGCATTAAGACGTTTGACAAGTTCTCCCTACGCCGGCATTATCCGTATCAGGTTAAAGGGTTCGGCAGTCAAGCATCGGTCGTTTTTATTACGCACCGTGCCGTTTGCCGTCTCAGCCACAAGCACCCCTGCGATTGTTCGGGTATATTATACCACTGCAGGCAAGTCTTGTCAAGCGGGGGAGAGTTTTTTCTCGGTTTCAAAGCAAATTATCATGAAAAATTTGCCACGAAAACGTATTTTTTCTCGAAAAACTATTGACAAATTTAATTTTATCATATATAATACGGTTTGGTTAGCAGAAACTAACTGTTTCTTTTAGACTTCAGTTAGCAGAGGCTAATCGAACATGTACATTGATCAGGAGCTACTTATGACACTCAAAGACGCAGAGGCAGGAAAAGAATACATGATCAAGTCCATCGAGACCGATGACGAGGAGCTGGACGCTTTTCTATTTTCTCTCGGTTGCTACAGCGGTGAGCCCATTACGGTAATATCTCACCTCAAGGGTGGATGCGTAGTTTCCATCAAGGATGGAAGATATAATATAGACAATCAGCTTGCGGAGGCTATCATTATCTGAAAAGCCGAAACAGTAATTGCTGATTACTTTTTCACAGTTCAGTTAGCCTTTGCTAACCACATCCCCTCATCCTCGGCGCAGAGGCAAAGCTTGTCAAATATTAACTTTACATACGGAGGAATCCACACATGAGAATTGCTCTCGCAGGCAATCCCAACAGCGGTAAAACTACCATGTTCAATGCTCTGACCGGCAAGAACGAAAAGGTCGGCAACTGGGCGGGTGTTACCGTTGAAAAGAAAGAACACCCCATTAAAAAGAGCCTTTGCGGAAGAGCTGACATTATTGCAGTTGACCTTCCCGGTGCGTATTCCATGTCTCCCTTCACATCAGAGGAGAATGTCACAAGCGAATACGTTAAGCACGCAGAGCCGGACGTTATCATAAATATCGTTGACTCCACTAATCTCAGCAGAAGCCTGTTCTTCACAACACAGCTTCTCGAGCTTGGCGTTCCCACTGTAGTGGCGCTTAACAAATCCGACATCAACGAAAAGAGAGAGACAGTTATTGACGTTAAGTCTCTTTCCGAAAAGCTTGGTTGCCCCGTTATCGAGACAGTCTCCACTTCAAAAAGGGGACTTAAGGAGCTTGTTTCTGCGGCAGTTGCGCTTATCGGCAAGAATCAGACCGCTCCCTACGTTCAGGGGGATGTTGATCTCGGCGACAAGGCTGCTGTTGAAGCGGCAGACAGAAAACGGTTTGAGTTTGTAAACGGAATCGTAAAGGACGTTGAGACACGCAAGGTGCTCACCAAGGAAAGAAACTTCGGAGACAAGATCGACGCGGTTTTAACAAACAAGTGGCTCGGTATTCCGATTTTCGCCGTGGTTATGTTCCTCGTGTTCCAGATCTCCCAGGCTTGGCTCGGTGCATGGATCGCCGAAGGCTATGAGTTTGAAAACGGAACCACAATTCCCGGACTTGTAACATTGATCGACATGTTCAAGGACTGGGTTGCAGACTCACTCAACGGCGGCAACGAATTCCTCGTGGCACTTCTCACCGAGGGTATTATCGGCGGTGTGTCTGCAGTTGTAGGATTTTTACCTCTCGTTATGGTGATGTACTTCCTTATCGCGCTTCTTGAGGACTGCGGTTACATGGCTCGCGTATCCGTTGTGCTTGACCCCATATTCAAGAAAGTTGGACTTTCCGGCAAATCCGTAATTCCCTTTGTTATCGGCACAGGCTGCGCTATTCCCGGTGTTATGGCTTGCCGCACTATCAGAAACGAGCGTGAAAGACGTGCTACCGCAATGCTGGCTCCCTTTATGCCCTGCGGTGCAAAGCTCCCCGTTATCGGACTTTTCGCAGGCGCATTCTTCCCCGATGCCGCTTGGGTCGGTACAGCAATGTACTTCTCCGGAATTATCATCATCCTTCTCGGCGCACTTCTCATCAAAAAGATCACAGGCAGCAGAAAAAAGTCATTCTTCATTATTGAGCTTCCCGAATACAAGGCGCCCTCGTTCTGGAGAGCATTCAAGTCCATGTGCAGTCGCGGTTGGGCTTACATAGTAAAGGCGGGTACCATCATTCTCCTTTGCAATGCAGTAGTATTTGTTATGCAATCCTTCGACTGGAAGTTCCGTCTTGTAGCGGAGGATGCGGCAAACACCTCTATCCTTGCCTCCATTGCAGGTCCCATCTCTTATCTGCTCGTTCCCATCATCGGTATTGCGGCATGGCAGATGGCTGCAGCTGCTGTTACAGGCTTTATCGCAAAGGAAAACGTAGTCGGCACTCTCGCAGTTTGCTACGGAATCTCAAATCTTATCAGCACCGAATCCCTTGAAATGGCAGAGGGTGCGGGAGCGGGCGTAGTTGAAGCATTCGGAATCACATCAGTTGCGGCTCTTGCATATCTTATGTTTAACCTCTTCACCCCCCCGTGCTTTGCAGCTATCGGTGCGATGAACTCCGAAATGAAGAGCGCAAAATGGCTCTGGGCTGGTATTGGTCTCCAGCTTGGCACAGGCTACTCAATCGCTTACGTTGTTTACACAGTAGGCACACTCATTACCGCTCCCGCAAGTCTTAGAGTACTTCCTGCAATAGGCGGTGGAATCGCAGTGCTTGTATTTGCGGTTATTCTTGCTTGCCTTTGCAAAAAAGCTGATAAAAAGCACAAGGAAGAGCTTATTCTGAAAGGCAAAAAGGTAGCGTGACTGAATTAAGTCATCCCAAAAGGAGAAATCCCATGGAAAACATAATTCTCGTTACAGTAATCGTGCTTATCATTGCATCCGCATCGTTCTATATCTACAAATCAAAGAAGAGCGGTAAGAAATGCATCGGTTGTCCCGACAGCGGAAGCTGCAGCGGGAAGTGCTCATGCTGCTCAGGATGCGGCAGCAAAAAGCCTGACGAAAAATAATACAATAAAGCAAAAGATACCCTCCGCGGATATACCGTAGAGGGTATTTTGTTATTCGGTTGAAATCCTGTTATACAAGAAGTCCCCAGCTCACGATAGACATGATGAGTCCTGCGGTAATTACGCCAAGCGTTATAGCGGGAAGCGCATTCTTCAGTCGCAAATCGAACATTGCCGCAACAAGTGCACCTGTCCACGCACCTGTCCCGGGTAAGGGGATCGCAACGAGGATGAAAAGTCCGAGAGTCTCGTATTTTACAAGCATGTCTCCCTTTGATGATGCACGCGCTTCAAGCTTTTCAGCTATTGCGCCAAGCTTTTTGCTGTGCGTTTTCATCCACCCAAATATCTTGCGGATGAACAGAATGATAAACGGCACGGGAACCATGTTGCCTATTATACTGACTATCAGCACGGGAATAAGCGGCAAGCCCATGCCCACGCCGAAAGGAACGGAGCCGCGAAGCTCGACTATCGGTAGCATCGACATGCCGAATACACACAGATATTTCACAAAAATACTCATAATCTTCCTTGATTTCCGATGATTATTTGATCAGATTCAATCCGTTCATAACAAATCCGAGGATCTTGACGTCCGCTTCCTTTAGCTCTGCCACAGCGTCAGCAACTTCTCTCTTACTGCTGTAGCCTTCTCTGACAACGAACAGCATTCCCTCAACTATCTGGGAAACTGCCGCGGCTGTGGAATCGGCACATATAGCAGGCAGATCCACAATAACGTACTCAAACTGCTTTGAGAGCATCTTGAGAAGCATATCCATTCTTGCAGAGCAAAGCAGCTTTGTGGGATTTTGCGACACGTTACCTGCGGGAATAACGAAAAGATTATCGTGGATACCGCTATGCTTGATTATTGCCAGATTTTTATCGTTATGTACAAGAAAATCGGAAAGGCCGGGAGCTGCGCTCACATCAAGCTTTTGACTTATATCAGGGTGGCGCATATCCGTTTCAATGACTACGACCTTTTTGCCTGCTTCTGCAAGAGAGGCACCCAGGTTAACGGCTGTTGCAGTCTTACCCTCTCCGTTCAGTGCAGAGGTCAAGCCTATAACTCTGCCTCTCTGGTCCTCATTCGCGGGAAGACTGTAAAAAATATTATCTCTGAGCTGACAAAACGCCTGCTCCGCCTCCGGAGACGGCTTGATAAGCGCATATCCGCTTTTCTCAGATGCTTTTTTATCGAGAACTGCTTCTGCCATTGTTAAGCCCTCCTGCCTTAGTTGTTCTCACTCGACTCGTCGTTGTCTTCGGTCGGGTTTTCTTCTGCTTTTTCTGCTTCTACAGTTTCTTCTGCTGTCTCTTCAGTCGCGTCGTTTTTCTCAGTCTGTTCTTCTTCCTTTACAGCCGCCTTTGTGAGGGCATAATCGGGAACATAAGCAAGGGTGGGGATGCCGAACTCCTTTGTGAGATATTCTCTGTCCTTGATTGCATCGTCAAGGAGATAAACTATAGTAATTAAGATTATCGCCAGGATCACGCCTGCTGAAAGTCCGATCAATGTGTTCATGCCAAGATTCGGCTCGGACGGTTCAGTGGGAAGAGTAGCAAACTGAAGAACAGTTACCTTTGATTCAAATATCACTTCCTCAGCCCTATCGGGGAGTATAAACGCGATAATATCAGCCAAGTTCACAGCCTCTGTTGCGTCAGGACTCTTCACAGTAACCTCGATCATGTTGGTAGAGTTTACGTCGCGGTAGGATATCATTTTAGAAAGATCCTCCCAGCTGTATTTCACACCGGATTCCGCGATTATCTCCCCGAGCACACTTTCAGACTTAAGCACAGCGCCGCATACGTCAACAAGGTCGTCGGAGGTACCGTCGCTGTTTATATACAGTCTGATGCTTGCGTGGTATTTAGGCTCAATATACTGCGTTGTCACAAGGTACATGACAGCACCGCCTATTGCGGCAAATATAAGGATCACCCAAAGGCGTCTGACCAGATTTTTTAGCACTCCGAGAAGTCCCGATTTTTTCTTTTCTCTGTCCATTGATATATTCCTTTCGCTTCCAATGAAGCAATTTTTTCTCATTTTACTGTATTTTAACACGGATTGGCAATATATTCAATAGACAAAATGTGAATTAAATGAAAGTCCGCACCACCCGTAGGCAATGCGAACTTTTTTCTATAGTATTATGCAGATAAGGCCCTGACTGCCGTCGTTGATTATCTTTGAGAGTGTTTCACCGAATTTTTGCCGAGCATCTGTGGGCATATGGTCAAGCTTTGCGTGGAGTCCGTCGTTCACAAGCTCATACAGCGACCTACCGAACATATTGGACTGCCATATGCTGCCCGGATCATCCTCAAACTCCTTCATCAGGTAGCTGACCATTTCGGCAGACTGCTGTTCAGTTCCCACAATGGGGTTTATTTCCGTGTTGATGTTTGTTTTTATCATGTGAATGGACGATGCCGATGCCTTTAGCTTCACTCCGTAGCCGCCTGACATTCGTATTATCTCCGGCTCCTCGAGTGTCATGGTCTCTACTCCCGGCATAACAATACCGTAACCCGTCTCATTTACGTCCGCTATGGCTTTTTTGTAAATGTCAAGCTCGCGTTTTGCCTCGGACAGTCCTTCAAGCACACAAAGCATCTCCGCCTCGTTCTTCATGGGAATGCCCGTGAGATCGGAGATAACATCGTAATACAGTCCCTCAGGCAAATGCACACTCATGTATGCGTTTCCCTGTCCGCCATCTATCCTGTCAACCGTTACCGATACGCAGTCATCGTAGCTTCCGCAGGATGATACAGCCTTTTCTAATCCAAGTGTTAGTGTTCTTGAAAAGTCACCTCTGACATCACGCATACGTTTCAAATCAGCACTCGCACCAATGACAGCATCGCGGATTCCCCGCTTAAGCACATGGTCATCGGGTAACACCGAAGTCCAGCCGGGGAGCGTGATATCTGCCTCTTTTGCCGGGAACTCCTCGACAAGCATGCCAAGTATATGCCACACATCCTCAGCGTTAAGCTCAAGGCAGTTTACGAGAGCCACAGGAGCTTTGTATTTCTCCTCAAGGCGCAAAGCAAGCTTTACCGCCTCATCCGACTCCGGAGAAGCTGAATTAAGTATCACTGCAAATGGCTTTCCAAGCTCAGTCATCTCTGCAGCAATACGTTCCTCCACTCCTGCATAGTTATCTCTTGAAAACTCACCTACAGTACCGTCGGTGGTAACAAGCATACCTATCGTGGAGTGCTCTGTGATCACCTTGCGAGTGCCGTATTCTGCCGCTTCCTCAAAGGGAACAGGATCGGTGTGCCAGGGAGTATGCACCATGCGAGTGCTTCCCTCTTCTGTTCCGCCAAGGGCCTCGGGAATCATATATCCCACGCAGTCCACAAGCTTTACACGAAGTGAGGTGCCGTCTGACAGTTTTACCTCAACCCCTTCGTCCGGAATGAATTTCGGCTCAGTTGTCATCACAGTTTTTCCGCCCGCACTCTGCGGCATCTCGTCCCGCGAACGTTCTCTGTCAAAATCGTTTTTGATGTTCGGAATGACCACAGACTCCATGAACCGCTTGATGAACGTACTCTTCCCCGTGCGCACAGGTCCTACAACGCCAATGTAAACATCCCCGTGGGTCCTCTCAGCGATATCCTTGTAAATTGATGTGTCCGTCACAATAAATAACCTCCGCTTAATTAGCTGTACGCTAAAATATATGCGGAGGTTTTTTGATTAATTCGTATTAATTTGCAAACTGTCAGATTGCCATCATGATAAGTCCGTAAATTATAGGCACGAGAAGCGACGGCAGCATACTGCCAACCTTGATGCGTTTGCCTGCGAACAGGTTGATACCCACGCAGAAGATGAGCACTGAGCCTACAAGTGACACGTTTGAGATCATCTCATCGGTAAACACGCTTCCGAGCAGTCCTGCAAACAGCGTGATGATCGCTTGGTAAAGACCCATCGGCAAAGCGGAGCACAATACACCGATCCCAAGGGCTGAGGCGAATATCATTGTAGAGATGAAGTCGAGAATGGATTTGGAGAACAGGACCGAAGGGTCACCGTTCAGTCCGTCCTGCATAGCACCTACAATTGCCATGGCACCCACTGACGTGACCAGAGTTGCTGTCACAAATCCTTCGGTGAACCGTGAGCTGCCGCTGAACATTTTGACCTTCTTGATCCTCTCCCCGATCCCCTCGAGATGCTCCTCTATTTTTAGTAGTTCTCCAACAAGAGTACCTGCGGCAAGAGAGACGATCATCAGCATGATGCCCCGTGTTGACAGGCTTCCGTCCTCTCCCATAACAAGCATTTCCGCCATTGTACAGCCTATACCTATAAACATGGACGCTACACCGAGCGCTTTCATTATTGATTCACGCAGTCGCTCAGAGAGTCCTTTTTTAAGGAGTAATCCTATCAAGCTGCCGCAGATAACTGCCGCCACGTTGACAAGAGTTCCGATTCCGGGCATTATTACACTTCCTTTGCTTTAGTATCAGCCGAACATAGACAACTGATTTGTTTTCGACATACCTTTCAGCGCGCCGTTCTTTTCAAGGAGCTCAAGCACGCTCTTTGACACCTTGGCACGGCTTCTCAGTTCTTCAACCGAGAATATGTCCCCGTCCTTCATGGCGTTCATGATGTTTACCGCCGCGGTTTCACCAACTCCGGGGAGAGATGAGAACGGCAGTCGGATCTTTCCGCCCTCGGGTACGTATTTTGTCGCATGAGACTTGTGAATGTCAACAGGCAAGAATTCGTATCCCCTCTGGAAGCACTCGTTAACGAGCATAAGTGCATCCGCAACATCGGCTTCCTTTGCGGAGATCTCGTTTCTGCGCTTGTTCAGATCCATAAGCACATTTTTAACGTGTTCTCTGCCGCCCATTACGATCTCACCGTCAAATCCGTCGGGAGCCGCTGTGAAGTATGCCGAGTAGAACTCAACGGGATAGTATATCTTGTACCACATGAGTCGTATAGCATCGATAACGTATGCCGCCGCGTGGGCCTTCGGGAACATGTATTTGATCTTCTTACACGAATCAATGTACCAGTCGGGAACCTCATGAGCGCGCATTTCTGCCTCCCAATCGGGTGTAAGTCCCTTACCTTTTCTTACCGACTCCATTATCTTGAACGACATAGACTTGTCCATGCCGTACTTGTGGATAAGAGTCAGCATAATATCGTCTCGACATCCGATAACGTCGGAAATCGTACACGTGCCTGAGCTGATCAGTTCATCTGCATTTCCAAGCCAACAGCCCGTACCGTGAGTAAGACCTGATATCTGTAGCAGGTCCGTAAAATTCTTTGGCTGTGCGGAAATAAGCACCCCTCGGATGAATCGCGTACCCATTTCAGGCAGGCCGAGAGTTGCAGTTTTGGAGTCTATCTGCTCCGGTGTAACACCGATAGGCTCAGTGGACGTAAAGCTCTTGTACACAGCAGGGTCGCTCATCGGTACGTCAAGCACATTGAATCCGGAGTATTCCTCAAGTCTCTTGTACTTGGTCGGAATATCGTGTCCGAGAATATCCAGCTTCAGGATAGTATCGTGCAGATACTTGAACTCGAAGTGGGTTGTGATTATGTCAGAATGAGGGTCATCTGCGGGGTGCTGAACGGGTGAAAAATCGTAGATCTCGTATTCCTCGGGCACAACGATAATACCGCCCGGATGCTGACCCGTGGTGCGCTTTGTGCCGACGCATCCCGAAACCAGTCTGTCCATTTCGGCACGGTTTACGGAGATACCCTTATCCTCAAGGAAGTGGGCAATAAATCCGTATGCCGTTTTGTCCGCAAGAGTACCGATAGTACCCGCCTTGAACGCCTTACCTGCGCCGAAGAGCACTTCTGTAAACTTATGTGCGTCCCCCTGCACGTCGCCGGAGAAGTTAAGGTCTATATCGGGAGTCTTGTCGCCGTTAAAGCCGAGGAACGTCTCAAAGGGAATGTCGTGTCCGTTTCTGTCAAGGGGAGTGCCGCAATTCGGGCATTCCTTCGGAGGAAGGTCAAAGCCGGAGCCGTATTTTCCGCCCTCAAAGAACTCGCTCCAACGGCACTTCGGGCATCTGTAGTGAGGTGGCAGAGGGTTAACCTTTGTAATTCCCGCCATTGTTGCCGCAAATGATGAACCGACCGAGCCTCGCGAGCCAACCTGATATCCCTTGGATTCGCTGTTTTCAACAAGCTTTCGTGCGATTATGTACATAATTGCAAAGCCGTTCTGGATGATAGAGGAAAGCTCCCTCTCAAGTCTTGACGAAACGACCTCGGGAAGCGGATCGCCATAGAGACTCTTTGCAAGATTCCAGCACTTTTCGGTGAGCTCTTCCTCCGCTCCGTCAATGTGAGGAGGATAGTTTCCGTGGGGTATGGGTCTGGTATGCTCGATCATATCCGCGATCTTATTCGGATTTTCAATGACCACTTCCCTAGCGAGATCTTCACCGAGATAAGCAAATTCCTCAAGCATTTCCTCAGTTGTGCGGAAGTAAAGCTTTGTTTCGCGGTCAGCATCCTTAAATCCGAGACCTGAGAGAATGATTCTGCGATAGATCTCATCCTCGGGATTCTTATAATGGACGTCGCAGGTTGCACAAACAGGGCGTCCTGCCTTGCGTCCTATTTCAATGATCCTGCGGTTGAAGTTGCGAAGTGCCTCTTCGTCAGGTACAGTACCCTCAAGGATCATAAACTCGTTGTTGGATATAGGCTGTATCTCAAGATAGTCGTAGAACTTTGCTATCTCAATAAGATCTGCCTCAGGCTTTCCCTCCATCATTGCGCGGAAAAGCTCTCCCGCCTCACAAGCTGAGCCGAGAATAAGACCCTCGCGCAATTCTTCCAGTCGTGTTTTGGGGATACGTGGATGGCGGTGGTAATACTTTAGATTAGATTCCGACACAAGTCTGAACAAGTTCCTCATGCCCGTCTGATTCTTTACCAGAATTATCTGGTGATACGATTTCAGTTTCTGCGGGTCGGATTTTTCAGCCATCGCAAAGTTCATTCGGGAAATGGTATCGATACCCTCCTCCATGAGCCTGTCCGTCATGCAGTTGAAGATTGCGCCAAGCATTTCTGCGTCATCGGATGCTCTGTGGTGGTTGAATTCCCCAAGCTTATAAAACTTCGCAAGTGTGTCCAGCTTATGATTTTTCAGATTCGGATTCATGAATCGCGACATTGCAACTGTATCAAGATAGGGATTTTCAAAAGGTAAACCCGATTCTTCAGCCGCCTGGCGAATGAATCCCGTGTCAAAGGAAGCGTTATGAGCAACAAGCATTCTGTTTCCGATAAACTTGAAGAAGTCAATAAGTACTTCCTTAACCGGCGGTGCATCTGCTACCATCTCATCGGTAATTCCCGTCAGCTCAACGATATTCTGAGGGATCGGCACGCCGGGGTTAACAAAGGAGTTGAATCGGTCAATGATCTTTCCCTGTTTGAAGATCACAGCACCTATTTCCGTGATTTTGCAGGTTGCAGCAGAAAGGCCCGTGGTCTCGATGTCGAATATTGCAAATTCGTCGGTGAATGAAATATCCTCGCCCTTGTACGCCGCGCGGGAGGTGTCATCGACATAATATGCCTCAACACCGTAGATAACCTTTATTTCATCCTTAAGAGAGTCGGCAGTAAGCATTGCAACCGGGAAGCTCTGAAGATTGCCGTGGTCAGTTATAGCAACCGCCTTGTGTCCCCACTTGTGTGCTGTCTTTACTATGTCATCAGCCTTTGTTGTGGCATCCATTGCAGACATAAGCGTGTGAAGATGTAACTCCACTCGCTTCTCGGGTGCGTTGTCCGTTCTCTCAACAGTCTTTATCTGCATGATATCCGTGTACTGCATATACAGATCGTTGTCGAATGTGTCGCGTTTGATCGTTCCGCGGATAGCATATGCCTTGCCCTTGCCGAAAAGTGCCTCAGTCTCAAGCACACTCTCAGCGGGAACAGTCATTTTTATGTAAATAGACGCGTCTCTGTCCGTTGCCGCAACGGTGAACATCACCTTGTCGCCTCGTCTTGTTTCCTTCTGCTGTACGTCAAACACCTGGCAGAGAATAATTACGTTCTTGCCTGTAGATTTGATCTGTCTCAGCGGTGTTACGTTGTCTACTTCAAAAATCTCACCGAAAACAAGCTCGGGAGAGGAAAAATCGAATGTTATTTTGCCGCATTTGAGCCTTGTATCACTGATCTTTTCGGCCTCACCTTCACCGCCGAAGAGAGATGCAACTCTCGGAAGAATGGGTTTTGCTTCTTCCTCAGCCTGAGGCGGTGCAGATGCCGCTCTTGCCGCTTCAGCCATAAGGCGCTCGTGCTCAACCATAATATTTTCAGAAGCGCTGTTGAGGCGGGAAAGCTGTTCTGCCATAAATTCAGCATACTGCGCATCCGCATCCGCGCTTCGCTTTATCTCGATATGATATGAAAGTCCAAATTCGCTACTGATGATTCCCTCGGATACACGGGCAGTTTTGGCAAGGTCAAGGAGAGTTATTGCGCCCTCTGAGAAAGGAATATACACAGTAATTGTGTCTCCGACCTGCTTTGCATCAAACTTGCCGAAAAAGCCGTTAGCCACGATACCGAGGCGAGCGACTTCCGTAAATATTTCACTAAGATAGTCAGTAGTAAAAAGCTCTGCAGGGTAATGAGTCAGAATCCTTACCTGTGAGAGCTCATATGCCGCCCTTATCTTTGCTTCAAGGGCATAGATATCCTTCTTTTTGTATAGCCCGGGCAAAGTGCAATTCACCTCGGCTATTCTCTGTTCGCGGCTGATCTTCAGTTTTATATCAGTTGCGTCTCTGAATATTTCACGTTCTATGCCGCTTAAATCGTCTACTACCTTCTTAAAGGTATCGGACAAAGTACGGCCGTTGTTCTCCGCCATGGAGTCCCTCCGTTTATTCGTCAATTACTTTCTTCGTCTCTTCTACTAAAAACTCTACCGCGCGTGACTCTTCAACCTTGAACTGGGGCACGCCGTTTTTGAAATACAGAACATATCCGTCGCCACCGGCAATACCGAAGTCCGCTTCTCTTGCTTCTCCCGGTCCGTTTACAGCGCATCCCATAACAGCAACCTTGAGGCTCTTTCCCTTTGTATCAAGATCATAAACCGCCTCTTTATAGCGCTTGCCAATACCGATAAGGTCGATCTTCGTTCTTCCGCAGGTGGGGCAGGAGATCACGTTTATTCCGCCGCCTGTGCTAAGCCCGAGAGCGGAGATTATCTCGCGTCCTGCCTTAACCTCTGCAACCGGGTCTGCGGTCAAAGATACGCGAATGGTATCTCCGATTCCCTCAAGAAGAAGCGAGCCTATACCGATCGAGTTTTTAACAAGTCCTGAGTACTCGTCGCCTGCCTCTGTAACGCCTAAATGAATAGGATAGCTACTCTCACGACTGACAATTCTCGCAGCACGAGTCATTTCGTCAACCGTGGAAGATTTGATTGAGATAACAATGTCGGAAAATCCGCACGCTTCAAGCTGATCAGCCTCCATTAAAGCAGACTCTGCCAAAGCCTCAGCCGTTGGTGCGCCGTATTTCTGAAGGATCGACTTGTCAAGTGAGCCTCCGTTAACGCCAATACGGATAGGAAGTCCTGCAGCCTTGCAAGCATTAGCTACCTCAGCTACCTTCCACTTTTCTCCGATGTTACCGGGGTTTATTCTGATCTTATCCGCACCCATCTTCACAGATTCAAGGGCGATCTTATAGTCGAAATGGATATCCGCCACAAGAGGACAGATTACGCCCTGCTCTTTTGCAAACTTGAACACCTCTGCGCAATCTGCGGTAGGAATAGCAAGTCTAACGATGTCGCACTTTGCCGCTTCAAGCCGCTTAATCTGCGCGATTGACTTTTCAAAGTCCTCTGCAGGCACATTTGTCATTGACTGCACGGTGATAGGAGCGCCGCCGCCAACAGTCAGCTTTCCTACGCGCACAGCTCTTGTGATCTTTCTATCCATATTTGTAAAGTCCTCTCTTCGTGTTGCGTCAGATGAGTCTATTTTCTAAAAAAGTCCGATTACATCCTTTACTGCGATAACCACCATAAGGATCATCAGCAGTACAAGACCCGCAAAGTGTATATATCCCTCTATCTCACGCTTGATTGGCTTACGGCAAACGAGTTCAATAAGCTGGAACAGCAACCGTCCTCCATCCAGTGCAGGCAGTGGCAGAAGATTCATCACGCCAAGGTTCATGCTGATGATCACAGCAAGATAAACCAGGTCATCAAGACCCTTTTCTGCAGCCTTGCCAAGTGCCTGTGTAACGCCGATCGGTCCGGAAACAGCTTCCATTCCGTATCTGCCGCTCACAAGGTCTATGAGAGATTCCCATATCATTTTTATTGTTGAAGTGGAACGGAAGAAGCCGTGCTTAAGTACGTTGCCAAATGTTTTTTCCTCGTAGTCCACCTTGAAGTCGATGGTACCGAACATAGTGCCCTGCTCTTCAAAGGTGGGGAACACAACATCCTCAAAGGTGATCTTTTCACCGTCGCGAATAACGGTAATGTCAATAGGCTCGATACCCTTACGCATGATTTCGTAAAGAGTTTCGTTTACGATGTGTACTCTTGTTCCCTCGACTGCGTAAAACTCGTCTCCAACGCGAAGTCCGCCCTCATAGGCGTAGTTTACACCGTTTTCGTCCGTGGGAAGCAGGGATATCTTGTTTGAAAGCAGCCCTTCCTGAGTCGCAACAAGAACCGCCATTACAAGAATACCGATAACGATATTCATGAACGCACCTGCGGCTGTGATGATTATTCTCTTCCAGACCGCCTTTTTATGAAACGCATTTTCGTCTTCCGACTCCGTGTCTTCCCCTTCCATGGAAACAAATCCGCCTATGGGAAAGAGTCGAATAGAATATGCAATGCCTGTTTTCTTCGATACCTTTGCAAAAAGCTTCGGGCCCATGCCGATAGCAAACTCGTGAATGGTTACCCCGAACCGTCTCGCCGCGATATAGTGACCGAGCTCATGTATGAATATCAAAAAGCCAAAAATAAATAATGCTAAAACAATATACCAAAGTCTGAATGCTAAAACAAATTGCAAAAGAAGGCTGATTTCTCTCACACCTTTCAAATAATTACTTTACTTGCAGAAGGCTGAAATCTGCTCTCTGCATATTCTTCTTGCTTCACTGTCTGCGAGATTCAAGCTTTCCTCGTTAATCTCGCTTAAAACTGTTATACGCTCAAGAGTTCGGAATACAACCGACGCAATATCGTTAAATCCGATTCTGTCTCCGAGGAAAGCATCAACTGCCACCTCGTCCGCCGCAATAAGAGCAGTCGGAGCTGTTCCGCCTATCCGTATAGCCTCACGCGCCGCATCAAGCAAGGGGAAAGCGGCTGTGTCAGGTTTCTCAAAGGTCAGCTTGAATATTTCAGTCAGATCAAGTGAGTCATGGTTTACGTTTGCAGAATGAGGTGCGCTTGCGGCATATCTTATGCAGTCACGCATATCGGGACGCCCCATCTGTGCCATGAAAGTATTATCATTATATTCTATCATGGAGTGGATTATACTCTGTCTGTGTACCATCACGTCCACCTTGTCCTCAGGCTTGCCGAAGAGACGTACTGCCTCGATTATCTCAAAGCCCTTGTTCATGAGCGTTGCGGAATCCACCGTGATCTTCTTGCCCATTTTCCACGTTGGGTGTGCAAGTGCCTCTTTTGCTGTTACGTTTTCAAGTTCAGCTGGAGTTTTGCCGAAAAAGGGACCACCCGAAGCTGTGAGGATAATTCGCTTTACGTCAGAGGGGTCCTTTCCCTCCATACAACGGTAAATTGCACTGTGCTCGCTGTCGACGGGGATCATCTCACCGCCGTGACGCTTCATAGAGTCGAATATCACGTCTCCTGCAGCTATTATTGCCTCTTTGTTTGCCATTCCAACTCGCTTGCCGGATCTTGCTGCAGCCAAGGCGTGGCCAAGTCCTGCAAGTCCTGCGACGGAATGGAAGATCATATCGGACTCGGTGTGCTCTATTGCGTCGTACACTTCATCCTTTTTATATATTATCTGCGGTTTTGCGATTCCGAGCATCAGATCCAGCTCGTTTTTCAGCCGTTTTGCCGCGTTCTCACTTCTAACCGCAACTGTTTTCGGGGAAAATTCCTTTATCTGCTCGCACAGAAGCGCAGTATTCTCACCCGCAGTAAGCATATCCACCGAAATGCCCATTTCTCGTATTACATCAAGAGTCTGCGTACCAACAGAGCCGGTTGATCCGAGAACCGTGGCGCTGTTTACCCTAAAATCTTTTCTTGGATTAAGATCTATCATTATTTCACCGTGGTCAGATTATTCTTTCCGCAACGTACGGAATGGTTGCCATAAGATAAAGCACCGGTGCAGTAAGCAAAACGCTGTCAAATCTGTCAAGCACACCGCCGTGACCGGGGAACAAGTTGCCGTAATCCTTCACATCAAATCTTCTCTTGATTGCAGATGCGGCAAGGTCGCCAATCTGTGCAATTATGGAAATAACCGCGCCAACGATAGCCATTGTAATGATATTGAATGACACGTCACTTGCAAAGAATCTCTGAATTATCATACCGTAGACAATAAACGCGATAGCTGAGAAAACTATACCGCCGATGCTGCCTTCTACTGTTTTCTTCGGGGACACCTCGGGAATAAGCTTGTGCTTCCCGAAGAGTCTGCCGCAGAGGTAAGCAAAAATATCGCTGACCCACGGACCAATGAACACGAGCAGATAGAGATAAGCACCTGCTTCACGGAGCATTACAATGCAAGTGAATGACAGGGATGTGTACAGTACACCCATAAATGCTGATGCAACGAGAGTATAGTCCAGCTTGCCCTTAGCAAACACGATAGCGGTAAACAGAATAATGAGATATACAAGATAACATGAAAGCATGTATGTAATTGTATTTCCCTGTGTAAACCACGGAATGATCGGCACTGCCGCGCTGATAAGGCAGGTGGGGACGGAAACCGCAAGGGATTTTCTCACACCTACACAGCCCGTCATCTCATATGCGCCGATAAGCGATGCTATAGCCATGGCGATAGGAAACACTATAGTGTCGGAAAAATAGCAAATGGGTATGAATATCGCCATCGCCCATACTGCTGTAATCGTACGTTTTAACATTTTTTATCCTTCCTTTTTACAAAGGTTTATTTGGCAGTCTCGTTTTTGTCAAGTCCGCCCCAGCGTCTGCTTCTTGACGCGAAATCCTGTATTGCAAGATTAACGTCATCAGATGAGAAATCCGGCCACATTGCATCGGAGAAGTAGAATTCGGAGTATGCGCTCTGCCACAGGAGGAAATTGGAGATTCGAGTTTCCTTGCCTGTTCTCACAATTAGGTCGGGGTCGTGGCAGTCTGCTGTGTAAATGCATCGGGAAATATCATCCTCGGTTATGTTTTGCTTTCCCTCGGCAATGAGACGGTTGACCGCATGAACGATTTCCGCACGTCCACCGTAATTCAGGGCGATATTGAGTCTGCAGGATCCACCGCGGGTGTCTTCTTCAAGCTTTGCGGCTTTTCTGCCGATATCCTCGCCAAGAGCACCGGGATCTCCTATAAAGCGGAATTCCACCGCTTCCTCTTCCCTTGCCTCGTCAATATAGTCCATAAGAAGCTTGAAGATCGCCTCCACCTCGCGCTTTGGACGCTTGATGTTTTCCGTGGAGAAGGCGTACACGGTAACGACCTTTATTCCGATATCTCTGCAGTAGCGAACTACTTTTTTGAAGTTTTCCGCGCCCGCCCGATGACCGAACTCTCTGGGAAGTCCGCGCTTCTTCGCCCATCTTCCGTTGCCGTCCATAATGAACGCAATATGCTCAAGTCCGCTGTTTTTTACGATCTCGCGGACCATGTCTTTATTCATCTCAACCATAAACCACCAAAACTGAATATATGTATGCGCCCGGTCTTAACGGATACCGCATATCACCGAGCGCACAGTGTTCTGATATAATAATGTCGGAAATTAGATTTCCATGATTTCCTTTTCTTTTGCAGCGGTAATTGTATCGATCTCCTTGATGAACTTGTCAGTCAGATCCTGAATGGCCTTGTCGGACTGCTTCTGCTCATCTTCAGTCATCTCGCTGTTCTTCTTCATTGCCTTGCTCTTGTCGTTAGCATCACGTCTGATGTTACGGATAGCAACCTTAGCTTCTTCGCTCTGCTTTGCAATGTTCTTCTTAAGATCGCGGCGGCGTTCCTCTGTGAGCTGAGGGAATACCATTCTGATAACCTTACCGTCATTCTGAGGATTGATGCCGATATCGGATACGAGAATAGCCTTTTCAATGCTCTTGAGAGTGGATGCGTCCCAAGGCTGGATAGCAAGAGTCTTAGGGTCGGTTACCTTAACTTCTGCCATCTGTGTAATAGCTGTGGGAACTCCGTAGTAGTCAACTGTGATCTTGGAAACTACTGCTGTGCTTGCACGACCTGCGCGGATCGTAGAAAGGTTATCCTTGTAAACCTCGATAGTCTTTTTCATTCTGCCTTCATATTCTTTTGTGTCGAGTTTCATATCATTATCTCCTATATTATATATTTCAAATTAATAAAGCTCTGTTTTTGCGTTCTTGTCGTAGGTTACGAGAGTACCAAGCTCCTCACCGTTTACAACGCGAAGGATATTCTCGGGATCGGACAGTGCGAAGAGATACATGTCGATCTTCTGCTCCTTTGCGAGTGCGGAAGCGGAAATATCTGTTGCGTGAAGTCCCTTCTCAAGGCATTCGTCGTAGGAAACCACCTTATATCTGGGAACGCTTCTGTCGATCTCGCCGTTTTCATCTCTGGGGTCACGAACGTAGATACCGTCGATGTTCTTCGCCATGAGGATCACGTCAGCGTCGATCTCCGCAGCGCGTACAACAACAGTAGTATCGGTTGTAACGAACGGAATACCCGTACCTGCGCCGAAGATGACTACCTTGCCTGACTCAAGATATGAGATAGCACGGCGGAAATCATACTGTTCAGCGAAGCTGTTCATGCCAACAGGTGACATAACAGTAACGGGGCAGCCCTTCTTTTCAATAGCATCCTCAAGTCTGAGGCAGTTGATCATTGTACCGAGCATACCCATCTGGTCAGCTCTGGCACGCTTTACACCCTTGCCGTAAGCGCCTCTCCAAATGTTACCGGCACCGATAACAATACCAACCTGTATGCCGTCAGCCACAAGTCTTGCGATCACATCGGTGATCTCATCAATTATCTGCGGATCGAAGATCTCATCCACACCGCCGTCAGCGTCCTTCTTTGCAATAGCCTCGCCGGACAGCTTCAGCAGCACTCTGTTAAATCTTCTTTTTGTCTCGGGCATAATGTCCACCTCCGAATCATGATAATCGTTTGCATTTTTATCTAATATATTTTACCCTATTTCCTTCAATTTGTAAATAGCAAAATTGTAAATACACGCAAAAAATCCCACTATTTTTACATAGCGGGATTTATTTTGTCGGTTGATTATGCCGATTTACGCCTTACCTGTGAGTCTTGCGATCTCGTCAGCGAAGTCGTCTTCTCTCTTTTCGAGACCTTCACCCTTTTCGTAGAGAACGAAGGAGTTGATCTTGATGTCGCCGCCGAGTTCCTTAGCAACGGAAGCAGCGTACTTGGAGATTGTGAGGCTGTCGTCCTTAACGTAGAGCTGTTCGTTGAGGCATGCCTTTTCGTAGAACTTGCCGATTCTGCCTTCTACCATCTTTGCGATGATTGCTTCGGGCTTATTAGCGTTCTTTTCGTCGTTCTTGATCTGAGCCATGAGAATAGCCTTTTCTTCGTCGAGAACGGATGCGGGAACATCTTCCTTAGCAACGTATGTCGGAGGTGTACCGGCTGCGATCTGGAGGCAGATGTTCTTTGCGAATTCTGCGAAGCCGTCCTTAGCTGCGATATCGTCAGTTGTATCGAACTTAACGATAACACCGGCCATACCGCCACCGTGAATGTATGTGGATGTGATGCCTTCTACGATCTCGAAACGACGGATGTTCATGTTTTCGCCGATTGTGAAGATCATATCCTTGAGCTTGAGCTCAACTGTAGCGAAGTCAGCGTCGTAAGGAAGAGCCTTGAGTTCTTCAACTGTAGCGGGCTTCTTCTCAACGATAACCTTGAGGATGTTCTTAACGAATGCCTTGAATGTTTCGTTCTTTGCAACGAAGTCTGTTTCAGCGTTTACTTCGATGATAGCGGTTGTGGAACCGATTGTGAGAACGTCAACAACGCCTTCAGCTGCGATTCTGCCTGCCTTCTTGTCAGCCTTGCCCAGACCCTTTTCACGAAGGATCTTGATAGCTTCGTCGAAGTTACCGTCTGCTTCTACCAGAGCCTTCTTGCATTCCATCATGCCGGCACCGGTCTTGCTTCTGAGGTCGTTTACCATTTTAGCTGTGATTGCTGCCATAATTACTAAACTCCTGTATTTTAATG
>SVSK01000038.1 GCA_015064345.1 Oscillospiraceae bacterium | reverse complement strand
TGCTTTGGTAAATGTTCAATAACAGTTGCGCTGCCTGTTATTTCAGCAATGGGCATTGAGTGCGCAATTATCCCCACCGCAGTTTTATCGACACACACCGCCGGATTTACCGGTTTTACTTTCCGCGATCTCAGCGAAGATATTACCAAAGTGTCTGAACATTGGGCAAGGGAAGGACTTAAATTCGACGGACTCTACACAGGCTATCTCGCATCTCCTGCACAGGCAAAGCAAATTGAGGATTTTGCCAACGATTTTAAGCCCGGTATGGTTTTTGTAGATCCTGTCATGGCTGATAACGGCAAGCTTTATCCCGGATTTACTGAAGAGATCATTGGAGCAATGGCACATCTTTGCTCCTGCGCCGATGTCA
Organism: Oscillospiraceae bacterium; assembly: GCA_015064345.1. GTDB lineage: Bacteria > Bacillota > Clostridia > Oscillospirales > CAG-272 > UMGS1696. The sequence goes on along the minus strand of SVSK01000038.1, from coordinate 20,832 downwards.
TCGTTCCAAATCTCACAGAGGCCTCTCTTATGCTTGGAGACGAATACAAACAAGCAGGTGAATATGACGAAGCGTACATTCATGATATGCTCGTTAGACTTACAAAGTTAGGTTGCAAAAAGGCAATTCTCACCGGAGTTATGTATGATGGCAAAATGATGGGAGCTGTTGCTTATGACAGCGAAACAGGGAAATATACAGAGTATTTTTCCGAGCACCTCCCAATGCAATGCCACGGTACAGGCGACATCTTCTCATCCACATTGTTCGGTGCACTTACTCTTGGAAAGAGTATGTATGAGTCTCTGAAAATTGCTGTTGAGTATACAGTTGTCTGCATGAAGCAAACCATTGGCGATAAGTCTCACTGGTATGGCGTCAAGTTTGAAGAGTGTATTCCGGAGCTCGTGGGAATGCTTTAATCAAATAATATACCCGACAGCGTAAATACTGCCGGGTTATTCTTATTTTCATCGAGATTTGTCAGATAATTTTCACACGAATAACACTAAAATGGGGTAAAATTCATAAATATAGGTTGAAAAAATTTAGTTCTCGGGATATAATAAATTGATATATGTAAATTATGGGTCTGTAAAGGAACTGCTGATAGAATGATATACACAATAATAATTCTTCTTATTACTGCGGTACTGATATCGCTGTCTGTGTTAACAGAAAAGAAGCCGGATCTGACAAGGACTATGATGTTTCTTAACTTGTCCCTCTCTGTTATCGGCGCGGCATTGATCGTTTTGGCTCATATACTCGCAACAACTAAAATGAATCATTTCGCCTCCAATGCAGGATTTCATAGTTGGGTTTCCGACTATTATCAGTTGTATTATCTAATTTCCTTACCGGCATTTATCTTGCTGTTTATTTCAAACACCGTAGCTGCACTTGTTAACCCGATAGAAAAGAGAAAGATGAAAAGGATCTCACAAATTCTCAGGTTGACAGTCTCAATCGCATCCTCCGTATTACTGCTGCTTCTTCCTTACTACGGACTGATCACTCAAAACAATCAACTGCAAATCTATGTTTATATAATGATGTCAGGCATTGGGCAGGCTCTTATAATTCGCCTATCGGACATGCTTGGTCTCATTGCAAAAATACGTAATTCTTAATTAAATCAAAAGTCTCTGAAAGGTTAATCAAAATGACCCACACCAGCAAAAGAATTCTATCATTTGTATTGTGCGCTATAATTGCCATTGTCTCTCTCTTTACTGTTTTACCAACGGATATTTACGCTTGGGACGACATGATGATATCCGAAACGCTCAACATTGCTGAAGCTAACAAAAATAAGAGTGGTCCCGGATATAACTGGGCAAACAGAACCAGTGAGCTCACCCTCTCCGGCGTCAACATCTATACTGATTCAGCGTACGGTCTGCGTCTTCCCAAAGACTGTACTGTAATTCTTGAGGGGGATAACTACATCAGAGCGGAAAAATACGGTATTTCATGTGCTGGCACAGTTACCTTCAAGGGAAACGGTACACTGACGATAGATGCCGGAAAGATAGGTATCTACCTTATTTCACAGAATAATACTCACAAAATCAGACTTATTGAAGGTAAGTATAGCATTACCGCGGGTGAGTACGGCGTTTACAGTGAAGCAGCGGATTTCTCATTTGTTGGCAAGTCTGTTGACATAACAGTTAAGAACGCAGACGGCCTCGCTATCAGCGGTAGAAGCGTAAATCTGATTGGCGGATCATTTAAGGCTAACTCTTCTGTAGTCGCTTCTCGTGAGCTTGTTGTCGACAGTATTGACCTTGACATCAGCTCAAGCGCTCCCGTTTTTACCTCTCCTATATTGAAGATTGATAACATCAAAATAGACGGTGCCGACGAATATACCAACCAAACATCTCTGAAAGCAAAGGCAACAGCAAGATTCCATCTGAAGAGCATTATACTTGGCGATAAATATCCCGGATGGGTGGACTATATAATTCTCGGTGCCGTGCTCATAATTGCCGCATCTGCGATTATTATTCCTCTTATCCGTAAAAAGAAGAAAGCAAAAAAGCTTTTCGAGCGTCTCAAAACAGAAGGATATATTGACGAAAATTAAAAACAAAAAGCCTTGCGTCCACTATGGATACAAGGCTTGATTATTATTTCTTCTTAACCTCAGCAAGGCCAAACAAACGCCTGTTGTTAAAGCCTACGAGGTATGCATATGCTCCTACAAACACAGCAGGGAAAACCATCAGTAAATATATGAGAGGGTTATGCGGAGCAAATGTTCTGATAACTCCCATGTACATTCCTTCCCATAAGATTGCTATCGCACGGGACACTGTATTGATTCCGCCTGCTATATTAGGTGAGCCTTTAATGAAGGGTTCAGAGATCAGGATCAGTGCCGCAAGTATAAGGTTTGGAACATTCGATAATAGAGAAATCCAAAGACCTGTAAGAGGTTTTTTCTCTGCTCGTCCACCGTCATACTTAATACGGTCCTGTCCTCCTCGCTCCCACATTACAAGGTACAGAAGATAGAGATAAAAAGTTACTGAAATAATGCTTGATATAAAGGGAAGTGTATCAAATTTCCTAAGAGCATATGCGGCAAAGAACAGCATTATACCAAAAAATGCTCCGCCAAACTGATTCAGCAGGTTCTTTCCGATAGTCTTTGAGTTTTCGCTCCAAAAATCTCTCATATAAACTCCAATCGAGATGTATTTTGTAAAGTAATCATGTGCTATACAATACAACAGTACTATTTTATAGATTTTTGCAGCTAATTGCAATATGAAGCCTCAAAAGTTTACAAACTATCCATTAAAATGCTGAAGATTATTGTATAATAGAAATTGATAATTAAAATTTTGTAGAATTATTCGATATGAATAACAACGGGATTAGATTATGACTAACGATTTCAAGAACGAATTTCCGCCAATAATCCGCAGTTTTGCAAATTATAAGGATGTCGTGCAAGGCTGTTCAAAGAAAACAGTTTCAGAATATCTCTTTGACCTCAGAACCTTCTGCCGTTATCTGTTAGCTGCCCGCGACGGCATACCCACTAACGGAGAAGAGTTTAACTCTATAGATATCAGAGGTCTTGATGCTTGTTTTTTCAGTCGTGTAACAACAAGTGACGTCTATGACTTTCTGGCGTTCATCGGAAGCGAAAGAGGAAACAATGCACGCGCCCGTGCACGAAAGTTATCTGCAATAAAGCAGTTCTATAAGTACTGTACGGTGAAGCAAACACTGTTTGAAAACAATCCCGCACAAAATATCGAAACGCCAAAAACAGGCAAATCCCTACCCAAGCATCTGTCATTAGAAGAGTGCATGGATCTATTAAACGCAGTTAGCGATAACCAAACGTCCAAAACCAAAGACAGAGATTACTGCATCCTTACGCTCTTTCTTAACTGCGGAATGCGTCTGTCGGAGCTTGCGGGAATTAATGTAACCGACCTTGATCCGGAACTGCGCTCAATGAGAGTTATCGGTAAAGGCAATAAAGAACGAATAGTCTATCTTAACGAAGCCTGCAAACGAGCACTTGCAGTGTATATCCCAATCAGAATGGCAACACCGGCAAAAGAGAAGGGCGAATCAGCTTTGTTCCTCTCCGGACAAGGAAAGCGTATCTCGATTAAGACCGTTCAGTGGATGGTAAAGAAATATCTTGGCGAGGCGGGTCTTGAGTACAAGAATTATTCTACTCATAAGCTGCGCCATACTGCTGCAACGCTAATGTATCAATCAGGAAACGTAGACATCAGAGTTCTTAAGGATATTTTGGGACACGAGCAGCTAAATACTACTCAGATCTACACTCATGTCTCCAACGAGCATATGCAGGAAGCAATGGAAATGAATCCTTTGGCGGCAGTAAAGCCACCGGATAACAAACTCAAACCACTAAACAATAAAGATGACCACAGCGAAGACTAATATAGGAGCAAATTATGAGAGATTATATTCTTCACCTTGAAAACGTAGCAGACAGATGGGACAATGCCTCCCCTATAGGAAATGCATATGAAGGGCTTATGATTTACGGCGGTATTTCCGAAGAAAGACTGCAGTATAACGAAGAGTCCATATGGGCAGGCGGACAGCTCGACACTAAAATTGACGGATTCATGGACAAAATCAACCACCTGCGTCAACTTCTTATTGACGGAAAAGAACATGAGGCAGAGATGTGGGCAGAAGAGAACATGAAAAATGATTTCTTCAACATCAAGTCTTACGAATACGCAGGAGAACTTTTTGTAAAGCTCCACGATGATAACGAATGCAAAAATTACAAGCGTGATATAGATCTTATCAACGGAATCTGTACTGTATCTTACGAAAAAGACGGTGAGTCGTACAAAAGGGAATACTTCGCATCATATCCCGATCATCTTGTCTGCTGTAAATTCACCTCAAGCAGAGAAATGAATGCCTCGATACGATATACACGCGAGAACAATATCAGCACTGAATACACAAGTGATACAATAATTGCAGAATCGGCGACTGCTTGCAATCTGCATATATTCAAAATGATCTTTAAGATCAAGACTGACGGTATTTCAGTTGCAAATGACAGTGAAGTGTCTATTTCAGGGGCCAGCTACATCGAAATTTACTCCGAAGTATTTACAGATTTCAAGTACAACGATGTTGACAGCGCTATAAATGACGTTTTTAATAATTTTGCTCCAGATTATGACAGTATCAAAAAGGCGCATATTAACGATTTTTCAAGTTTAATGAGCCGATCCGAAATTGCCTTTGAGCAGGATCCCGCACTCGATGAGATGACTACTTTTATCCGCATCAAGAGACTTGTAAGGGATTCGTCTGCTTATGACTATCGCTTGATGTCTCTGTATTGGCAGTTTGGCAAATATCTGCTTATCAGTTCAAGCCGTCCCGGATCACTTCCTGCAAATCTACAGGGAATATGGGCAGAGGGAATGCAGGCTCCTTGGAACGGAGATTACCACACAAACATCAATCTGCAAATGAATTATTGGCAGGCGGAGGGAGCGAATATTTCCGAATGCATCACGCCGCTGTTCGATTTTATGAACAATTATCTCATTTCCGCAGGCAAAAAGGTTGCAAAAGAGAACTATAACAGCCGCGGAATGGTTATCCATCACCTTACCGATATATACGGTTTTGCAGCGTGTGCTGACTGGATATGCGGACTTTGGCCTGTGGGCGGCGCGTGGCTTGCATATCATATGTGGGAGCACTATCTCCATACCAATGATGTGAATTTCCTTCGCAACACAGCATACACTTACATACGCGAGTGTGTAGATTTTGCAATGGATAATTTGTTCGAAGGTAAGGACGGATATCTCCACACCGGCCCATCTGTATCTCCCGAACACAGCTATTATGATCTGGAAGGAAATACGGCATTTATCGCTATATCTCCCACGATGGATGTACAAATTATCGGAGGACTCTTGGACTTTTATGCTGAATGCGAGGCGATTCTCGGAATTGATCCGCAAAATGCAGAACTCGCAAAGAAGATGAGAGCAAGAATGGTTCCAATGCAGGTGGGAAAATACGGTCAGCTCATGGAATGGTACAAGGATTTTGAGGATACAGAGCCTCATCACAGACACATTTCACACGCTTTTGGCCTTTATCCATCTGCAGAGATTACCAAATCTAAAACTCCGGAACTGTACAAAGCAGTAGAGACAGCTATTGACAGACGCTTGCATTTCGGAGGTGCAGGAACCGGATGGTCAAGAGCATGGGTCATCAACCTAATGGCACGACTCGGCAGAGGAGACTCCGCGTGCGACAATGTGAGAGAACTGTTCAAACGTTCAACTTACTACAATTTGTTTGATAAGCATCCGCCATTCCAAATTGACGGAAATTTCGGGGGAAGTGCAGGTATCACCGAAATGGTTCTGCAGAGTCACGAAGGATTCATAAGTATTATTCCTGCTGTTCCCAACAATCTAAATGGAACTTTCACCGGACTTCGTGCTCGTGGCGGTGTTACGGTATCTGCTAAATGGTCCAATGGCAAAGTAGAATGGTTAGAGCTTATACCGGATACTCCAACAAAAATTGCTTTCAAAGTACCCGGTAAAGAGTGTAAGGAAATCAATCTTTCCGAGAGGGTAGTAATTGATTATTGCAAGTAACTCTACCCATTTCCCGAGAGAACGTTATATAGAATTATACAAAATGCATATTTTGTATAATTTAGGGAATGGAAATTAGCTAATAAACCGAGGGAGCGGCTGATTCTACACGCTGATATGCTCGAACACTATAATATGTACAGCCAATAACGTAAATATCGTAAAATATCACATTCGCCGTAGTCATCTGTATCACGCGAAGCATTCTGTTTATCACATGATAAATAAGTAGTTTATTAATAGAATTAGTGAGCACGCGACTTTTCGGTACAACAAAATTTTATATAGTTATGACGCAACGTGTAAAGCTGGCACGTGCGTATTAATATATTACGAAATGATATGCACCAAAAGTACGAGCTATAATCGAACTAACAAGTCATTTTTTATTAACCATATTGTTAAGCTCTCCTGATGATAATGCGAAGATATAATACCATTATCGTTAAGTTTATATCATTAGCAAACATTTATCTCTGCATTATTCTCTCCTACATGATGTTAACATAAGATATTTGTACAATTATACAAAATTTTTTTCAAATTCACACAATGGCAATTTCACCAATTTATCCAATTATTTGTTGTTCAAATTGCCGAAATCACGAAATGTTGTTATTTATACTTTTTTCAAACTCTTTTTTGTGGTACAATTAATCATAAATAATTTCAAATTCGGAGGATCTACTCATATGAAAATGAGAGTCATGTACTTATCCAAGAAAGCTAAAATGGTTACCTTTGCCGAGGCTATCGGTCAGGCTTGCGGCTGTCTTGTTAACGATATTCCGCCGGCTTACCCCGCTGATAATGAAAAGCTGGTTCTGATCGGCATTACAGCCGGTGCAGCACTTGACGATAAAGTCAGACGCTTCTGCGGCGAACTTATTCCCCAGCGGGCGAAAAACGTTGCATTATTCGTCGACGGTGTCAAAGACTCAAAGGCCGAGCTTGAAGCTAAACGTATCCTGAGAGATGCCGGAACAAATGTAATTGATGAAACATATTATGTTAAATGCGGTATTTTCGGCAATAAGATTTCTCTTGAAGAACGTCAAGCTATAGTAGACTGGTCAAGAAAGATACAAGATATCGCTTCTAAGTAATAATGGCAAGAGCTTTGTTGCACTTAACCCCAGCAAAGCTCTTCCCTGCTATTTATTCAAAAAAGATTTATTTTTTTCAAAAAGACCTTGACATTTCGATATTTACTGTGATATAATACATTCGCTCTAATAAATGGCCCGTTGGTCAAGCGGCTAAGACAACGCCCTCTCACGGCGTAAACGGGGGTTCGATTCCCCCACGGGTCATAAAAGAAACACCTCACTCGTGGGGTGTTTCTTTGTTTATCAAATGGAGGGGAATCGAACGGGTCGGTGTTGAATACAGTCCAGTGGACTGTAGATCCGACCCTGACCGAGGCCTCAGCCGAGAGCGATTCCCCCACGGGTCATAAAATACTCCTTGTACATTGGTACGAGGAGTTTTTTGCGTCTGTTGTAGGATCTAATCACATCATCTGTGTGCTTGCACTTTCTCTCTAAAGTTGTTAACAAAGTATGTTAGTACAATATATCCAATGCCAAATACAATAATTGAAATTACCGGATTTAGAATTGTTTTTATCAATAAGCTTGCTATCGACATAGTTACACAGCACATTAGCGGTTTAACATATTGTTTAATTGCATCTCTAATGCTTATTCCGGTAACCAGAGACAGCTTATGTATGCTCGCCCATAAGTTTCCAACTTCACACAGCCATATAGTAAGTATATATCCGTAAATACCAATTATCGGAGTTAAAATCATGACCAAAATCAATCCGGAGGCTGCATCAATAATATTCACTTTCATCGTGTAAACCTGCTCGCCCAGTCCTTTCAGGAGAGAATCAACTGCTGTGTCAAGATACATGAACGGCACAAGCAATCCAAGTAATAACGTATAGCGTGCCGCTTCCGTTGAGTGGAATACCATTGACCCAAGTTCGTTCGCAAAGTTTGCAAATATTCCGCAGGCTCCTATGGAAAATACCGCAGAATATTTATATACCTGCAGTGTCAGATTATTTATGGATTTCATATCCTTTCTCTCATTTTGCTCTGCTATCTCAGGCAATAACAATGATGTAAACGATGTGATTATTGCGTACGGAAACATTACAAGAGGAAACGCTATCCCTTGCAACAGCCCATATGAAGCAAGCGCCTTCTCTCGGGATATGCCACCTCTTACCATTCCTTTAGGTATCGCGAGGTGCTCAAGAGTAGTCAAACCTTGTCTTGCGTAAGTTCCGATTGCAGACGGTAGTGATATATCCGCAGTGCTTTTGAATCTTGTGTTAATTCTGACTTTGCGTTTACCGTATGTAACACCGAAAGGCCTCCCGGAGTCGCACACATACATTATGACATTCATTACAAGTGACCAAGCCTCAGCTATGGCAGAGCCACCGACGACTGCAAGACAGGCACTCTCAACATTCCCAGGCAAGATAAACACAAGCGCAGTTGAAGTTACAAAGATCTTGATAAATTGTTCTGACACCGTAACGACCGCATTTTTAATCACCTTGCGTAATCCGGTAAAATATCCGGATAATGCAGAAGACAGTGAGATGGCAGGCAAGCTAAACGCGAGAATTTTCAGCGATTTAAGCGTTCTTATGTCATTCAAAAGATTCTTTGCAATAATTCCAGATGTAAAATATAGCACAACTGCAGATGCTACGCCAAACAACAGGCTATAAATGCACACGGATCTCACAACGCGTCGCATCGCATACTTCCACGAACGTTTGTCTGCTCCTTCAAGTGCAGCACACCGCTCAGACGTATGTCTGACAGAGGCAAGATTGACGCATGAAAGCGCAACTGTAACCGCAAATCCATATACACTCATAACTAGTGTGAACAGTCCCATGCTTTCAGCGCCTATCTTTAAGTTGACGTATGAATTAAAGCTGACTGCTATCCCACGCATGACGATATTAACTATCGAAAGCATTATAGCATTAGAAAAAAACAAACGCCATTTATTCTTCATAAGCGACACTCCTCCCGAATTTCAAATAAGATGTACTTTTTTACACAATAAATCATATAGGTATTGATTTTTGCCGACAAAATAATGTATAATATTATGATACTATGCACGTATTGTGCAGTTGATATTATTTCATTGATTTGTGAGGATACTATGGACAGAGTCAGCAAAGAAAACTATTACCTTGACATTGCACAGACTGTTTCCGAACGCAGTACTTGTTTGCGTAAACGCTACGGTGCTATAATAGTTAAAAACGACGTAATTATCTCTACAGGATACAATGGCGCACCCAGAGGCAGGAAAAATTGTTCCGATATAGGAAGATGCACGCGCGAAGAGTTGGGAATTCCCAGAGGCGAACGTTATGAGCTTTGCCGTTCTGTTCACAGCGAGGCAAACGCAATCATTTCAGCATCCCGCGAAAGCATGCTTGGCTCATCTCTATATATGTGCTGTACAGAGCCGAAAACGGGTGAGATCGTATCCGGTGTCAACTCCTGCATGATGTGCAAGCGCCTGATTCTTAACGCAGGAATTGAAAAGGTTTATGTAAGAGATACAAAAGATACATACAGAGAAATATCCACGGACGAATGGATCCAAAATGATGACAGCCTTTCTGGAGAGTTCGGATATTGATCAAGCTTTTCATTGATTTCGTGTGGAAGTGAACTCAAGATTATGAAAATTACCGTTGCAAATCCTGATCAGATTGATAAGATATATCAAATTGAAAACAGCTCATTCACTGACCCTTGGTCATATAAAAGCTTTGAGGAAGCAATATTTTCACCAAATACAACAATTTATGTGGTAAATAGCAGCTCCGGAGATGTCCTGGGATTCTCTTGCCTTCTCATAATAGATTATGAAGCAGAAATTCTAAATATCGCTGTTGATGGAAATTACCGCAAGCAAGGCATTGGAAGACTTCTTGCAGAACATATGATAAATATATGCATTAGCAAAGAAGTCGAAGACATTTTTTTGGAAGTTAGAGACTCAAATACAGCTGCCCGGGGATTGTATGAAAAAGTAGGATTTAAGCAAATCGGCAGACGTAAGAATTATTACTCAAACCCCACTGAAGACGCAATTATGATGAAATTATCTCTTCAAAATGACTCTCTAAACAATAAGGATTAATACGAATATGTACATTTTTGCAATAGAAAGCTCATGTGACGAGACCGCCGCGGCTGTCATCGAAGCCCATGATAATCATATATCGGTACTCTCGAATATTGTTTCATCACAGATATCAATTCATGCTTTGTATGGTGGTGTAGTACCCGAAATTGCCAGCCGTGCCCACTGTGAAGCTATAACAAAGGTAGCCTCTGAAGCAGTGACAGTAGCAGGAATCGAACTGAAAGATATTGACGCTATTGCGGTAACCTTTGCGCCCGGGCTCATTGGCTCATTACTTGTTGGAGTCAGTTTTGCCAAGTCCTTGGCTTCCGTTCTGAACGTACCTCTCATTCCTGTGGATCATATTGAGGCGCATGTGGCAGCTGCTTATGTGGATAATCCCCATCTGAAGCCGCCGTATCTTGCTCTTGTTGTTTCCGGCGGACACACTTCCCTATACAAAGTGAACGACTATATAACTCTTGAAGAAATCGGCTGTTCCCGTGACGATGCAGCCGGTGAGGCCTTTGATAAGGTTGGAAGAGTTATGGGTCTGCCTTATCCCGGAGGTGCCGCTATGGATAAGCTTGCAACCTTAGCATTTGAAAAATACGACTACGACAAACGCGGAGCGCTCTCTTTTCCCTCTCCCGCTGTAAACGATAACACATTTGACTATTCTTTCAGCGGTCTGAAAACTGCAGTTATCAATCACATCCATAATGAAAAACAAAAACTGAAATCTGACGATCTACATGAAGACTCAAAAATCGAGATTGCAGGTGCATTCACCAAAACAGTATGCGAAGGAATAGTAAAGAAACTTGATCTTGTGCTGAATGCAGAGAAATGCTCCACATTAGTCATGGCTGGCGGTGTTGCTGCGAACTCTCATCTCAGAAAAGCCGTAAGCGATATATGCTTAAAACACAATGTGGATTTTATTGTACCGCCTATGTCACTGTGCGGTGATAATGCTGTAATGACTGCTGCCGCAGGATACCATATGTTCCATCTCGGTATCCACGCCGATTCAAGTCTGAATGCATTTGCCTCTGATGAATCTTCCGCAGAATATCTTGACACTCTGAAAAAACACTGATGAAAAGCGGACAAACGTTCGGCTTTTCCACATTGTTTTCAACAGACTGTGGAAAACATCGGAAATTTATGACGTATTCCTCACAATGAATTAATATTCAATTAACACATACAACAAGATTTATCAATATATTGAGCTGACAGATGCGTTTGAAGCCAAAATCGGTCATTTTCTCATTTATTATCCCCTCCTGACACACATATTCAGTCATTTTTGTGTCTTTACTCAGCAAACTGACATTTATTATCAAAATTTATCTTATAGAGACGGATTCGGTATATAATTATGAAAATACTTCCGATATACAAGAACAAAATAATATCTTTGCCTGCAGAATGCGTTTCAGAAAAGTTATCAACAGCCAGCAAGGACGAGCTGAAGGTTCTTCTCGCAGTATATCTCGAACAAGAATTTGAGCAGATAGATATGGCCGCCAAGCTCGACATGACTGAAAATGCCTTCAAGCGAGCACTCAGCACATGGGAAAAGGCCGGTGTTATTGCCATAGATAAGCCAAAAGCTCAGAAAAAGCCAACAAAAAAGGTTGAAAAACCAAAAAAAGAAAAGGAATCTAAGAAAACGCCCAAGGTTGAAGTGCATACGACCCTTCCCCACTATACTTCAAGCGAAGTTGCCGGTGTCCTGGAAACGAAAAACGGTTGTTCGGAGCTTATAGACTCTTGTCAGCAAATTCTCGGTAAGATGTTTAATGCTTCTGAAACCGCTATTGTAGTTGGTCTTGTCGACCATCTTGATCTGTCAAACGACTATGTTTTGCTTCTCTGCTCTCACGCTGCGTCTATGGATAAACGTTCTGTTCGCTATATTGAAAAGCTCGCGCTTAACTACTATGACCTCGACGTCAGAACGGTTGCGGGACTTGAAGAAGAGCTTAATTCAATAGAAGACCGGGCTTCGCTCGAAAACTTTGTGAGAACAACCTTTGGACTTGGCAAAAGAGCGCTTATTAAGAAGGAGAAAGACTATATTTCCGCGTGGAGCGATAAATTCAAGTTCCAAAAAGAGATTATTCAGCGGGCCTACGAGGTCACCGTTTCAAAAACAAATGAGCCAAAATTGAGTTATGCTAACGCAGTATTGGAAAATTGGTATGCCGCAGGATACAAGACCATTGAAGATATAGATAAAGCTGAAGCGGAATGGAAGGAAAACAGAAAAACGAATAGCGGCAGCTTTGTTACCGATGACTTCTATGAAGATGCACTTATGAGATCCTACGAGAGCGACAATAACAATAAGAAAGGAGAATGATATGGGGCGCAAAGAATATATTAATCGCGCTAAAGAAACCGTAGCAGCGAGACGGGCTGACAGCATCAGCAAGTTTGAGCAAAATACTTTGATAGCTTCTGCGTCTATAAAAGGCTTTGCCGACATTGACCGTGAGATCTCACTTACCGGATCAAGAATTATGGCAGAGGCGCTCGGCAAGAATACAGACGGAAAGACAATTGATCAGATACACGCCGACTACGATGCTTTAGTAGCGAAGAAAAAACAGCTTCTGGTGGAAAACGGGTACCCGGAAAATTTCTGCGATATCAATTTCCACTGCAAGAAATGCTCTGACACGGGCTATGTTGGGATTAACATCTGCGAGTGTCTGAAGAAAGAGATAGTTTCGGCTTCACTTGAGGCTTCAGGGCTCTATTCTTTGGTTGATAAGCAAACTTTTGCTTCATTTTCTCTTGACTATTACGAAAAAGATGATAAAATAGTGATGGCGCAAAATGTACGCATACTCGAGAGCTTTGCCAATACTTTTGTTCCCGGAAAATCTGACAGCTTCCTTTTTGTCGGTGACACGGGACTCGGAAAGACTCATCTTTCAACTGCAACCGCAAAGGCTGTTATTGAGAAGGGATCGTATGTGGTATATGAGTCAGCAATAAAGCTCTTTGGTGACTATGAGGCGAGAAGATTCGGAACCAACGGATACTTCAGCGATTCTGATGATGACGTTGAAAAATACATAGACTGCGATCTGTTGATTATTGACGACCTCGGATGTGAACTGACAAATCAGTTTACCGTATCATGTCTTTACAACATAATCAACACTCGATTGATACGTAAAAAATCCACTATCATCAGTACAAACCTGAATCACAACGAGCTGCGCAAGAGATATTCCGACAGAATTATCAGCAGAATATTCGGCGAGTTCAAACCTCTTGTGTTCAGAGGTACTGATATCAGAGAACAAAAAATAAGAAAACATAAATAATTACATACTCAGGAGGAATCCAAAATGAAAATTGGTGCAATGCTTGAATCCTTCAGACTTGGCTTCAGAGGCGGTGTTGAAAAGGCTGCTTCTCTCGGCATCGAAGGCGTTCAGATCTATGCAACAGAGGGTGAGATTTGCCCCGAAACAATGACAGATGACAAGGTAAAGGAAACACTTGACATTATCAAGTCTAACGGTCTTGTTGTGTCTGCTCTTTGCGGTGACTTCGGTCGCGGATTTGCAAATCCCGAAACAAACGCAATCTATATCGAAAAGTCAAAGAGAATTCTTGATCTTTCCAAGAAGCTCGAATGTAATATCGTAACAACACATATCGGCCACGTTCCCGATGAAGAATGCGAAACAAAAGAAATCATGCGTAAGGCTTGCCGTGAGCTTGCACTTTACGCTGACTCTGTTGGCGCTGCATTTGCTGTTGAAACAGGTCCTGAAAAAGGTAAGGTTCTCGGTGAGTTCCTTGATTCTCTCGGAGCAGGCGGCGTAAGAGTTAACTTCGACCCCGCTAACCTTGTAATGTGTGTTGACGACAGACCTGAAGAAGCTCTTAAATACATCGGCAAGTACGTTGTACATACACACGCAAAAGACGGTATCATGCTCAAGAAGAAGGTTGAGCAGGCTATCAGCATCGGCAAAGAAGCTCAGGAACACGAAGCTCTTCTTAAGATGGGCTGGAGCTATCTCGAGCTTCCTCTCGGTGAAGGTGACGTAAACTTCGACGTATACCTCCCCGCTCTCGCTGCTACAGGTTATAACGGCTTCCTTACAATCGAGCGTGAAGTAGGAGATCAGCCTGAAAAGGATATCGCAATGGCTGTTACATTCCTCCGCGAAAGAATTGAAAAGTATAACCTTAAGTAATATATGAAGCTGTTTATTGCATCAGATATACATGGTTCTGCTTACTACACTGAAATAATGCTTCGTGAATTTGAAGCCTCGGGAGCGGAAAAGCTCATACTTCTCGGCGATATTCTGTATCACGGCCCGAGAAATGACTTACCTGCCGATTATTCCCCGAAGCGTGTAGCAGAAATGCTTAACAAATATGCTGATAGAATAATTTCCGTTAAAGGAAACTGCGAAGCAGAGGTTGACAGCCTTATGCTTGACTTCCCTGTTACCGCCGAGTACGGTGTGATTTTCGACGTAAAGACTGTCATTTACCTGTCACACGGTCACAGAGCTGAGCCGAAAATGGCAGACGGAACCCTGTACTTCACAGGTCACACGCACGTTCCTCACGACCGCCTTGAAAACGGTGTTCGTTATCTGAATCCCGGCTCCGTGTCAATACCTAAAAATGATTCCCCTCACAGTGCAATAATCTATGATAATGGAAACGTTATTTGGTATGACATTGTAAATAAGGCTGAATATACAATTTAACAACAAAAAAGGCCCTCGGTAAAACCGAAGGTCTTTTGTTTTTATATACCTCAATACATCAGCCGCAGCAAGTGCAGTTGAAAATGAGAAGAAGGAGTACGATAACGATTACCCAAAGGGTGGTATCATTGTCAAAAATGTTACATAAGCATCCCATGATAAACCTCCGAGCCAAGTAGGCTGTATTTTCAGTTATTCGAGCGACTTTCTTTCGCTCTGATATCATGTTATGCGTTATCTGTACGATTGTTACTGATTCTTCTTAAGTTCAAGCTTTTCTGTAGCAAGGAAGTCGTTAGCTGACAACAGGCTGTTTGTGGGAATGTCAACTGAGTCACCGCAGATCTTGCATCGAACAGTAATATGATCGTCGCAGATATCTACCTCATAGTCTCCGTCAGTTCCGCACGAGCATGAAATGCATCTGTCCTCTGCAAGCTCGTGAATCACATAAATAACTATGTCAAGTATCTGCGGGTCGGAGAGCTCGATATTCTTCCCTCTCGCCTTCTCAAGATCGGTAAAGTCAGCTTCACCAAGCATTTCAAGCAGTTCTTTTTCCGATTCCTTGGTTTTGGCCTCAACGCTGCTCTGCTTACCGATAAAACAAATGTCAAATCCCGAATAGCTGCAAGGAAGAGCAAAAATATCACGGTCAAAAAACATCTGCGATGATATCAAATAGGAATGAGGCGATGGGCAAAGGAAGCAAGGCACGTTCAGTCTGACTTTCTTATCTTTGGTATATATTATTTCCATTTCAGAGCCGCCGCAAGGACATTTGAGACGAATCATATCAGCGGTAAGAGTAAATATGCCCACGAGACTCATAACGATGCTTCCGCAATCCGGGCATCTGTACGCGACTGTAGTTTCTTTTTTATCAAGTATCATATGCTAAATAACCTCATAGTTCGTTATCTGTCGATATTATATCACTAAAAGTCATAAAATGCAAGAATATATTACTTATACCATTCACTGTGTTTGCCGAAAATATTGATTAAGTACGATAATTATGATATAATTACATTATGAATGTCTGAAAGGAGTGTTATGATGACCTACGATAGCGAGCTTAATCGAATAATCATAAGTGCGGATAAGCTGTCGAAATTTGCTTATCAGCGTGAAAATGCTCCTGCATTGATGGAAAGATTTGGATTTGTCAAGGATAACTCGTCAGAGTCTTCTTTGGTTTTTGGCTCTGTTCAGACGTCTGTTTGCCTTGAAAAAGATATAGCACTTGGTGAAATCAATACCACCGTACAGGCACTTGCTGATATTATTTCCTTTGACGGAGCGGTTCATACCGTGGAAACGGTAAAGATGCTTTCTTATCTAAGGAGAGATACAACTCCGTTTACACATCCAGAGGATTTTGCAAAGTCCGTTGTCGCGGCATATTTGTTCGCATCCTCGCACAAAATTTCCGAGGTGATTATAAAAATCACATTCCAAAAGCAGACTACCGAAGAATGTGTATCGTATAAGGCGAGATTCACGCAGGTGTCACTGGCGAGAATGTTTGACGCTCTGGTTTCGCGAGCATTGCCTTTTATTATGTTCAACTATGAAAAGGGCAAATATTTCCCAACTGAAGCAAGTTCACTTCCCTTTCCTTACACTAGTGTAAGAGAGGGACAGGACGAGTTTATAAAATCAGTCTACAGATCAATTATTCATAATAAATCGCTTATCGTTTCGGCTCCTACAGGTATCGGTAAGACTATGTCCTCGGTTTATCCCGCTGTCAGGTCTCTTGCAAAGGGTGCTGCTAATAAGATCTTCTACGTTACTGCCAAAAATATCACGGGCAAGGCAGCCGTTGAAGCCGTAGAAAAGCTTGGAAAATACGCTCCTCACCTGAGAGCTGTCACTATTCTCTCCAAGGAACAAATGTGTCCTCTTAAAAAGGCAAACACATCGATCATTGGACGAATCAACTGCAGACACTGCGAGAAGATCGGAAGCGTCTATGTCCCTCTCACAAAAGGAAACATATCCTATCGCGAGCGTCAGATAGCTGCCCTCAGCGAGCTTATCGAAAATAACGTAACCGTGTACAGCACTGATCTGATTATAAAAGTTGCCGAAACACACAACATATGCCCATACGAGCTGTCCCTTGATATTTCCGAATACTGCGATATGATCGTATGCGACTATAACTATGTCATAGATGATAATATCAGATTCAAAAGATATTTCAAAAATCCTGACAATAAAGAGAAATATGTCTTTCTCTTTGACGAGGCACATAACATACCCGACAGAACACGAAATACCTACTCTGCGGCAATTTACAACTCAATGTGCGCAGAACTTTTGTCTCTTATTGAGCAGAATCAGATAAATGAACCTGAGCTTAATGAGGCGTGCAGGCATTTCTCGGATACACTTGACGAAATCAGAGAGCTGTGCAGAGAAAACGAATACTTCCGTACAACTGAAAACGGCGAAGTTGTTTACGGTTATTATGTGGACTCTAAAATACCCACGGGCTTAATTCAAAGTGCAACTGCACTGAATACAATTATTTCAAAGTTTATCCGGAACGAAGAATACTGCGCCGATCTTCTTGCGCAATACTATGACAAGCTGACAAAACTGATATTTGTCTCCGCTTATTTTGACGGTAAATTCAGATTTTTTGCAAGCCGTGAAAACGATAAGCTAACAATTGAGCTGTTGTGCATAGACCCCGCGGGCATTCTCGATAATATGCTCTCGTCCGCTTGCTCAGTTATCATGTTCTCAGCAACCCTCTCCCCTGCCGATTATTACTCTGAGGTAATGGGCATGAGAGGGACTGAAATTCTCGAGCTAAAATCTCCCTATGAGAAGGAAAACCTGTGTCTCGTAGCTTATGACTCCATCAGCACAAAGCTCACCGACAGACGTGACACTGCTCGCGAATGCGCCGAGGTTATAGTGGAAACAATATCCCAGAAGAGGGGAAACTATATTGTATATTTCCCTTCTTATGAGTATATGAAACGGGTGTGTAAGGTGTTCGCTCGCCTTATGCCGGAATGCGCTATAGTCATGCAAAAACAAGGCATGAGCCACAGAGAACGCGAGCGGTTTATTAATCTGTTCAGAGACAGATCCAGAGACTCTGTGGTGGGCTTTTGCGTTATGGGCGGAATGTTCTCTGAAGGCGTTGACCTCGCGGGAGAAAGCCTCATAGGGGCTATCATAGTCGGTACAGGTTTGCCGTCGTTATCTGCAGAGCGTAATATAATGGAAGCATACTATAATGAGATCGACGGACGTGGCCACGAATTTGCATACGTTTGTCCCGGAATAAACAAGGTAATGCAGGCCGCAGGTCGCGTTATCAGATCAGAGGAAGACTCAGGTGTAGTTGTGCTCATAGACGACAGGTACAGTGACCCGAGAATGAAGATGCTGTTCCCTCCTCATTGGAGACACATTAAATACACAGGAAATCTCACGTCTCTCAGCGTAATTTTATCCGATTTTTGGGATAAGAAAATGCGTGATAACAAAAAACAGAACAAACATATTTGATATTTGAGTCAAAGTGACGAAATTAAGAAAAATGATAATTTTGCTTTATTTTTTCGCCGCTTTGTGATATAATATTTAGGTTGGATAAATTTATTAATGAAAGGATCATTCTTGTCAGCTGTTGACAAGTAGGTAATCACCTTGATCAGAGAAAATCTCCGAAACGTTGCAATTATTGCTCACGTTGACCACGGCAAGACAACTCTCGTTGACCAGATGCTCAAGCAGTGCGATACTTACCATGAAAATCAGGTAGTACGCGACCGTGTTATGGACTCAGGGGATCTTGAAAGAGAGCGCGGAATCACAATTCTTGCAAAGAATACATCTGTTGAAAGAAACGGTATAAAGATCAATATAGTAGACACCCCCGGTCACGCTGACTTTGGCGGTGAGGTTGAGCGTATCCTCAAGATGGTAAACGGAGTTATTCTGCTCGTTGACGCAGCTGAAGGTCCTATGCCTCAGACAAGATTCGTTCTCAGCCGCGCAATGGAGCTTGGTCACAGAATCATCGTTGTTGTCAATAAGGTAGACAAGCCGGATGCAAGACTTGACGAGGTTCCGGATGAGGTGCTTGAGCTTCTTCTTGAGCTTGATGCAACAGACGACCAGCTTGATTCTCCTATGATCTTCTGCAGTGGCAGAACCGGACGAGCTTCTGTAAATCCCCACGATCTTGGTGACAACCTTGACTGTCTTTTCGATACAATTATTGACTACATCCCTGCTCCCGAGGGTGAGATGGATGCTCCTCTTCAGCTTCTCGTTTCCTCCATTGACTACAACGAATACGTAGGCAGAATCGGTATCGGACGTATTGAACGCGGAACCATCAAACAGGGCGAAGAAGTTGTTATAACAAACTACCATACCCCCGATGCTCCCCCGAAAAAGACAAAGATAGTTGCTCTGTTCACTATCGACGGACTCGTTAGAAAGCCTGTAACCGAGGCGCACATGGGTGACATCGTTTGCTTCAGCGGCGCTGAAAACATCACTATCGGCGACACAATCTCATCTCCTCTCGATCCCACTCCCCTTGAGTTTGTCAAGGTAAGTGAGCCTACAATGGAAATGACGTTTGCAGTGAACGACAGCCCCTTTGCAGGTCGTGAGGGCAAGTTTGTTACATCCCGTCAGATCAGAGAGCGTCTTTATAAAGAGACTCTCAAGGACGTTTCCCTGCGCGTAACGGACGGCGAGACAACAGACAGCTTCATGGTTGCCGGTCGAGGTGAGATGCATCTTTCCATTCTCATCGAAACAATGCGTAGAGAGGGATATGAGCTCTGCTGCTCCACCCCCAGAGTTATTTATAAAGAGATCGATGGCGTTACCTGCGAGCCTATGGAACGCGTTACCATTGACGTGCCGGATGAATACGTAGGCGCTGTTGTTGAAAAGCTCGGCTCCCGTAAGGGTGAGCTTCTCGAAATGGGACTCCACGGATCTCGTATGAAGATCGAATACTCCATCCCTGCACGTTGTCTCTTCGGTTACAGAAGCGAATTCCTTACAGATACACGCGGTGAAGGTATCCTCAACTCTATATTCGATGGTTATCAGCCTTACAAGGGTGAGGTTATAACCAGATACACAGGCTCTCTCGTTGCAAGTGAAGACGGTGAGGCGACATCTTACGGTCTCTTCAACTCACAGGATCGCGGTGTAATGTTCATCGGAGTTCAGACTCCCGTTTACGAAGGTATGCTTGTTGGCGAGTGCCCCAAGAAGGAAGATATCGCTCTTAACGTATGTAAGAAGAAGCACCTTACTTCCATTCGTTCCGCAGGTGCAGATGAGGCTCTTCGACTTGTACCTCACAAGGTATTCTCTCTCGAGCAGGCGATCGAATTCATCGGCGAGGACGAGCTTATTGAGGTAACACCCAAGTCTATTCGCCTCAGAAAGAAGATACTTAACACCGAACTTCGACTCAAGGCTCAGGCAAAGCTCAAAAAAGACTGATTTCAGCAATATATGTTGAAAAAATTGTAAGATACACCGATATACAGTATTTTGAACAAAAATTTTTTATAATCTTTATCGCAAAAGATATTTACATTCCGACAGTTTTGCGATATAATAATTAAGATATAATGCGTAGTATCAAAAGTACCTCGCATAATATAAATTCAATCATAATTTTATTTGGAGGATATATTATCATGGCAAGA
>SVSK01000037.1 GCA_015064345.1 Oscillospiraceae bacterium | reverse complement strand
AGTGTTCGCATCGTTGCAACAGACGAAAACAGCGTTGTGGTGGTCGAGCCGATAAAGTGATGAAAAGTGACTTGAAATCGTTATATTTCTTTCACACAGTGCGGGTACTCGGTTTTGCATTGTTAGCACTGCTAATAACGTGCGTTTCAACAACGGTTGTCCGTTTTTTTGAGCCTGAGTCTATTGTCGAGAGATCTTTGTATATAATAATTTGGTTTATTTCAGATGTTTTACTTCTATTCTTTTCATTCAGAAAATCAGGATATGATTACAACAGAAAGAATGAAAAGCTTATTGACAAAGATCAAATAATTGCAATATTGCTGGCATGGTTGACCGATGTTGTGCTTACTGTAGTTTTTAGATACAGGACTCTTGGTTCAGCAACAAGCGTGGCAATGCTGGCAGGAATAATGACCGGGGATCTTTCATTGGGATTAAAGGAACTTGCTAATGGCTATAGTGCTGAAATGTTCCTCTCCCTTATGATACACACCCTTCCGTATATACCTGCAATGATGCTGGGGCACGTGAGCGGCAGTAAAAAGCGGCGCCGTGTCAGAGCAAAAATTACATCCGAACAAAAATAAAATTCTATACATCAAAAGGAGAAAACTATGAGAACTTTACTTTCGGCAGCAGGCGGCATCAGTTCAAACGTAGTACTGCTCGTTTGCGTTATCGTGCTTCTGGTACTTACAACGGTTATCGTTGTACTGTCCAGATACAGAAAATGCCCCTCCGACAAGATCCTCGTTATTTACGGTAAGGTAGGACAGACACAGGACGGTCAGCAGAGAAGCGCTAAATGTATCCACGGCGGCGCGTCATTCATTTGGCCCGTTGTACAGGCTTATGAATACCTTGACCTCACTCCCATGTCAATTTCCGTTGACCTTCGTAATGCGCTCTCAAAGCAGAACATCCGTGTTGACGTTCCTTCCCGTTTTACAGTTGGTATTTCTACCGAAACAGGCGTAATGCAGAACGCGGCTGAAAGACTTCTCGGCATGAGAATCGAGGAGATCAAGCAGATCGCTGAGGATATCATCTTCGGTCAGATGCGTCTTATCATCGCAACAATGGACATCGAGGAGATCAACTCCGACCGCGACAAGTTCCTTGAAGCGGTTTCATCCAACGTTGAGACAGAACTTAAGAAGATCGGTCTCCGCCTCATTAACGTTAACGTAACTGACATTACCGACGAATCCGGATATATCATCGCTCTCGGTAAGGAAGCTGCTTCCAAGGCTATCAACGATGCGAAGGTATCCGTTGCTGAAGCTGACCGCGTAGGTTCTATCGGTGCGGCTGAGGCTGACCGTGATATGAGAATTTCCGTATCCAAGTCCGATGCAGAGGCTATCACAGGTGAAAACGAAGCGAAGGCAAGAGTTGCTGACTCTGACGCTACAAGACGTGAGCGCGAGGCAGAGGCTATGAAGCGTGCTACCGCTGCTGAAAACATTGCGAAGGCAAAGGCTCAGCAGGAATCTTTCGATGCTCAGAAGAACGCAGAAGAGGCGAGAGCGCACTACGAACAGGCTAAGCTTGAAGCTGACGTAATCGTTAAGACAGAGATCGAGCGCAAGAAGAAAGAGCTTGAAGCAGAGGCTGAGGCTGAACAGATCCGCCGCCGTGCAAAGGGTGAAGCAGACGCTACACTTATGAAGATGCAGGCTGAGGCTGACGGTCTTAAGCAGATGCTCACAAAGCAGGCTGAAGGTTTCGCTGAAATCGTTAAGTCTGCAGGCGGTGACGCTGACTCTGCAGTTAAGCTGATGATCGCTGATAAGCTTGAAGAGATCACACGCATCCAGGTTGACGCTATCAAGAATCTCCAGATCGACAAGATCACTGTATGGGATAGCGGCGCAAAGTCTGATGGCGGCAAGAGCACAACTGCTGACTTCATTTCCGGACTTTACAAGAGCATTCCCCCGCTTGCTGAAATGTTCGACATGGCAGGCATGAATCTCCCCTCATATCTCGGTGAGAAGAAAGCTGCAGAGATCACAGACGAAGAATTTGCTAATATGATCGAGGCTCCTAAGACTGTAGTTGACGACGAGCAAGCGTAATTCCCTTGTGGAACAGAAAAAAGTAACTTAATATGAATAAGTCACCCCATATAATGGCAAAACCATTTGAGGGGTGATTTTATTGTATAAAAAAACTGAATACCTGTGCGTCATGCTGTTTGGCGCGGCGCTGTACGGAATAATTGAGGTCATGTGGAGAGGATATACTCATCCGAGCATGGTTGTGACAGGTGGAGTTTGCTTTTTGCTGATACATCTCATTAACTGCAGCCTTCCGCGCGAGAAGAGAATTATCAAATATCTGCTGTGCAGTGCCTCTGTAACCGGAGTTGAGTTTGCTGTCGGGGTTGTGGTGAACATCATGCTTGGACTTGGCGTTTGGGATTACTCAGGGGAGCCGTTCAACATCCTTGGGCAAGTTTGCCTGAAATTTACTTTGGCGTGGCTGGTCCTTTCCGTGCCTGCATGTTACCTGTCGGATATGGCAAGGGCGTTCTTCCAGTTTCTCGAAAAAAAGGAGCAGGGCGATTCCACAAACTCAGAGAAAATGGCAAAACTGTAAAAAATTACCAAATAAATATGGTAAAATTTGTAAATTATTTATGCCGTGCAGCACTTGCATTTCTTGGAAAATTATGGTAAAATATATTCACCGACAAATGGTAATTATTTACAATTAGATAATACAAGAAAGGCATGGAGCGACGAAAAATGGACATGGATACAAGAATACTTATAGCGGACGAAAACAACGAGATCAGATATCGGTGCAGGGAAGTGCTCTCTCGCTCCGGAGCGACTGTTGACGAAGCGAAGAACGCTGACGAGGCAATGAGAGCAATTTCGAGACAGAATTACAGCATAGTCATTGCAGACTTGTGGTCAGTTGACGGGCCGGCTCTTATGGCTAAGGCAAGTGAATCCGGGAAGAATGCTCCCTCATTCGTAATGCTGACACAGCTTGCCACACCCAGCATCCTTATGGAAGCAAACCGAAGCGGCGCATCCTTGTGCTTGACCAAGCCTGTGGATTATGAGGCACTTGCGAGTGGCATCGAGACCATTCTCAAAAACCGCGGTGCGATCGGAAGAGCTGCAGACAGAAGTGGAGACACTTATGGTAACGAGGACAAGTCCCACGATATCGAGACTCAGGTCACTCGCATTATTCACCAGATCGGAGTACCCGCACACATTAAGGGATACCAGTATCTCCGCACCGCTATTCTGATGACTATCTCCGACAGCGAGATAATCAATTCCGTAACAAAGATACTGTATCCGTCTGTAGCAAAGAAATATCAAACTACCACATCGCGAGTCGAACGTGCCATTCGCCATGCCATTGAGGTTGCGTGGGACAGAGGCGACGTTGACACGCTGAACTCATATTTCGGTTACACAATACAAAACAGCCGCGGAAAGCCCACAAACTCAGAGTTTATTGCAATGATAGCGGACAATCTGCGACTGAAGTATAAAATTAAATAAGCCAAACCCACAGCCTCCCGCAAGACGGATCTATCGCCGTTTACTGCCCCGCGGGAGGCAGTGTTTTTTTGAAGTAAGAAGTAAAAGGGAAGAAGTTAGAGGTAATGGGCGCGGTGTGTTTTCATTACTTGTCATCCTGAGCGAAACGCAGTGCAGTCGAAGGATCTTTTTTGGATTCTTCGACTCCGTACTTTGTACTACGCTCAGAATGACAGAAAGTGATGTTGGGCTGTTTGATAGAGGTTAATTTGAATTGACTCGGAGGCGGATGGTGCCCTCTGTGTCCGTTCTGCGTATTTCAGCACCGTAATCACGGATGCGCTCGACAACCACACTTGACGGATGACCGTACGAGTTGCCACGCCCGCAGGAAATAACGCATGTTTCGGGTGAGACAGCCTCAAGGAACGCTTCTGATGTCGAGGTGGATGAGCCGTGGTGAGCTATTTTCATAATATCGCAGTCCAGTAGTGCAGGGTTATTGTGTTCAAGCACATACGCTTCCTCAACTGCCTCCGCATCTCCCGTTATGAGCAGAGATGTACCTTCTATGTCAATTCTGACCATCATGCTGGCATCGTTTAAGTCATCGTATTCCACTCCAAAGGTGTCGAGAACCGTAACACTTATCTCACCAATGGTAAATTCGGCAGGAGCATCGAGGTAAATTATATTTGTGCCCTCCTCATATGCCAAAGCGAGAGTTTGTACATAGAACTCGTCCATAACCGTATCGGTGGATAACACAAGATTTTCCACCTTGACCGCATCAAAAATGAACGTCGCGCCACCCATGTGGTCCTCGTGCGGGTGTGTTATGATGAAATACTCAATAACCGGCGCGTACATCCTCACGTATTCAGCCGCGACCATTCCGCTTGACACAGGACCCGCATCTATCAGCACGGAGTCTCCCTTGTATGTAACAAGCGTACAGTCACCTTGGCCCACGTCGATGAAGTGTATGGTGGGTTTTCCGTCGAAAAGCTCAAGGGTAGGGAAAATTGTTCCTGTTTTTCGATAGGCGACGATGCAGTACAGAATAACTGCCGCAAGAGTGAGAACGATTAGTGATATGAAGATCCCCCGCTTCACAGGAGAGACGGGGGAGGTGTGTTTTCTTTTTGCCATTTTATCAGATCACAAAGTTGCCGTCAACGAATACGGGGATCTCGCGACCGTCGTGTGTTGTACCGATGATTGAAAGATCCGCAGTACCAACCATGAAGTCGGTGTGTTCTGCGCTGTCTGCGTTGATGCCGCGCTTGATAAGCTCTTCTGTTGAAAGATCGTCGCCGCCCTTTACACAAGAGGGATAAGCCTCACCGAATGCGAAGTGGCAGGATGCGTTTTCGTCAAACAGAGTGTTGAAGAAGAGTACGCCACTATTGGAAATGGGGGAATCATAGGGAACAAGAGCGATTTCTCCGAGGTAGTGGGAACCTTCGTCAGTTTCAATAGCTGCACGAAGAATATCCTCGCCGCATTCTGCGTGAATGTCAACAATTCGACCGTCCTTGAATGTAAGCTTGATACCGTCAACAATATTGCCGTTGAGGTTGAGAGGCTTGGAGGCATAAAGAACACCGTTTACATCATCCTTCTTGGGGGCGGAGAAGATCTCCTCAGTAGGCATGTTAGCAACAAACTTGATGCCTGCACGGGATGTGTCGCCGCCTGCCATCCAAACATGATCTTCAGGCATACCAACGATCAGGTCTGTGCCGAGGGAGTTTGTATAACGAAGAGACTTGAAGTTATATTCGTTAAGCTTTGCAGAGCGGGTTTCAAGGTTTTCGCAATGCTGTCTCCAAGCTTCAACAGCGTCACCGTCCTCGGTAATACGAACAGCGGCAAATATTTCGTTCCACAGTCTGTCCATTGCTTCTTCTTCGGAAAGATCAGGGAAAACTTTCTTTGCCCATGAGGTGATCGGAATGGAAACCACGCACCAGGGGCAGTAGTTTGCCATCATCAGCTTTGAGGATTCCTTCATGTCTCTGCCAACTGCAATGCTGTATCTCTTCAGTCTGTCGGGGTCAACACCGCGGAGATTTTCGGGGTCGGATGCGGAGATGGAGATAAATCCTGCACCTTCTTTTGCAAGTGTAAGGCTCTTTTCAGCGTCCCAAGGGTGAACTGCATCAAATACGGAATCATCCGCCTTGAGCCAGTGCTCGCGGGCAATATAGTCGTCACGCCAGTTCAGTAAAACGTCCTTTGCACCAACGTCATAAGCGGCTGTGGTAAGCATACGGCCAAACTGCGCGCATTCAACGGGGCAGTTGATAACAAGTCGCTGACCCTTCTGTACATTGATGCCTACCTCAACTATAAGGCGGGCATATTCCTTAAGCATTTTTTCGTTCATTGTATTTTCTCCGTTCTGTTATTGTTGTTCTGAATTATTAAGTGTTCCGAGCAATTCTTTTGCTTCGGTTACTGCATATAGCTTGTTGCCGTTTGCGATAACATATTCAAGCTTTTCTCTTGCTTTGTCATATTCGCCGAGTCCGATGTAGCATCGAGCGGATTTTAGAGCTCCCCAAACTATTTCTGCAGATAGAGACTCTTCTTTATCAAGTGACTCTATAAGGTTGAGAGCCTCTCTGTAACAGCCTTTGCTCATCAGATCAGTCACTCGAAAACTGTCGATGTAACTTTTGTGGTAATATTTTTCTTCCGGCTTTTTAATTTTCTCGTATTCTTCGGTTGCCTTTGAGTAATACTCGTGCGCTTCTTCATATCGGCCTAACTTGTAGAGACTCGAGGAAACGTTGCCGTAAAATATCACGTTGTGCGTGTGATTGTTATCTTTTAAGTTGGCTTTCAAAACAGAGAGGGAAATTTCGTAGCTTTTTTCATATTCTCCCATTGCGTTCAGTACAGCACCTCGGGCATTAAGCAAACGCTGCTCATATTTGGTGTTCTTGAAGAATTCAAGCTGTAGGTTTACTTCTTCAAGCAAGGGCTCCGGGTCACATTTGTGATTTCTTATGCTGTCGGCTCGTGATATCAGAACATACTTTTGATTAAGCACGATCCTGCAGCAAAGGAATATAACAAATACATTTCCGAGAATTGAGAACCATAACAGTTCTTTTCCACCCCAGAACAGTACTGTGTAAAGAGAGCAGAATACCGTTGACATCAGTATGATTGATAACAGCTCATGGCGGTATATCCAGCGTCTGATTGCGTGATTTTTCATAATGTCTCCATCATTTCTTCAGCCTGCTTAACGTAGTAAAGCTTGCCCCCGTTTTCGATGACAAATTCAAGCTGCTCGCGAGCATTTTCCGTGTCACCGAGTCCAACGTAGCACTTTGCGTAACGCATCGCGCGGATGATTTCGGAAAGCTTGGTGGGAGTGGTGCTGTCCTCCATCATTTCTATCACAGCCTCATACTCGCCGCGGCGGAACATATCAGTAAGCTTTGCGTTTTCAACAGATCTGCCAACACGACCGATGGTGAGAGGGTCACGCACTGCAGAATAGTCGTCCAGCAGCTTGTTGTACCAATGGTCAGCTTCACTATCGCGTCCCATCTTGTCGCAAAGTGAGAACATGTAGTAGGTGTGAAGAATAGACATGGAGGCCACAAACTTTTTTGACATCTTGCTTACGTCAACCTCGGAGAGGGTAGCATATGCCTGCTCAAAATCTCCCATGTGGGTGAGCGCATTGTGCTTGTACATGAGGAAAAGCTGGGTGGTGTTTTTGTTACGAACCGCAGACTTAAGAAGATCGCTGACTTCAACGTAAAGAGGGTAGGGATCGCATTCTCTGTCAAGCTTGTCAAAAGCTTTGTTGATGAGAATATGCTTGCGGTAGGAAACGAATCTGCAAACGAGATAGATAACGAAAATGTTACCGCCAACCACAACGAAAAGGGATGTGATACCGCCGCAGAAAATGAATGTATAAACGCTGCAGCAGAGGATTGATATAATGATTGCCGCAAGGATCTCGTGATAGGCGATCCAGCGGGTCAGCTTTTCTGAGAATTTTTTCATATGCTTACCTCTGAAAAATTACGATGGAAATTAATACAAAAACCATTATACCACAAAAGGGGGCACAGGTCAAGAGAATAGCGCAGAGGTGATTAATTTTGAGAAAGCTATTGCAAAACCGCGCAAGATGTGGTATAATTATCAGCACTGAAAAGCATAAGTGAATACGGAGGATTACTCAAGTGGTCGAAGAGGCGTGACTCGAAATCTCGTAGGTCGTTTACGCGGCGCCAGAGTTCAAATCTCTGATCCTCCGTGAAAAACCGCAATTCTGCATGGGTTGCGGTTTTTGATTTTATTACCATTTCTATTGACTTTGCGCGAAAAATGTGGTAACATGTCAGTGTGACAAAGCGTTTATGCGGTGTGTCATATAAAATTTTCATTTGGAGGCTATTATGTTTTGTCCGAATTGCGGATCAGAGATCAAAGACGGTGCAAGATTTTGTGTAAGCTGCGGTAAGCCTGTTGAGAATAACTCAGGTGCTGTGGCGAACGAACAGCCGAATCAGTACTATCAGTCAAACCAGTATCAGCAAGCTCCTTACAATCAGTATCAGTATACACAGCCCGTTCAGCCGGTTCAACCCGCTTTGGGAATGAAGTGGTTCAAGTTCGTTATTTACTTTAGCTTGTGGGCAGGAGCAATCTTAAACATCGGTTATGCTATCATGGCTTTTACCGGAGCTCATTATGAGACCGAATATGAGGGCGCGGCTGAACTTGTCTATGCCATGTTCGAGGAGCTTAAGACAATAGACCTTTTATACGGTCTTGCTATGATTGCCCTCGCGGTATATATGATCGTTGCCCGCTTCCGCCTTGCAGGTTATTATAAGAACGGTCCTGCGATGTTTATTTCAACATATGCTATCGCACTTTTGATCAGTGTTGTGTACTATGTTGCAGTACTTACCGTTGTTCCCGAAGTTGCAGATGCAGACAATGTTGTGTCGAATCTAGTTGGTAACGCTATAGGAAACGGTCTGATGATCCTGCTCAACAGCATCTACTTCAAAAAGCGCAAGCACATGTTCATCAACTAAATAAAACAACAGCAAGGAGAGGGAGTACCTCAGACTTGCTGTTTCTTTTTTGTTCGGCTTTACAGTTCAATATCAAGCTCGACGGGGCAGTGGTCGCTTCCCAT
Organism: Oscillospiraceae bacterium; assembly: GCA_015064345.1. Lineage (GTDB taxonomy): Bacteria > Bacillota > Clostridia > Oscillospirales > CAG-272 > UMGS1696. The sequence continues at coordinate 13,201 of SVSK01000037.1, read as the reverse complement.
AACGGTGGTGTGGATTTTGCTGTCCTTAACTTTATCAAAGATGCGTGATGACACAACAAAATAGTCGATACGCCAGCCGACGTTCTTCTCGCGCGCCTTCATCATATAGCTCCACCAGCTATACTCAACCTTGTCGGGATAGAGTGCTCGGAACGTGTCGGTGAATCCGCTATCGAGCAGGGTAGTGAACTTACCGCGCTCCTCGTCGGAGAATCCTGCGCTGTGGTGATTGGTCTTGGGATTTTTCAGGTCAATTTCTTCATGTGCTACGTTAAGGTCTCCGCAGTAGATGACGGGCTTTTTCTCGTCCAGAGACTTGATGTAATTGCGAAGCGCATCTTCCCAGCTCATGCGGTAGTCAAGACGAGCAAGCTCCCGCTGTGCATTGGGAGTGTACACGTTGAGTAGGTAGAAATTTTCGTACTCAAGTGTGATGGCACGGCCCTCGGTGTCGTGTTCGGGAATACCAATGCCGTATTTTACAGACAGAGGCTCGTGTTTTGTGAATATTGCGGTGCCGGAGTAGCCCTTTTTTTCTGCACTGTACCAGAATTGATGGTAACCGGGTGCAACAAGCTCTGCCTGACCCGGCTGCATTTTTGTTTCCTGAATTGAAAAGAAATCAGCGTCGGTCTCTCTGAAAAAGCCTGCCAAGCCCTTTTCAAGGCAGGCTCTGAATCCGTTTACGTTCCATGATATGAATTTCATTTTTTGTTCCTCCTCTATATTTTACGCCTGTCAAGCAAAGTAAATCTGTTTTTCTCCGACAAAAGCACTCCCTCGCGGCGAAGCTTGCTTATTTCTGCCGACAAACCGCTTCGGTCAACCTCAAGATAGTCTGCCAGCTCCTGCCTGTCATATGGAATATCAAAGGTGTCCGAGCGTTTTTTCTTTGCTTCGATCATAAGATACGTCATCAGCTTCTCCCGTGTTGTGCGCTTTGAGGTGATCTCTATCTTTTGATGAAAGCGCAGATTTTTCACCGCCATGATCTTCATAAGGTTAAATATCATCTGCTGATGGAAGCCGCAGGCATTGGAGCAGGAGCGGGTAATTCTGGCAGAGTCCATGAGAAGTACCTCGGAAGATTCGGTTGCGACTATATCAACGGGTATCTCATCCGCGCCGCCGCAAGCGAAGGATTCACCGCAAAGCTCAGATGGAGAGACGTTTTCCATGATAGTGCGGTTTCCATAGTAGTCAACACGAACGATTTGTGCACTGCCCGAGAGCATGATCCCGACCTTTTTTGCTTCCTCTCCTTCAGAGAAAATATTCTCGCGTTTATCAAATTTCTTTACTGTGCCGCCGACGCATCCCATCATGGGCATCAGATCCGAGTCGCTTATCCCCTCGAACAGAGAACAGCGGCGCAGTACGTCATAATATTTTTTCATTTCTACCTCTTGTTGAATTTTCAACAGACTTTCTGAGCTTATTATACTATAATGTAAACATAAAATCAAGAACCAAATCAAAACAGGAGAATAAATTATGGTACGCAAAATAATAAAGATCGACGAAGAAAAGTGCAACGGCTGCGGAGCATGTGCGGCGGCTTGTCACGAAGGTGCTATCGAGATGATAAACGGCAAAGCAAAGCTGACAAGAGAGGACTACTGCGACGGACTTGGTGACTGCCTGCCTGCTTGTCCTACAGGTGCAATTACCTTTGAGGCGAGAGAAGCTCCCGAATACGACGAGGCAGCGGTAAAACATGCACAGGCTGAAAAAACGGCAAAAGCACCGAAGACCCTCCCTTGCGGATGCCCCGGTACTCATTCTAAAACTATCAAGCGTAGCAACCCCGCCCCGGAGATATGCAATGCACCCGCGGAAAATCAGCTTAACCAGTGGCCTGTGCAGATCAAGCTTGTGCCTGTAAACGCATCTTACTTTGACGGAGCAAATCTCCTTGTTGCGGCAGACTGCACGGCTTATGCATACGGTGACTTCCACAACAGATTCATCCGCAATCGTGTGACTCTCATCGGCTGTCCCAAACTTGACGAGGGGGACTACGCAGAGAAGCTTACGGCTATCATTAAGAACAACGATATAAAGAGCGTGACTGTTGTCAGAATGGAAGTACCATGCTGCGGCGGAATTGAAAACGCAGTCAAGCGTGCACTCATGGCAAGCGGGAAGTTCATTCCGTGGAGTGTTGTGACTGTATCAACTGACGGCAGAATAATCGAATAAAGCTCGGTTTTTCATTGACTTTCAGATCGGTGTGTGATAGTATAGATATATACATTTCTATCCTACATTCTATGGGGGAAACATACATATGAAAAGCATACCGCGCCCCGAATATCCGCGTCCCACGCTCGTTCGAGATGACAATTGGTTGAGTCTCAACGGACAGTGGGATTTTGCCTTTGACTTTGGGAACTCCGGCAGGGAGAGAAAAATGTGGGAGGCTTCAAAAGACTCATACCCCCACGAGATAACAGTGCCTTTCGTACCCGAATCCAAGTTGTCGGGAATTGAGTATGTAGACTTTATCGTCGCTTGCTGGTATCGCAGATCATTTACTCTCCCCAACGGATGGCGAAGAGATGAAAAGCGAGTCCTTATTCATTTTGGAGCGGTAGATTACTACAGTGAAGTGTACGTTAACGGCAAAAAAGTCGGAAGCCATACGGGCGGATATACTCCATTCACCTTTGATATAACCGATTGTGTAACTGACGGAGACAACGTAATTGCCGTGTATGCTGAGGACAACGGAAAGAGTGATCTTCAGCCTACAGGTAAGCAGATGTACCACGGCTACTACAACGCGGGTTGCCACTACACTCGCTCTACGGGAATCTGGCAGACTGTGTGGCTGGAGTGTGTGCCGAAAAACTATATCGACAACTTAAAGATAACTCCCGACGTAAATGCTTCCGCTGTTGATATCCTCGTGACTCTTGCGGGCGACTACTGCGCTATAGATAAAGTTAGCGTAAGAGTGAGTTTTCTCGGAGAAGAAGTTGCACTTGGAGACGCAAAGGTCATCGGAAAGCATGCGAGACTGCATATTCAGATCCCGTCTCCGAAGCTGTGGAATGTTGGCGAACCCAATTTGTACGATCTGACCGTCACCGCAGGATATGACACGATTACAAGCTATTTCGGCATGCGAGACGTGCGGATAAACGGGTACGCTGTCGAGATAAACGGCAGACCTGTGTTCCAGAGACTTGTGCTTGACCAGGGCTACTACCCCGACGGAATTTACACCGCCCCTACCGATGAGGACTTGAAAAAGGACATAGAGCTGTCCATGGCGGCAGGCTTTAACGGTGCAAGACTTCACATGAAGGTGTTTGAACCGCGCATCCTGTACCATGCGGACAGAGCAGGGTACATCTTATGGGGCGAATATCCCAACTGGGGACTGAACGACTCAAAGGCAGAAGCACTTTTGTCTATTCTTCCCGAATGGATGGATGCGGTTAAGCGGGATTATAACCATCCTTCCATTGTTTGCTGGTGTCCTTTCAACGAAACGGGTGTTGGCAGAAACTTCCGACTTATTGAGACTGTTTGCGAGATGACCCGTGCTGTTGATCCCATGCGTCCTATTATTGACACATCGGGATACGTACACGTCAAGACTGATATTTACGACGTACACGACTACACACAAAGTCCTGACGAGCTTCGAGAGCATCACCAAGGACTTCTCACGGGAGAGGGACCGATCTGGTATAATTTTCCCCACCACGATATGCCGTACATTTCGGGACAGCCGTACTTTGTTTCCGAGTTTGGCGGAATTTACTGGAACTTGGACGAAGATCACAGTGCCGCATGGGGATATGGCGAAGCTCCGAAGACGGAAGAAGAGTTCTATGAGCGCTTTGAGGGCTTGACGGGGGTACTGCTTGAGCACCCGAAGATCGGTGGATATTGCTATACACAGCTGACTGACGTATTCCAGGAAAAGAATGGCATTTACGCATTCGACAGACGTGAAAAGTTCGATTTGATGAGACTCAAAGCGGCACAGTCGAGAGTTGCGGCCATTGAGAAATCGGCTGAAGAATAATTTATTGCATCAGGAGATATTATGACACACGACTCTAACCTTGCAACGCGAGAATACTTTGACTCCATATTTCTGGAGACTCGATACATAGATGCCGACTTGCCCGACACAAAACTTGAGCTGTGGGGCGAGACGTTTGACACTCCCATTATGACGGCGGCTCTTTCACATCTTCACAATATCTGCGATGACGGAATGGTGCAGTTTGCAAAAGGAGCAAATGATGCAGGTGCGCTTCATTGGGTTGGAATGGGTGAACCTGAGGAGATGGAGCGTATATTTGCCGCCGCAAAAACGGTAAGAATAATCAAGCCTCACGCAGACAACAACGATGTGCTTTGGAGGATTGAGCACGCTAACCGTCACGGCGCATTCGCTGTAGGTATGGATATCGACCATTCATTCTCCCACGACGGGAAGTATGATCTTGTTCGCGGACTGCCAATGAAGCCGAAATCCGTAGAAGAGCTGAAAATGTTCGTTGAGGCGTCAAAAGTTCCGTTTATAGCAAAAGGTGTACTCAGCGTGCAGGATGCTCTAAAATGTGCGGAAGCAGGAGTGAGCGGTATTGTAGTTTCTCACCACCACGGCAGAATGAGCAGCTGCATCCCTCCGCTTATGGCACTTCCGAAGATCAAGGCGGAGATCGGAAACAGCATGAAGATCTTTGTTGACTGCGGCATTGAGAGCGGCATGGATGCATACAAGGCCCTTGCACTCGGTGCTGATGCGGTTTCTGTAGGAAGACATCTTATGACTCCTCTTGCAGACGGTGCGGCGGCAGTCACAAAGCGACTCTGCGATATGACGGGTGAGCTTCGTGCAACGATGGCGCGAACAGGTGTGAAGTCACTCAATGGCTTTGACCCGAGTGTCTTGTACTTCAGAAGCTTTTGATTAAACAAAAAACATCCCTCTTACAAAGTGTAGGAGGGATTTGTTGTATAAATAAAGCCACGCGATAGTCGCGTGACTTTAGTAGAGACTATTGCGGCAAACTGTATAAAGATGAAAAGCGAGCACTATTAGGCTCCATCCGGCCATAACTCCGTTATAGGGAGCTGTCACCGCAGGTGACTGAGGGAGAGCTCGGAACAATATACAAGGTGCTCTGTAAAGTGACGCAGTCTCCTTCCACCGTAAGCGGTCCCCCTTCCTCCCGGAGAAAGGCTTGGTTTGCCATCTGTTCAACCGGTGGTTCTGACTATTTAATCTCAATCGACTCAAGCAGAGCTGCGCATCCATCGTAAACATCGAGATAAGTGATATCAAATCTGTCGGAATACCAAGGGTCGGCAACGTCTCCGCCGCGATCGGTGTAATCCATCAGCTTGCGAATCTTGCAGTCAGGGTCACCGCCCAGAATGCGATGCATATTTCTGATGTTTGCAGAGTCCATTCCAATGAACAAGTCATATTTTTCGTAGTCATCTCGCTGAAGCTGTACCGCGCGTTTGCTGCCGGGATCAATGCCGTGCTTTTTTAGTTCTGCTCTTGCGGGAGGGTATACCGGATTGCCGACGCCGTTACATATTTCTTCGGTGCTTGTCGCGGACGAAGCTATGACCAACATGTTCTCGATTCCGCGCTCTGCCGCCATTTTCTTCAAAATAAATTCAGCCATGGGCGAGCGGCAAATATTCCCGTGGCAGACAAACATGATCCTAATCATGGTGACTTCCTTTCTTTTACTGTCTTTAGTTTAATTGTATCACATCCCTTTGATTTTTTCAACAAAATTCAGTGCGGCGACATTTTTTTGTTGACAGAAAGTGAAAAATATGCTATACTGAACTTGATAGGAAGCATTGCTTTGTTTCCATAAATCTATTATTTTACATAGGAGGCATTAAGATGGATTATTTGAAGATGATATGGCCCACTCCCTTTAAGGTGCAGGAAAAGGACGTAGTTTCTCTTGTTATTCAGCTGGTAATTTTCCTCGTTCTTTGCGCTGTCGGTGGTATCTTAATCGGTTTGCTTGCAGGGCTTCCGCTCGTTGGCTTCATTTTCGCTATTCTTGGCGGCTTGCTTGACATTTACGGTCTCGTAGGCATTATCCTTGCTGTGCTGAAGTTCCTCGGAATGGTTAGATAAGATAACACATAATAAAAGCCTCGGACGTAAAAATCCGAGGTTTTTTGTTGCTTTTAGTTTTTGAGCATAATGCGAATGATCTCTTTATCTGTTTCTGCCATGCCGCTTTGTGCCAACTGACCGACATTTTTGATAGTCGCTTCAACACCGCCGGCTACGATTCCGTCACCGCGGTAGAATTCCTTACCGTGCATATACATCTGCATACCGAGAAGTCCCGATTCAACGGCTGAGGCTATCTTTGCCGCACAGCTTGCCTTGGCACCGTCGCAAACCACCCCTGAGTTGATAGCAAGCGCGTTAACGATGGTATGCTCGATCTCATCAAGTCTGCCGCCATACAGGTACATGATACCCGCACCTGCGCCGCAGCCTGCACTTATCGCACCGCAGTAAGCGGAGAGACAGCCAATACCTGTTTTTAGGTGGATGGTTGTAAGGTTTGACACAAGCAGAGCACGGTACAGCATTTCCTGTGTGACGTTAAGCTCGCGCGCATACACGATAACAGGCAGGGAAGTAGTCATACCCTGATTTCCGCTTCCTGAGTTGATCACAACGGGAAGCTCGCATCCGTTCATTCGTGCATCCGATCCTGCAGCAGCCCATGCCTTCGCGCGGTTGTAAACTGTATCGCCATATGACATGAGAAGCGTTCTTCCGATTGCCGCGCCGTATTTTCCTGTAAGTCCCTCTTTTGCGATTGCGGTATTGTAGGAGATCTGTCTGTCAAGGAGATCACGAACGTCGTCTATGTCTGCTTCCTCGGCAAATTCAATGATTCCCGCAATGGAGAGAACAGAATGATCTGCTCGGGATTCTTCAGCCTTAATGTCAGCGGTAAAGATGACCTCGCCGTCCACCTCAATAAGACAAAGCCCTGCGTGACGGTCAACGGTTCTTGCGTAAACTGTGTGATCTGCATTTTTCAGCGTGATACCGATATCCAGCACCCGCTCGCTGTCGGCCTCACTTACGGTAATGTCTACATTATTGAGAAAATCAGCAATCTTTTCGCGATGCTCTTCGGTAATTCCCGATAGAACTTCAAGCTCGCGTGTGTGGTCTCCTGCAATAATACCTGCGGCAACAGCACTTTTAATTCCGCGAAGTCCACCGGTACCAGGTACCATTACACTTTTGACGTTTTTGATAATATTGCCGCTTACACACACCGACACGGATGTGGGGAGAGTGTCGAGATGTGCTTGGGCTGTGGCGGCGGTAAGAGCTATCGCAATAGGCTCGGTGCATCCCATGGCAGGGACGAGCTCATCGCGGAGTATATTCAGATATGCCTCGTATGTTTCTCGGTTCATGGGTGTCACCTTACTTTCTTTGTAATTTTAGCGGTTTTCAGCAATTATCTTAAAGAATCTCTCGAGTGCAGCATCCCAGAAATCCCAGTCGTGGCCGCCCTCAAGCTCTTCGTAAACATATCCGAAGGGATTGCCCTCAAAGGATGTGAAGAAATCGCGTGAGTTGTGTGCGTGCTCGAGGATGAAGTCATCCTTGCCGATCGTGTGATAGATCATCGGAGCAGGCTGACCGCTTTCAGCTATACGGCGAGCGTTGCCGAAAACGTCTTCTTCTGTGCCGAGAATCTGTCTGCCTTCGTATCTCATGAAAGCAGTGCGGTTTGCTACAGGGTCAATGTTTGATGTATCTTCAGGAGGAAGTCTGTATGTGATTCCGCCGGAGAAGCATCCGATAGCGGTGTATTTGTCGGGGTTGGCAAGACCGATCTTAACAGCACCGTTAGCGCCCATTGAGCAGCCTGCAATATAGTTGTTTTCTCTTGCGGGAGAGAGACCGAAGAAAGAGTACATCAGTTCAGGCAGTTCCTGTGTTATGTAATCATAGTAGTTCTGTCCGTGGGCCATGTTGGTATAAGCGGAGATCTCACAACCGGGCATAACAACTGCAAAACCGTATTTTTCAGCGTATCTTTCAATGGAGGTCATTCTCTGCCAAACAGTTTCGTCACCCATAGCGCCGTGAAGGAGGTAGAGAACGGGAGTGTTACGGTTGTCGGTGGGATCGTCGGATTTCTTCTGAGGAACAATAACGTCGATATTGCCGCAGCGACCTATTTTATTTGCATAAAAATGAAGATGAATAAGTGCCATTGTTATTTCTCCTCTCCCGCTTCCTGCGCTTCTCTCTGTGCAATACGCTCGTCAATGAACCAGAACATAGGTCTGATCTGAGGTTCCCAGCATACCCAACCGTGACCGCCGGGTGTTTCGTTATATGTCACGTCATATTCAAGTGCTGTGAGGTGGTCGCGCATTTTTCTGTTATATTCGATAAGGAAGTCTTCGGTTCCGCACCAGATCCATACTGTAGGAACAGGACCGCCGGACTTCTTTACTCTTTCAGCAAGATAGAAAAGATCGTTTTCGGAGCCGTCAAGCTTTGTGAAGTCGCCGAAAATGTCTGTGCAGTATCTCATGTTCTTGAGATTTGGCAGCCAGTGGGGGTCAAATGCAGCGGACAGACAGAGCGCAGTGGAGAAGGTCTCGGGATATGTGAGAGCCATTTTCAGAGCGCCGTAACCGCCCATTGAGTTACCTGCCACATAAGTATCCTCGCGCTTCTTTGACATAGCGGGGAAGAGACTGCGCATAATTTTGGGAAGCTCCTCGCCGATGAATGTGCGGTATTTGAAGCCGAACTGCATATCGGTGTACCAGCCGAGATAGGTTGTGGGCATGACAACTGCGAATCCGTACTGTTCGGCAGTAGTTTCGATTGTTGTGCGACGCATCCAGGTGCTGTGGTCATCAGTCATACCGTGAAGAAGATAGAGTGTGGGATAAGTTGCGGGAACCTCTCCCTCATATATGCCGATGCAGCCCCGTGTTCTCTGAGGGAGAAGAACGTTTACTGACATCTGCATCTTCAGAACTTCTGAATAGATGTTGACTTCAAGAAAAGCCATTTTGTTGACCTCCGTGGTTGTATGTTTGTGTCAAAACATTGTCTAACATATTTTTCTTCGATAATTATAACACGTTTATCTCGTTTTGTACAGTAGAACAGGCGATTTTTTGAACATATTTTTACTTACTTGGACATAAAATGTCACGGGGGTGATATTATGCTGTGCAATTATTCTTCGCTGAGAGAAAAAGACGTTATCAATGTGTGCGACGGTCATCGCATTGGGTTCATTTGTGACTTTGCAATTGATACGGAGTGCGGAAAGATCTGTGCTGTCTATGTGTCGGATCACTTTTTTGGACTTACGGGGCAAAAGAACGTTATCAAAATCGGATGGGAGTGCATCACTTGTATCGGTGAGGACGCGATTCTTGTTCGGATTGAGGAATACGACCGTTGCCGCGAGAACAGGTGCGACCGTGGCTGCGGTAAAAAGAAAAAAGGCGGGTGGTTGTCTTAACCATACCGCACACAAAATACCGTAAAATTGGAAGTGACCCTCAACTGCTTTCTTTACAACAGCTGAAGGTCACTCCCACTGATTCTTGATATCTAACATCTTTTTGTTATCCTCTCTTTCTGCCGCTTTGGCTGTCTGCCTTCTTACGCCGAATCAATCATTCATAAAACATCTTTTTCACATCTTTTGATCTCGTTATGGAGTATCCACATAGTTTTGATTCTTAATACTGCGCAGAGGCGAATTCTTTTTTCAGGCTTATATTTTCTTGCGGATTTGTTATTGCCGATTACTTGTTTTATGTTTTTAACTTCTTTGTCTGGTTTAATGCTTTGTCATTTTTATCGGAGCTTTTCTTTATCCGAATCTGTTTTTTACTTCTTTATTTTCAACCTGATTTGAATGTTATGTAAAGCGTTTTTTCGCTGTTAGCTTTCCGGCAATCCGAGCATTTACTTGACTGTTTCCGCAATCTATTATAGCCTGTTTTTTAATTGTACATCGGTGTGTACCTCTCTTTCTCTTCTGTGACTACATTATAGCACACGGAAACAGGAAAATCAATTGGTAATTTGTGCAAAGTTTATAATAAATTTTTGTGTAATGAGCAGAAAATTGAGAAATTGCGCAATTCCTATTTACAAAGAGAGGCGGTTTGTGATATAATAGCTTTTGTAGGCGTGTCTCGGAAGAATCGCAATCCGAGGCGCGTTTTTTTGTTATTACGCCTCGTTTTCTGCGGTTTCTTCAATAAGCCGCTCAATGGTACGCGGAGTCTTGAGCATGGTCCTGTCAATGCGAGTGGGCTGGAGAAATATTCCTTCATCCTCAAGGGCGGAGAAAAGCTCTATGAAAGCGAGTGAGTCCAGTATACCGCTTTCAATAAGCTCACAGTCCGGGTCGAGAACAGCCTCATCCTCGCAGATCTCGTAAAGTATTTCAGTTATGCTTCTCATAAATTTTGCAATGCCTTTCTGTCGATTTTATTGTTGCTGTTCACAGGCAGAGAATCAAGCAGGATTATCTTCTTCGGGATCATATACTCCGGTAAAAGCGCTTTCAGCTTTTCCTTTATGTCGGACCCGTTCATTTTGCCATCGGTGGAAACATATGCCCATACAGCCTTCACCGTGCCGTTGTCACGTTTGGGAATGACAGCACATTCTCTGACGCCGTCCAACTTCATGATATTGGCTTCAATGTCGCCTGTTTCTATTCGGTAACCCTTGTACTTGATCTGGGAGTCACGACGTCCGATGAAGTAAAGGAGACCGTCCTCTGCATACCCGAGATCCCCCGTGCGGTATAGGTTAACACCGTTGCTGTCAGCGGTTTTGTTGGCACTGCCCAGATATCCGTCGAAAACGCTTTTTCCTCTCAGCACAATCTCACCGTCTTCGATAGATATCTCGGTTGCGGATGTGTCGATATCGCCGATGGGTAAGGGCTTGTCTGCTTCGAGATGCTGACGGGTTATCTCTGTGGCTGATACTGCGGATGTTGCTTCTGTGGGACCGTATGCGTTGATGATCCTGAGGTCCGGGAAACGCTCCCACAGCTTTTGGACGGTCTTTTTCTCAAGCGTCTCCCCGCAGAAGTAGATGCACTTGAGAGAAGGACAAAGCTTTGCGGAAAAATCACTGTCCAGAAGCATAAACCGAGCAAAAGTGGGGGTTATCACCATGACTTCAACGCCGTTATTGCGGATAAACTCAGCTGTCGGACTTCCGTCATATGAAACGAGCGTATGCCCGTTGCAAAGTGAATAATACAGATCCGCAACGCTGAGATCAAAGCAGAACTGTGCCTGATTCATAACCGTTGCACCGCTGTATTCGCACAGAGGCTCAATAGAACTTATCCACTCAATGAAGTTGTCGAGATTACCGTATGAGATCGGCACGCCCTTGGGGTCTCCCGTAGTGCCTGATGTGAAAATGATATAAGCGATGTTACCGGTTTTTACGGAATCAGAGAGTGCATCGACGTAATATGAGTCAAGGGTGCTTGGACTGAGGCAGGGAATACCGATTGATGTGATGCTCTCTCGTGTAAGTACAAGTCCTGCACCGGACAGTCGGGCGATCTGTTCAACTCTCGCAGCGGGAAAAGTCAGATCCAGCGGGATGTAAGCGCGAGACGCCATAATGCAAGACAAGATGGAGATGACTGTGTCAACACTTTTTTCGCCGTATATCATAACGGGGGTGCTTCCGAGTGACTCGAGGACCCGTGCTCTCTTTTCGGCCTTTTCCACAAGGGAGGCATATGTAATTTCGTCCTTGCCTATCCTGTACGCGATTCTGAGGGGATGAGAGGATGCGGCGTCAATTATTCGCTTCAGCATATTCTTCACCTCTGATCTGCTCCTTGGGAATCAGCGAGTAGTCGTACATTACCTCGGAGTGGTTGTCCAGTATCAGCTCTTTTCTCACGGCCTCGCCGCTATTCTTGTCAATAACAGTGCGGTAGACCTGTGATATGCGATAGTACTTGCCGTCCTCCTTGGCAAAATGGTGGTTTTCTTCCGTGATCTTATATCTGTAGGGGAACGGACGCTCACTTCTCAATTCTCCGCAAAGCTCACCGTTCTCGCACCACACGAGTATTTGAACGGTCTGATCCGATGTGTTTTTGAAGCGGTAGTCGAGATTATTGTATAATACAGATGTTCCTGTACCGAAGGGTACGCGCCGTCTCTCGTCGGGAAAGAGCGCATCGCTGTGGTGGTGAAGCTCGGTTACGGTAAGGGGACTGTTCAAGACGAGCCAATGAATCATGTTTGCCATTTGACAGAGTCCGCCACCAATGTCGCTGCTGAAACTGCTTCCCGAAATAACAAGTCCTTCTTTGTAGCCGTCCTTTGCTTTGGGCTCTCCGAGAGTGCGCCAATACGAGAAGGTCTCTCCCGGGCGAAGTATCATTCCGTTTATTTTTTCGCAGGCGATACGGATGTTTGTTACCTTGTTTTCCTGAAGCCTCATGTCAACACCGTGAAGCTGGCGGAGAAGCAGGGAGGTATGCCCCTTAACAATGTGCGGCAGCTCATTTGAACTGATGCAGGAGGCTATCCTGTCGCGGCTGAAAATATCCTTTATCCTGCGCAGAATTATCTCCTTGCGGAGTGATATTTTGTAGCATGTCGGGCTGAGCTGACAAAAAAGTTTTCTCTTCATGACTTATGACCTCCGCAGTGTTGATTACAAGGTCATTCTACCATAAATTTACGCCCATCGCAATAGAAAAAATACAAATAATCTTCACCGATTATACGTAAAAATACGAGCTGCGGGACATAATTGTAAATTAATTGTGAACTTGCTGTAATATATTGTAATATAGAAACAAATATGCTATAATAAATCCCGTGTGTGCGGAAAAGCACATAACGAAAACACACATATCGGTGTCAAGTCCGCCCGGTGCCAAATACACGGCGGTGATAAAGACCTCCGAATGGACGAAAACAAAGGGAAGAGAGCTTTCCTTGACAAGCTTTTCGTAAAATTCCGGCGGCGGATCAATGCGATATGGTGGAAAATAACCGAAGGAGGACATTATTATGTCTATCGTATCTATTAAGCAGCTTCTCGAAGCAGGTGTTCATTTCGGACATCACACAAGACGTTGGAACCCCAAGATGGCTGAGTACATCT
>SVSK01000036.1 GCA_015064345.1 Oscillospiraceae bacterium | reverse complement strand
CTGCTTAGAAGGCAGTTGCTCTATCCTGCTGAGCTAAAGGCACATGAAGCGAGTGATGGGAATCGAACCCACATAACCAGCTTGGAAGGCTGGAATTCTACCACTGAACTACACTCGCGTGCGTATTCCATAGAACGCTTAAATATAATACCACAAGCGTCACGCTTTGTCAAGAGATTTTTTCATTTTTTTGAAAAAAAGTCTTTCGCGCGCGAGGGTTAATACTATATTTACAAATAGTTTATTGTAAATGCCATACCTTTGAGATAATATATAATTAACTGGTAAAGACTTTTTTTATTTTTAACTTGGAGAATGGGCTTATGTTTGGCTATGTCCGACCGTTTGTGCCGGAGATGAAGGTTGGAGAGCACGAAAAGTACCGCGCTGTATATTGCGGACTGTGCCGTGCCATGGGAGAGGTCACAGGACAGCTTTCACGGCTTACCTTGTCATACGATTTTGCATTTCTTGCAGCGGTCAGAATGGTTCTCTCGGACATAAAACCCGAATACGAGGCATCCAGATGCGCCGTGCATTTAACGAAGAAGCGGCTTATCATGAAGCCCAACGAGGCGCTCAGATATGCGTCGGCTTTGTCTGCTCTGCTTGCTGAGGCAAAAGCAAGAGACGATATCTCCGATGAACGCGGAATGGCAAAGCTAAAGTCACGATTGCTTCATCCACTTCTAAGCGGTATGTCTAAACGGGGTAGCGAGCTCCTTCCTGAGGGGTGTGAGTGCGAGATCGATAGATTTCTTCATACTCTCAGTGAACTTGAGGCTGAAAATTGCCCCTCTGCGGATGAAGCTGCCGAAGTTTTCGGTGGTGTGCTTGCGTTTGTTTTCTCTATAGGACTTGACGGAGAGAAGAAAGAACTTGCAGGACAAATCGGCAGAAGCATCGGACGATTCATCTACATGTGCGATGCGGCAGACGATTTGGCGGACGACGCAAAGCGTGGCAGGTATAACCCTCTGCTTCACGGCTGGGGAGAGCTTGCGCTGACTGACGAAAAAATGTCCGACATGGTCCGTGACAGTGTGATGACGTCCGCACCCATTGACCTTGAGGCTCTCGGTGAGGCGGTGGAGATGCTGGACGACGACCACGAAATGACTCCGATAATTAAAAATATAGTATATCTCGGGCTTCCCGCGGCAATGAAGCGTATTTTATACGGACAAACTATGGGGGAAAGCCTGACTGTGAAAGAATGGAAGATTGATGCATGAGAGACCCATATCAGGTGCTTGGAATACCTCGAAGTGCAACTGACGAAGAGGTAAAAAAAGCGTACCGTAACCTTGCTCGAAAGTATCATCCCGATAACTTTGCAGGAACGGCTCAGGCCGGCAGATGCGAAGAGATCATGAAGGAGATAAACGAAGCATACGGTACAATACAAAAGGAGCGACAGGGCAGACAGACAAGCGGTTCGCACTATAATACCTATACCTCCTCCGGCACTACCTCTTTTTATGAGGTGCGGCGCCTGATAAACGAGGGTAGATATTCTGAAGCGGAGCTTATCATTGAGTCCACACCTGCGTCGGATAGAGGTGCGGAGTGGAATTACCTCAAGGGATGCCTGCTGACTCACCGCGGTTACTATTACGATGCAATGCGATATATCGAGATTGCTTGTTACCTTGACCCCACAAACATGGAATACAAACAGGCGAAAAACCGAATGAGATCACGCTCATCAAATTACGGCGGGAACTATCGAACACAGAACGATGTTGGAGACTGCGACCTTTGCGGAGTATGTTCAACACTGATCTGCTGTGATACCTGCTGTGAATGCTGCGGCGGTGACTGCATAAGCTGCTGCTGATACTATGAAAGAAAAACGAAAACTCACAAAAAGCATCGCGTTGTGCGGTGTACTGGCGGCACTTTCCGTTGGAATGATGTGCCTTGGTGGACTGACTGTGCTTGACTTGTCCATACTGCTTGTATGTTCTCTGATAACTGTGCTGACAGTAATTGAAACAGGGAATAAGATGGCGTGGATATATGCAGCGGTTACCTCAACTCTCGCGCTGCTACTTCTACCAAACAAGCTTTACGCCATGGAATACGTGCTCTTCGGAGCTCTTTATCCTGTGCTGAAGGGGTATATCGAAAAACTGCCACGCACCATTGCATTTGTTCTGAAAATAGCCATGCTTGATGTTATGTTGCTCTCTTGTCTCATCGTCGGACAGGTGGTTTTGGGGCTTGGGGAAGAGTATTTCTCGCTCAGCTTTATCACAGTAGGACTGGGAACATTGTTCTTCGCATTCTATGACTACACTCTCACAAAATGCATCTCCTACTACATCGTTATACTGCGCAAAAAACTGCGCTTAAAATAATAATTTATGTACAATATTAACAAAAATGGCTCCGTTTCGTTGACAACGGGGTCTTTTTTGTTGTATAATATATTATGTATATTTATATGCTGGCGTAGTGTTACATTTGTCCTTACGGCAGGGCATGACTGCGCTCGGAATAAACAACAAAAAACGACTTGGAGAACAGAAAAATGCTAAAAAGTATGACGGCATTCGGACGTGCGAGAAAGCTTTCGTCTGATAACTCACTTGATATAACAGCGGAGATCAAAAGCGTAAACTCCCGCTATCTTGACTGCACTGTAAAGATCTCACGCATGTACAGCTTCCTTGAGGAAAAGGTCAAGGCTTACATAGCTGAGTCCGGAATCACCCGTGGTAAGGTTGAGGTGTACATCGGAGTTGACGTGCTTGCGCAAAAGGGTGTTGAGGTCATACTTGACACAGAGGCGGCAAAGTCTTATATCGCATCTCTTGAGCAGCTTCGCGACACATTCGGACTCAAGGATGACATCACCGTTATGAAGGTGGCGGGTAACCGTGATCTGTTTGCGGTAAAGAAGCCGGACGACGACATGGAGCGCGACTGGATCGAGGTGCGAGCAGTACTTGAAGAGGCTGTTGCATCCTACAATCAGATGAGAGCAAACGAGGGTGAGCACCTGTGCGTTGACATTCTGGGAAAGGCAGATACCATTAAGGCAAATGCGGAGAAGATCAAGTCTCTCTCCGAGGCGGACATTTCCGCTTATCCTGCAAAGCTGGAGCAGAGGATACGCCAGTTGCTTAAGGACTTTGACGTTGAGACCACCGAGCAACGAATCCTCACAGAGGCTGCTATCTTTGCTGACAAGGCTGCTATTGACGAAGAACTTGTTCGCCTTGCATCTCACTTCGGTGTGCTTAATGAGATCATTAACTCAAACGAGCCCTCAGGCAGAAAGCTGGACTTCCTTGTTCAGGAGATCAACCGCGAGATCAATACTATCGGCTCCAAGGCAGGCAACGCTGAAATCGCACATCTGGTTGTGGATATGAAGACAGAGCTTGAAAAGATCCGCGAGCAGATTCAGAATATTGAGTAATTCAGGTGACGAAATGAAGTTTGTAAACGTAGGCTTTAACAATATGATAAACGCGGAGAGAGTGATCGCGGTGGTAAACTCCGATTCCTCCCCTGCTAAAAGACTCATGCAGGACGCAAAAGACAGCGGACGAGCTATCGACTGCACCTGCGGCAGAAAAACAAGATGCGTAATAATCATGGATTCCGACCACGTTATTCTTTCCGCAATTCAGAACGAAACTATTTCGGCGAGAATGAGCGGCGCAGCAGATGACACGGCAGGCGAGGAGGCAGCAAATGACTGACAGAGTTGGACTTGTGTTTGTGATCTCCGGCCCGTCTGGAAGCGGCAAGGGAACTGTGGTTGACATTCTCCGAGAGATATATGACGAGATTGGAGTTTCGGTTTCCGCAACATCTCGCAGCCCGAGACCCGGAGAGGCTGACGGAGTAAATTACTACTACAAAACAAGAGAAGAATTTGAGTCTCTTATCAAAAACGGTGAAGTGCTCGAGTACACCCAGTACAACAGCAACTACTACGGCACGCTGAAGTCCGAGGCTGACAAGATCACCGCAAGCGGTAAGGACCTCATCCTCGAGATCGAGATCGACGGCGGCGGCCAGGTGAAGCGTCTCTTAGGAGACAAATGCATCAACATCATGCTTATCGCTCCCGATGCCGCAGAGCTTGAAAGACGCCTCAGAGACCGCGGCACGGAAACAGAGGAAGCCATACTCGGTCGCCTTGCAAGAGCTAAAGAGGAGATCAAAGAGGGCATTAAAATGGACTACCTCGTGGTCAACGAAACGGGCAAGAGCCGCGAATGTGCAGAGAAATTGCTCACAATAATCAAAGCGGAGCACATGAGAGCACACAGAGCAGAGAATTACCTCAAAAAGAACTTCCCCGAGAACTAAACGGGAATAAATAAGTCAACAATAACATTATCATAAATGACAGAATTTACAGAAAGAAAGGTAAACATCATGATCCATCCTTCCATCGCTGAGCTTACAAACAACAATAACGTAAATCGCTACACTCTCGTTGTTGCAACTGCAAAGTGTGCGAGAATCATTACAGAAGAATACGTTAAGCAGAGAGAATACGCAGAAAAGCTCTCTCTCAAGGACGGAGATAAGAAGAATTCTGCGGCTAACATGATCAGCAAGGATTACAGAGACGAAAAGGCTGTTAAGCTTGCTATTAACGGTCTCTATGAAGGTGACTTCAAGCTTATCGAACTTGACGGAAGCGAAAAGTTCCTTGGCAAGGGCGCAGCAGAAACCGAAGAAGCGGCAGAAGCTGAAGACGCTGAATAATTAACTGAACTTACAATGACCCGAAAGGAGAGGCGGTATGGCTAAAACTGCCGGGGTGTATATACTTGATATACCCTATCACGCTGATAAAGCATATACCTACAATGTTCCCGCCATGGAAAGAGAATCCGTGGAGCCGGGTTCTGTTGTGCTTGTTCCTTTCGGTAAAGGAAATCGCCGTGTTACAGGCATTGTAACTGCAGTGGCAGAGGGAAAGACTGACCAGAAGCTAAAGCCAATCATCCGCACCATCGGCGACAGACCTGTTCTGACCGATGAGCTGCTCAGACTGTGTATGTTCGTGAAGGAGCATACTCTGTGTACATTTGGTGATGCGCTGAGAGCAGTGGTTCCGTCGTCCGTAATGTCGAAGGTGATAATCAACTACCGCATAATTCCCGAGGAGGAGTTTGGCGGTGCATCCATCGAAGCGGCGATAAAAAAGCTTGGAGATAAAGGCCGCCGCGTGTATGAGATAGCTGCAAAAAAAGGTCGCTTCTCTCGCCAGGCTATTCAGGCGGAGCTTGACTTTGACTGCTCAAGGTCACTCCTTCAGATGATTGAACTGGGACTGTGCGAGCGTACAGAGGAACTCAAGGAAGCTTCACGAGGGCTGAAAAAGCGAATTCTCAGCTTGTCGCACAGTCTTACTTCAGGCGGACAAGCGGATCTTGCCATGGTTGATGAGGAGCTTACACGACTCAGAGGCGAGAACCAGAAGCGGATCCTTAGATACGTTGCCGACTACGGTGAATCCGTTGATACCGCCGTGTTTGACAGCCTCGGAATGTCTACCACCACCGGTCGGACTGCTGTGGCGGCGCTTGAGAAAAAGGGACTTTTGACGATCACACTTGAAGACGAGTTCCGCAACCATTTCACCGTTGAATCTCTCCTCAAAGAGGGCGGATTCGAGGGAATGGCAACAAAACCGAACCTGACCGACGAGCAGGAAGCGGCAAGAGCAAAAATTGCCACCCTGTACGATTCGGGTAAGCCCTCCGCCGCGCTTCTTCACGGGGTGACAGGCTCGGGTAAGACCAATGTTATCATGGCATCCATTGACAGAGTGCTTCTTGACGGCCGTGGCGTTATCATGCTTGTCCCTGAGATAGCTCTGACTCCGCAGACTGTCGGAATATTTGTGAGACGCTACGGCGACAGGATCGCTGTGCTTCACTCAGGTCTTTCCGCTGGGGAAAGATTTGATGCTTGGCGACGTATCAGAGACGGAATTGCCACCGTTGTGGTCGGTACGCGCTCGGCTGTGTTTGCTCCAATGCGGAATATCGGCATGATAATCATTGACGAAGAACACGAATATACTTATAAATCAGATACGAACCCCAAGTATCTCGCCCACGATATTGCAAGATACCGCTGCGGTGAGCATAATGCAGTTATGGTGCTTTCTTCCGCAACCCCTTCGCTTAACAGCTACTACAAGGCGAGAGAGGGCAAGTACACCTTAATTGAGCTAAGCAACCGCTTTGGCAACAGAGAGCTGCCAACGGTGCAGATATACGATATGCGAGGAGAGACACAGACGGGGAACCTTTCTCCCGTTGGCTCACTTCTCCGAGACAGGCTTAACAGCGACAAGGACGAGGGCAACCAGTCCATCCTTTTCCTCAACAGACGGGGATACAACAATTATGTTTCCTGCAGAAGCTGTGGAAAGAGCATAAAATGTCCTCACTGCTCGGTAACGCTGACATATCATTCAACCTCATCCCATATGGCGCAGAAAACCGACGACGATTATGAAGAAAGCCGCCGCAGAAACGGTTATCTTGCCTGCCACATGTGCGGATACAGGACAAAAGTTCCCGAAAGTTGCCCCGAATGTGGAAAGACTCATTTCCTCTTTATGGGATGCGGCACGCAGAAGGCAGAGGACGACATAATCTCCATGTTCCCCGATCTCAGGGTACTTCGCATGGATCACGATACCACCTCATCAAAGTTCTCTCACGAGGATATCCTCGGAAAATTCAGACGAGGCGAGGCAGACGTGCTTCTCGGCACACAGATGGTCACAAAGGGACACGATTTCCCTCGGGTTGCAACAGTTGGAGTGCTTAATGCGGACAGCGCACTGTTTGCGGATGACTACCGTGCAGGCGAGAGAACATTTGCAATGCTCACTCAGGTTATTGGACGTGCGGGCAGAGGAGACGTTCCCGGTGTTGCCGTGGTACAGACGTACAATCCCGACCACGAGGTGCTTCATCTTGCGGCGATGCAGGATTACAAGCAGTTCTACGAAGGGGAGATCAAGCTGCGCAAAGCGCTGACATTCCCGCCGTTCTGCGATATTGCGGTAATCACGCTTTCAAGCAATGACGAAGGATATCTCGGACTTGTGACAGCAAGAATGCACGAGCGCATCATTGAGCACACGAGAATGGAGTTTTCCGATATCCCGATGATCCTTTACGGACCCTTTGAAGCGCCCGTTTATAAGGTGCAGAACACTTGCCGAATGAGACTGGTGATGAAATGCAAGCTGAACAAACGCACGAGAGAGTTCATTTCCGAGCTTATGTGCGAGTTTGGTAAGTCATCTCCCTCCGATTACGGCAAAAAAACAGTACGAACAAAATCAAACAGCCGAATTAACATCTCTGTGGATCTCAATCCGAGCACGGTATGATGAATTAAACAGACGGCAAGATTACATAATAAACTATCGAGAGGTACTCTTATGGCTTTACTGAATATAGTTAAGGAAGGCGATCCTACACTTCGCAAGGTGTGCCGCCCTGTTACAGAGATAACACCCAGAATTCTTCAGCTTCTTGACGATATGGTAGAGACGCTGATCGACTCAAACGGTGCAGGACTTGCAGCTCCCCAGGTTGGCATACTCCGCAGAATCGCGGTTGTTGACATGGGAGATGAGATAGTTGAACTTATCAACCCCGAGATAATTGCAGTTGAAGGTCAGCAGCAGGAGCTTGAAGGATGCCTGTCCGTGCCTGACGTATGGGGAATTACCGACAGACCCCAGAAGGTTACTGTTAAGGCGCTCAACCGCTTTGGCGAAGAGTTTACCGTTACAGGAGAAGATCTTGACGCACGCTGCTTCTGCCATGAGCTGGATCACCTTGACGGACATCTCTTTACCGACAAGGCTATCCGTATTCTCACACCCGACGAGGTAGCAGAGCTTAAAGGCGAATAAGAAACGACAGAATCGAGGCAATACATTTGAAAGTTATGTTTATGGGAACACCGGATTTGGCCCGTGAGTGCCTTCGTGCGGTGTATGAAAAAGACGGCGTAGAGATAGTTGGCGTCGTAACGAGAGCTGACAAGCAGAAGGGCAGAGGAATGAAGTTCGTTTTCTCTCCCGTCAAGGAGTTTGCTCTTGAAAAGGAGATACCCATATATCAGCCGCTGACACTTCGTGACGGAGCATTTCAGACGGTGCTTGACGAGCTGCAGCCTGAGCTTATCATCGTTGCGGCATACGGCAATATTCTTCCGAAATACGTGCTTGACTATCCGAAATACGGATGTATCAATGCTCACGGCTCGCTTCTGCCGAAATACAGAGGAGCATCCCCAATTCAGCGTGCAATAATCGACGGCGAGACCGTTACGGGAATCACCGCTATGTACATGGAAGAGGGACTTGACACCGGAGACATGATACTGAAGCTCACTTGCCCCATTGCCGAGGACGACGACTTTGGTACACTCCACGACAAGCTTGCCGCTCTTGCAGGTCAGGCTATGTGCGATGTTATTGATCTTATTAACTCCGGCAACGTGCCGAGAGAGAAGCAGGATGACTCTCTTTCATCCTACGCGGCAAAGATCGAGAAGGCTGACACTGTTGCGGATTTCACAAAGTCTCCCGAGACGGTGGTGAATCTTATAAGAGGACTTTCTCCCGCCCCCTGCGTTGTAACAAAAACACCTGACGGAAAACTTCTCAAGCTCCCCTCTGCCCGCGTGATGGAGGGAAAGTGTGACAAAGAATCAGGTACGGTAGTTGAACTTGACACAGCAGGAGAGGGCAAGATCGTAATTTCCTGCGGAGGAGGGCTTATCGCTGTAACATCGGTAACACCCGAGGGAAAGAAGCGCATGCCCGCAGCGGACTACATCAGAGGAAGAAAGATAAACATAGGCGACATTCTGAAATTTTGATCTCCCCGGAGAATGACGAAAGTTATTTTTCTGATAAACGAGGTATACAATAATGCCATTTTACTACGGTTTTGACTACACATACATTATTTATGTTTTGCCTGCCCTGCTTTTTGCATTATGGGCGCAGTTTAACGTGAAGTCAACGTTCAACAAGTTCTCCCGTGTTGCCTCAGAGAGAGGAATGACGGGTTACGACGCGGCACGTCTGATACTTGATAGAAACGGGCTCAGAGACGTGAAGATCGAGATGACGGCAGGCAACCTTACCGACCACTACGATCCGAAAGCTAATGTTATACGCCTGTCCGAGTCTGTGCACAGCGTAGCTTCTGTTGCGGCGGTTGGCGTTGCGGCTCATGAAGCAGGTCACGCGGTACAGCATGCGGAGGGATACTTCCCCATAAAGATCCGCACAGCGATCATCCCCATTACCAATATCGGCTCAAACCTTGCGTTCCCGCTGGTATTGCTCGGGCTGTTGTTCTCCGCACCGTTTTTGGCGGGTATCGGTGTTATTCTTTTCGGTGCTGCGGTGCTCTTCCAGCTTGTGACACTTCCCGTAGAATTCAACGCAAGCAGCCGAGCAATAGAGGCACTTGAGATGTCGGGGATTTCCGATGAGGCGGTGAGAGACGCGAAAAAAGTTCTTCGTGCGGCGGCACTTACCTATGTAGCGGCACTTGCAACTGCTATCGGTAACTTCCTCCGACTTCTTGCTATTGCAAACAGATCGAGACGAAACTGATATGACTGACAACACTAAAAAAGAAACTGCCCGTACTCTTGCCCACCGATCCCTCATGGGACTGGAGAAGAGCGGCAGATATTCTAACCTTGAAGTAAATTCCGCCATAATGCATTCGGATCTGTCTGAAGCGGACCGCGGACTGTACACAAGACTGGTGTACGGCGTTACTGAAAGGAGAATTACACTTGACTATATAATCTCGCAGTATTCCTCAAAGCCTACAGATGAACTTGATGAGGACGTGAAGACCGCACTGCGACTTGGTATTTATCAGCTTCTTTGGCTTGACAGAGTGCCCGACCACTCGGCGGTTGATGAATCCGTTGGACTTGTTTCCCGCCAGAAGAGAGGATTTGTCAATGCAGTGCTTCGCTCGTTTCTCCGAGGCGGCAAAAAATACTCGCTTCCCGACGAATCAAACTATTCACGCTACCTTTCCGTGAAGTATTCTGTGCCTGCTCCTCTTGTAGAGCTGTTTATGGGATGCGCGGGGGATGAGATCGAGGATCTGCTTTGTGCAATGAACCGCGAGCCTCACATAGGACTGAGAGTGAACAGACTGAAGCTCACAACAGACGAGGCAGTACGGATGACAGGCGGAAGAGTTTCCGATATCGCTCCCGATGTTGTTATTGTTGACACCCTTGACGAAACAGTGAAGCAGGGACTGTCTGACGGCCTTTGGTTTGTGCAGGACGAGGCGTCCAGGATAACATCGGCGGCTGTGGGAGCAAAGTCAGACGAGCTTGTAGTTGACACCTGCGCTTGTCCCGGCGGCAAGAGCTTCTCCATGGCGATCGATATGGAAAACCGCGGTGTTGTTCGCTCTTTTGATCTTCACGCAAATAAGCTGTCACTGATCAGAAGCGGTGCGGAAAAGCTTGGAATTGCGATAATTGAGACTGCCGAGAGAGACGCGAGACAGCCGATGGACGAGCTGATAGGAAAAGCTGACCGAGTGCTGTGCGACGCGCCGTGCTCGGGACTTGGAGTAATTGCCAAGAAGCCCGATATACGGTACAAGAACTTGGCAGATGTAAATAAGCT
The DNA here is from genome assembly GCA_015064345.1 of Oscillospiraceae bacterium. Taxonomy (GTDB): domain Bacteria; phylum Bacillota; class Clostridia; order Oscillospirales; family CAG-272; genus UMGS1696. Next base: position 12,174 of record SVSK01000036.1, on the reverse strand, counting down.
GCCCGAGATACAGTACGGAGTGCTGTGCGGGGCATCGAAATATGTAAAAGACGGCGGAGTACTTGTGTATTCCACCTGTACCATAAATAAAGCGGAAAATGAAGATGTTGTAGAGCGTTTTCTTCGCGAGAATCCCGAGTTTTCACTTGAGAATGATCCTTATCTCGGGGGCGGAATGAGAACTTTTCTCCCGCACCGTGACGGATGCGACGGATTCTTTGCCGCAAAGATGAGAAAAACAAAGTAAACTACGAATTTTAGGATGCTTATATGAACAGACCTGATATTATGTCAATGTACCCCGATGAGCTCTCTGAATTTGTGGGAACTCTCGGCGAGAAACCGTACCGAGCAGGTCAGCTGTTTTCGTGGATGTCCAAGGGCACGCCTATTGACGAGATGAGCAATCTATCAAAGGCATTCCGCGACAAGCTGAAGGAGTCTGCTGACTACAGGCTGCCCGTTATCGAGGACAAGCTGGTGTCCGGGATCGACGGCACGGTGAAATATCTCATGTCGCTGAATGATGGCGAGTGCGTTGAATCTGTTTTCATGCACTATGATCACGGCACGTCTCTCTGCGTATCCTCCCAGGCGGGATGCAGAATGGGGTGCAAGTTCTGCGCGTCAACCCTTAGGGGCCGTGTGCGTAATCTTACAGCATCGGAGATCCTCGGCCAGGCGGCATGTGCGGCATATGACACAGGCGAGCGAGTAGACGGCATCGTAATGATGGGTATCGGTGAGCCACTTGACAACTACGACAACGTAGTGAGATTCCTTCGCCTGATTTCCGACGAGCGCGGAATGGGCATAGGACTTCGTCATATCTCACTGTCAACCTGCGGACTTGTTCCACAGATATACGATCTGGCAAAAGAGGGACTGCCCGTTACGCTGTCGGTTTCGCTTCACGCATCCGACGACGAAACGAGAGATGCCCTCATGCCAATCAACCGCAAGTATAAGATAGCACAGCTTCTTGAGGCTTGCAGACATTATTTTGAGGAAACGGGACGGAGAGTGTCATTTGAGTACACACTTATCTCCGGCAAGAACGATTCCGCAGAGGATGCAGACAAGCTGGCCCACGTACTGAAGCGCGGAATGAGATCCCCCTGTCACGTTAACCTCATTATGCTCAACGAGGTTGCGGAAACAGGACTCAGCGCACCTGACAGACGCAGAGCACAGGACTTTGCCGCAAGGCTCCAAAAAAACGGCATTAACGCCACCATCCGCCGCAGACTCGGTTCTGACATAAACGCATCCTGCGGACAGCTGAGACTGAAAAAGATGGCGGAAAGAGGATAAATTTCCCATATTCGGGAACAAAAGGGTATAATTTAACGTCAAATAAGAAGAAACTAAGCTTTTTCAAGGATAAACAACTGATAACTGCAAAGCAAGGGAGTGTCATATGTTTTTTTACGGAATAACTGACGTAGGAAAGAGACGGTCGGCGAACCAGGACAACTTTATCGTGATGAGGTACTCTTCAGACGTACTTCTCGCAGTAGTATGCGACGGTATGGGCGGGGCAAACGGCGGAAACGTAGCCAGCTCCGTTGCGTCCACGGTGTTCAGAGATAAGATCAGTGAGGTGGAAAGGGAACACCCTGCATTTTTCGGCATGAGCGGAGACGATATTCTCGCATGCCTTTCTTCTGCTGCAACCGAAGCAAATCGCGCTGTGCATCAGCTTTCAATGACTGATTCTTCTCTTGCGGGAATGGGCACAACTCTTGTGGGATGCATCGTTTCAGGCGAGAAAGCATACGTTGTGAACATAGGTGACAGCAGACTTTACCTTGCCAGAGAAGAGGAAGAGATCAAGCAGATATCTCACGACCACTCCTACGTGCAGTATTTGGTTGACATGGGCAAGATGTCCCTTGAAGAAGCAAAGAATTCGAAAAATAAAAACCTTATTACCCGTGCGGTGGGTACGGAGAGAACAGTTGAATCGGACCTTTTCACCTGCGATATTAAGGCGGGGGATATGATAGTGCTTTGCTCCGACGGGCTTACCAATCACGTTGAGCCCCACGAAATAGGCGAGACAATCAGCGGTATAAAGACGGGCGAGGACATTCAGTCTGCTTGCGAATCTCTCGTGGCTTCTGCAAACAGCCGTGGAGGACTTGACAACATAACGGCAGTGGTACTGTCAATATAATTCCGTAGGTGGATCACAGATAATGATGGATATATACGAAAAGTACGTCGGACTTGTGTTCGATAACAGATACAGGATCGAGCGTGTCATCGGCATTGGAGGCATGGCCATTGTGTTCAAGGCAACGGACATTCTCATGCGCCGCGTGGTGGCAGTAAAGATCTTAAAGGACGAAATTTCCGCTGACAGCCAGTCGGTTCAACGGTTTATCAACGAATCAAAGGCTGTTGCGATGCTCTCACACCAGAATATCGTAAACATTTACGACGTTTCGGTGAGAGAAAACATCAAATACATCGTCATGGAGTACGTTGAGGGAATAACTCTCAAAAGCTACATGCAGCACAGAGAGGTGCTCAATCTCAGAGAGATAATCAGCTATACAACGCAGATTTTGAAGGCCCTCGACCACGCTCATAAAAAAGGCATAGTGCACCGCGATATCAAGCCTCACAACATAATGCTACTTAAAAACGGCGTTATCAAGGTGACGGACTTCGGTATTGCAAAGCTTCCTAATACAGAAACTATCTCCATGACCGAAAAGGCAATCGGTACGGTTTACTACATCAGCCCAGAGCAGGCAAGCGGACGTGACATTGACTCCCGAAGTGATTTGTATTCCCTCGGCGTTATGATGTACGAGATGGCAACGGGATGCCTGCCGTTTACGGGAGATTCTCCCGTGTCGGTAGCTCTGAAGCAGGTAAATGACACTCCAACACTTCCGAGAGAGATAAATCCCTACATTCCCGTAGGACTTGAGCAGATCATCATGCACGCTATGGAAAAAGACCCTGAGGCAAGATACCAGAGTGCGGAGGAGATGCTTTCACAGCTTCAGAAGCTGAGAGAAAATCCGAAGATCATCTTCAGAGAAAAGAAATCACTTAAGCATAAGGACAAGGCGAAGAAAAAGGAAAAGAGTGCTGAAGCACCGAAACCCAGACGCCGCACAAGCAAATCAATGTTCCCGATCATTATGGGTGTTACGGTTGCATTTCTGATTGCTGCTGCCGTTTCCGCTTATTATATGATCGACAAGCTGCTCTTTAACAGCAATCTTGAGCAGTACGAGAACATTGAGGTGGATAACTTTACAAACGCAATATACACGGAAGACTTGGCAAATTGGTTCAAAACCAGTAACTATTACGTGGAGCCGACTCTGAAATATGAGTATCACGATACTGTCTCCAAGGGCGTCATAATTAAGCAGGAGCCTGCCGCAAAGGAAGTTCGTAAGGTGCTGGCGGGCAAGCAGAAGTGCAATATAACCTTGTGGATCAGCCTTGGTGTGCGCGAGATCGAGCTTGAAGACTATACCGTAATGGACTACCGTGTGGCAGATACCGCAATACGTAAGCTGGGACTTAAGGTGAAGATCGAGCACATCATTAGCGATACTCACGAGATAGGCTTTGTCGTAAGAACGGATCCCGAAGCGGGAACACAGGTGCAGGAGGGCGATACCGTAATCCTTTATGTTAGCCAGGGAACTGACACAGTTAAGACAAAGGTTCCCGATTTTGTGGGAATGAACGAGGCGGAAACGCTACTCTCTCTCATGAACAGTGATCTGGAAATCGGTAAGGTTACTTATGTAAAGAGTGACGATACCGTAGGCCTTGTGCTGACTCAAAGCGTTGAGGCAATGCTGGAGGTTCCGATATATTCTTCCGTTGACTTTACAATAAGCGGTGGACCATCATACTCGGGTGACGGCACGACTATCCCCACAGAGGAGGACATGCGGGAGCCAGACGAAACAGAGCGTCCGGGCAACAACAACGATCCCGACGACTGGTTCAACGATGACACAGAAGCACCTGAGACACAGAACCCGAACAACAACAATAACAACAATAACAACAATAACAACGATGACGACGATGACGATTCAGGTTGGAGCGACTTCTACGACTGGTACATGCAGCAACAGCACGGACGTCAATAAAGGACATTTCATTTGCCGAAAGAGGTAAATTTTTGAAAGCAGAAACAATGAGAGGAATTATCACGCGGGGAGTCGGCGGACTTTATTGCGTGAGAACAACCGGAGCATACTCCGGAGAGGATTTCGAGTACGGAGACGAGATACTTTGCCGTGCGAGAGGGATACTCCGACGGGAAAACATTACTCCAACGGTGGGAGACGAGGTTTTAATTTCTCTTGCCACGGCTGAGGATAAGGATGATGTTATATCCGACGAGCCCACTCGTGGTGGAAAGCACAGCCACCGTGGATCGGGTGCAAAAAAGCAGGGCGTAGACGTGGACCACGTTATAGACAAGGTGCTTAACAGACGAAATTTGCTGATCAGACCACCTGTTGCAAATCTTGACTATCTGTTTGCGGTAGTGCCGTGTGCATCTCCCGAGCCGGATCTGCTCACAGCTGACAAGCTGACGGTTATTGCCGAAAACTACGGAATCGAAACGGTTATCGTGGTAAATAAGTCGGATCTTGATATGGACAACGCAAACCGCATTAAGGATATCTATGAAAAAGCCGGCTACCGAGTATTTCTTCTGAGCTGTGAAAGCGGTGAGGGAGTGGATGCGCTCGGCAGCTACATAGAGGAGATCTCAAGAGACGCAAAAGAACGCGACGTAAACATCAGCGGTGCCTTTGCAGGGGTGTCCGGTGCAGGTAAGTCTACTTTAATGACAGCACTTTTTCCCGATCTGAACCTGAAAACGGGCAAAGTCAGCCTCAAAACAGAGCGCGGCAGACACACCACACGCCACGTCGAGCTGTATCCGCTGGCAGTAGGAGAGAGCATCTTCTGGCTTGCCGATACACCGGGATTTTCAATGCTTGATTTCACCAGATTCGATTTCTTCCCCTACGATGAGCTGGCGGAGAGCTTCAGAGAGTTTGGCGACTGCCTCGGAGAATGCAAATACAAAAAATGTACCCACCTCAGGGAAGAGGGATGCGCGGTGCTTGAAAAACTAAAGAACGGCGGGATATCACAGTCGCGCCACGACAGTTACGTCAGAATATATGACGAGCAAAGGAGTGTACCACAATGGAAAAGACGGTAGGAATGAAAACAGCGCTTGTAATTACCGGCGGCTACTGTAACATACAGCTTGCACAGAGCCTTCTCCCAAAGTCGGTGGATCTGATCATTGCGGCGGACAGCGGTTATGCAACTGCCAAGAAGCTGGGCATCACACCTGACATCACAATGGGTGACTTTGACTCATACAAGGAAAGCCTGCCCCAGGGTATGGATATACTTCGCGTGGCTTGTGAGAAGGACCTCACCGATACCATGCTTGCTTGCGAGTACGCGAGAGATAACGGATGCTCCTACATCACCATCGTAGGCGGTACAGGTGGCAGAATCGACCATTCGCTCTCAAATGTGTTCTATCTTGAGGAGCTTCGCAAGCAGGGCGTTAAGGTGAGACTGACTGACGGCGAAAACTCCGTACAGGTAATCTTAAACGAAAGCGTTACGGTGCCTGCGGACGGCGGATATTTCTCTGTGTTCGCTTTGGACGAATGCAAGATAACGGAGCAGGGCTGCAAGTATCCTCTGACCGATGCACGGCTCATCAGACAGCGTCCCTATGCGCTCAGTAACGAGGTGGTGGGCGAGTATGCAACCATCACAGTGGAGGGCGCGGCGCTCCTTGTAACAAGCAAGAGATAAGTGAAAAATAAACAGAAAACGGACATATACATCCGCCTATGCGAGTGTACGTGTCCGTTTGTGGTTATTGGGGGAGGTTGTTTTTTCGTTTTGCCAAAGTGTTTTTTTATTCTCGACTTAGCAATTCATCGCAGGTGACGTGGAAGATTTCTGCAAGGGCAAGCAGTTCAATATCTGTAACAAATCTCTTTCCACACTCAATTCGTTGAATTGCATTTTTATCAACATCGATTCCTACAAGCTGAAGCTTTTCCGCGAGGATTCTTTGAGACATTTTTGGAATAGCCTGTTTTCGTAACATAAATATTTTTTCGCCACAAATGTTGTTTTTTCCGTTATGCACCTTATTTTTGAACATACACCCACCATTTTTGACATTCAGTACTTGACAAATATATTATAGAGCATTATAATATATTTATGACATTTAGTGAATGTCAAATTACATCCAGAGGAAATGAGCATGGAAGCAAGAGACGAGTTAATTGAAAAATTAGAGATGGCTAAAGTGACGATTAATGAGGCGGCCTCTTTGAGGAGGAAGGTGAAAGAACAAAAAGAGAGCATAAAATATACGGAATCAATTATAAACATGTATAAAGGCGATAGTTTTTACGTTTTAGGAGCAATACTGAAAGCTGTAAAATACGTATTGATGGTAATTGTGGGTATGTTTTTATTGCGACTCCTTTTGGTTTTTATTCCATTTATTGGTCAGTGGGACTTGTTGGAAAAATTATGGTATAGTCCGATTTTTTATATTGGATTAGTTATTGTTGCAACCATTTTGAGCTTAATTATTTGCATAGTAAAAGATAGGCAAGCAAAAACAAATCTTCCTAAATGGATCGAGATTCATGAGAGCGAGACTAAAGAGCTAAAAGAACTTAATTGCAAGCTTGAAGCATTGGCAGTATCTGAAAACGCTCAAATGGCGCGTTCTATCGTTCCGCCGGACTACTTCTATATTGAGGCAATTGATAAGTTTATTTATTTCTTAAGAAATGGTCATGCGGTTGATTTGAGAGAAGCGGTAAGATTATATGACGAGTATGTTCACCGTAACAATATGGAAAAAGAGGCATATAAAGCTGCCGAAAGCGCAAAGCAGGCAGCGGCTGCCGCTAATGATATTGCAAAAAATACGAAGGACATTGCTGACCGTCAGGAACACATTGAATTTTGGACAATATATAATGCTTCTCTTAGCGAAGACATAAAGAATAAAATGAACTAAATATCGGTAGAAGTGTTACACCTTAGAGGGCGCGGCGCTCCTTGTAACAAGCAAGAGATAAGTGAATACGAAAGCTGTGTGCGGAAACGTGCGCGGCTTTTTTTGCAGAAAGCAACGCGACTATTCAGTGATATCAGAATAAAAAACGCACTGTACCCGAAAGTACGGTGCGTTATGTTTCATGTTAGTGTGCTTAGAAATTTACATAATCAGGCCAGATCTGCCAGCGTCCATCATATTTGACGACTACAAAACGGGTTGTGGTTTTGCCCCAATAGATTGATTCCTTGCCCTTGAATGTAACCCAAACGTATTTAATATCGCTGAGCTTACTTTCATCAAATGCATCTCCGCATGTGTAGCGCATTTCATCAATTAATGCTTCGCGGTCTCTTTCATTTGGATCTTGCGGGCGCGCAGTTCTGAACGATACGATATAGTTCGACAGATCTTCTACATTTTTTGAAATTATCGATGCGATTTTTTCGCGGCTGTATCCTTCAGCGTCAAGCAAACAACTTGCGTATGAGTTGACTACTGCCATAGTGTCGCCTCTCTTATAGCATCTCATAACATGGCTTACTTTAGCCCGAGGTCCGATCAAGAAGCCAAGCCCAATTGCTATTGCCACAGCAACAATTACTGCAATAGCAGAACAGATGATAACAGACTTCTTCATGACGGTAACGCGGACGTCTTCAAACGGTGTACCGCATATTCCGCATTTTGTTGCACTGTTTTTGTGCTTAACGCCACATTGTTTGCAAACTTTTGACATAGTAGAATCTCCTTGTACGATAAATTGCAAATGACTTGTTTACACAGCTATTGTACCACAGCTTGAGTTTATTGTCAATAGACTAAGCGGGATTTTATCGAAGATCTTGTCAGTTTTGTCTCAAGCATTTCAATAAGAAAAAAACGCACTGTACCCGGAAGTACGGTGCGTTTTGCATTATTCTCGAATTACTTCTCGTTAAGGGATGTTGCCGCGCGGACTGTAACTTCTTTGTCGTAGCAGGAGAAGATCTCGTCCATCTTAGCAGCGTCAGGCTTCTTTGTGATAAGGCTGACGATAGGCACGATAACCAGACCCGCTACCATTGCAAGCACGCCTGCGTTGATGGGGGAGGAGAAGAATGGGGAGATAAACTTAACACCTGCGAAGGTGCAGATCATGTTTGCTGTCATGATGCCTACGCCTGCGATAAAGCTTGCCCAAACTGCTGTCTTTGTAACCTTCTTCCAGTAGAGGGAGAGGAGGAATGGAGCAAGGAATGCACCTGCAAGAGCACCCCAAGAGATACCCATAAGTTGTGCGATGAATGTAACGCTGGACTTTGCCTGAATGATTGCGATGAATGCGGAGATAGCAACGAAGAACACGATGAGAACTCTGATAATGAACATCTGAGTCTTCTGCTCCATCTTCTTTTCCTTCTTCTCTGCCACAGGAACGATCATGTCAAGTGTGAGAGTGGAGGAAGAAGTAAGAACGAGAGAGGAAAGTGTGGACATGGATGCGGAAAGCACCAGCATGATAACGATCGCAACCACTATGTCAGGCATATTCTGAAGCATTGAGGGAACGATACTGTCGTAAACGGGAGTTACGCCGTCAGCCTGATAAGCGATGGAGTCGCCGAAGAGTCTGCCGAAACCGCCCATGAAGTAGCAGCCGCCTGCAACGATGATGGCGAAGACTGTGGAAATGATAGTACCCTTGGAGATTGCAGATTCGTTTTTGATGGCGTAGAACTTGCCTACCATCTGAGGAAGTCCCCATGTACCGAGAGAGGTAAGGATAACAACACCGAACAGCGCAAGAGGCTCAGGGCCGAGGAATGATGTAAACGCACCGTTCAGAGTGGGATTGGACTCTGCTGTAATCTGAGAAAGTGAGTTCATAGCCTCCATGAAGCCGCCCTTGGAGTTAAGAACAGCGGCAATAACGATCACGATACCGCCGAGCATTACGATACCCTGGATGAAGTCGTTTACAGCGGTAGCCATGTAGCCGCCAACAACAACATAGATGCAGGTGAGCACGCTCATGATGATAACGCACCACATATAGTCGATGCCGAATGCGGATTCAAACAGTCTGGAAAGACCGTTGTAGAGAGATGCAGTGTATGGAATAAGGAAAACGAACACGATTGCGGATGCAACCAGCTTAAGTGCAGTTGAGTTAAAACGAATGCCGAAGAAGTCGGGCATTGTCTTTGAGTCGAGATGCTGTGTCATAAGGCGTGTGCGTCTGCCGAGGATCACCCACGCAAGAAGTGAACCGATGACAGCGTTGCCGATACCGATCCAGGTTGCGGAAACACCGTATTTCCAACCGAACTGACCGGCATATCCGATAAAGATTACTGCCGAGAAGTAGGATGTTCCGTAAGCAAAGGCGGTGAGCCACGGGCCGACACTGCGTCCACCGAGAACGAAGCCGTTGACGCCGTCAGCATTGCGTCTGCAGAGAAATCCTACAAGGATCATCACTGCGAAGAAAACTACGAGTAATGCGATTTTGATAAACATAAGAGACCCCCGTTATGTAATCATATAGAAATAAAAAACTGCACGAACGTGATTGTCGTGCAGTAGATAAACTTGATTAGCTCCGTATTATTCGCACTACAAATCACTATTACCTTCTTGTAAAGTAATAGTAATAATAATAGTATGCGTATACGGAAAACTGTGTCATTTTTTGTCTCCAAGTGGCTTGTTTTGTATTATTATACTCCCCTATGCATACTTTGTCAATAAGTATACAGAAATTTGTTCGAAGAATTTTTTGTTGGGGAAAAACAAAGCAGACATTCGAGAATAACGTCTGCTTTTTGTTGTGCATTTGGTTTGTTTACTATTTCTTACTTGCTTGCCTCTTCGATGGCAACCAGGGCGGTCGATTTGGAAATTCCGTAGTTTTATCTCTTATTGTCTTCCAATCATCATTGCAACTGCTTTTATGAGGTTATTAATTTGATCGATTTGTGAGGTTGTAGGGTTGTAGTTGATGAAAATTCTTTGTCCGTCAGAAGAGTAAAAACTCACGTAGAATGATTCAACGCATATAGAGCTAATTCGTGATATGGGGATAATATCCAGTTGACTTGCTCTAACATGGATAATTTTTCTTGTAGTTAACACATACTGGCTTCTGTTTTCGTTTTTTGGACTAGCTGCGAAGCCGGATAAAATGACTTCTTCGCCTTCAAAGATGTAGTCTTTGGCGTCGAAGGATACGGAATAATTGCTGGGGGTGTATTTCATGATAATTGTCTCCTATATTTTATCAATAAAAAATACAGAGCACAATATCATGTGCTCTGTAAAAATACCAGTCTTACTTGCAAGCTTCTTCGATAGCAACAGCTACAGCAACGGTCATACCGACCATGGGGTTGTTACCTGCGCCGATGAGACCCATCATTTCTACGTGAGCGGGAACGGAGGAGGAACCTGCGAACTGTGCGTCGGAGTGCATACGACCCATGGTGTCAGTCATACCGTAGGAAGCGGGACCTGCAGCCATGTTATCTGGATGGAGTGTACGGCCTGTACCGCCACCGGATGCAACGGAGAAGTACTGTCTGCCGTTTTCGTTACACCACTTCTTGTATGTACCTGCAACGGGGTGCTGGAATCTTGTGGGGTTAGTGGAGTTACCTGTGATGGAAACACCAACGTTTTCCATGATCATGATTGCAACGCCTTCGGGAACGTTGTCGGAGCCGTAGCACTTAACGTCTGCACGAGGACCGTTGGAGTATGCCTTTTCGTAGATAACCTTAACTTCTTCAGTGAAGGGATCGAATTCAGTTTCAACGAATGTGAAGCCGTTGATTCTGGAGATGATCATAGCAGCGTCCTTGCCGAGACCGTTGAGGATAACGCGGAGAGGCTTGTTGCGAACCTTGTTAGCGTTGAGAGCGATCTTGATAGCGCCTTCAGCAGCAGCGAAAGATTCGTGACCTGCGAGGAAGCAGAAGCAGTCTGTTTCATCGGAGAGAAGCATTGCGCCGAGATTACCGTGACCTAAGCCAACCTTACGGTTTTCAGCTACGGAGCCGGGAATGCAGAATGCCTGAAGACCGATACCGATAGCAGCAGCGGCGTCAGCAGCCTTTGTGCAGCCCTTCTTGATTGCGATAGCTGCGCCTACAGTGTAAGCCCACTTAGCGTTTTCAAAGCAGATGGGCTGTGTTTCTTCGACGATCTTATAGGGGTCAATACCCTTAGCGTCGCAAATTTCCTTACATTCGTCGATAGAGGAAATGCCGTATTCTTTGAGACAAGCGAGGATTTTCGCCTCACGTCTTTCGTAACCTTCAAACTTAGCCATTCTTCGTACCTCCTCTATTATTCCTTACGAGGGTCGATATACTTAACCGCATCAGCGAAACGGCCGTATGTACCCTTGGATTTTTCGTATGCTTCATTCGGTTCCATGCCCTTCTTGATGAAGTCAGTCATCTTGCCGAGAGAAACGAATTCGTAACCGATAACCTGATCGTCTTCGTCGAGAGCCATTCTTGTGCAGTAGCCTTCAGTCATTTCGAGGTAACGAACGCCCTTAGCCTTTGTGCCGTACATAGTACCAACCATGGAACGTTCACCCTTGCCGAGGTCTTCCATACCTGCACCGATTACGAGACCGCCTTCAGAGAAAGCAGACTGGCTACGGCCGTATACGATCTGGAGGAAGAGTTCGCGCATAGCAGTGTTGATTGCGTCGCAAACAAGGTCAGTGTTGAGAGCTTCGAGAAGTGTCTTGCCGGGAAGAATTTCAGCAGCCATAGCCGCAGAGTGAGTCATACCGGAACAACCGATTGTTTCAACGAGAGCTTCTTCGATGATACCTTCCTTAACGTTGAGGGAGAGCTTGCAAGCGCCCTGCTGAGGTGCACACCAGCCCACACCGTGTGTATAGGCGGAAATGTCGGTGATCTGCTTTGCCTGGATCCACTTTCCTTCTTCCGGAATGGGAGCAGGACCGTGCTTGGGTCCCTTGGCAACGCAGCACATGTTTTCTACTTCGTGAGAATAAACGAGTTCGCTCATAGAATTAATGTACTCCTTTG
>SVSK01000084.1 GCA_015064345.1 Oscillospiraceae bacterium | reverse complement strand
GTAGCGGCAGAATCATTTGTACATTTGGTAAGACTTTCAAGAAGCGTTGCAATTCTTTCGTCTTTGCTTTGCTGTTCCTCTTTTGTTTTTAATTGCTTTGCATACTCGACCATTTGCTGCATGATTCTTTCTCTGTATTCGGGCTTAATCAAGGCCGTATCTAATTCAAGCATATCGGTGAAAGTCTTGAGTACGGGATCAATAGGTTCCGCTGCTTTAGGCTTCAAATCGTCATACATCTTCTCATAGAAAGAAAGCATTCTTTGCAGAGTTTCTTCTCTTTTTTGAAACACATCACACACACAGGCAACCGAACAATTACGTTCTTCGTTTTCTGCTTCCGAATCAGTTCCGTATATGCTATCTATTGTAGCTTCCAAACGGTGTAACGAGTGGAATGAGTTTTCGGTCAACTGTTTCTGAAGATTTTCAATCTGTTCGAGCACATAATTAAGTGTATATTTTGTGGTGGTATGTTCAGCAATTTCAGTAATTTCTGTGTTTTCTGTCGCTTTTGTATTTTCTGACATTTTTATGTCCTCCGTGAATTCATTTGTATGCGGCAGACACGCAAGGCATATTCTGTTTTCATCTATGAAGCGTGCCCTGCCACTTTTGACAAGCCCCTTTGCCCTTTTAGGATAAGTAGCTCCATATTCGTTGCCTAATTCGTCTACAACAATTACGTTTTTTTCTATGGGTGTCGCCCCCTTATTGTAGTTTGTGAGTCTGTTTTTTGTTATGGGTGCCGTCCCCGTTCACAAATTAAGAATATCATATTTGTAAGGTTTTGTCAACAATTATATTCAAAACGAAAGAATTATGTAAAACTCGGCGGGATGTCGGGGCACCATCCTATTTTATTCTACTTTTCGATTCCTGAAAGGATGAGAAAAGTTTCCGCACTTCTTCCCTCTTCACTATTACCCATTACCTAAAAAAGACACACTAGAAAAAGTGTGTCTTTATTTATTCATTACAGTCCAAGCAGATATTCTGCCGATTCCCCTATTCCTCTCACCTGCTCGGGGTGTCTGAAATGTTCGATAGCGAAATATCCGTCGTATCCGGTGGCGCGCACCAGCTTGACAATGTCAGCGATCGGGATATATCCGCTGCCAACCGATACTGTAGCAAGACCGCGGCAATATTTTGCGTCCTCGTAGCCCTCTTCTTCGCCTCTGTCCTTCAGGTGGACGTGGTACGTGTAATCCCCCAGCAGCTCCCACGCGGTCAGCGCATTTTCATCAGCGGAAGCAAAGTTGCCCGTATCAAAGGCAAACCCGAGTCCCTCCACGTGTCTGAGGAACCACATGATCGGAAGGGTTCTCGCAACGGGGGAGATAGGGTTATCAAACGGCTCGATCATAACGGTCACGCCGCGTTCCTTACCGTATGCAACCGCACGGCCCAGCATATCAGCAACCCGAATCATATCGGGGCTCTCGCTCATAAATTTTACAAACCGAGGATCGTTATATCCCGCGTCAGACACCTCAACCATGTCAAGCATCTCGTTAAACTCACGGCTCTCCTCTTCCTCAAGGAATCCGGGAATAACAAGCACCTTGTCTGCTCCGTACTTGGCTGCAGAGTCGATGAGATGATAAAGTCTTGTTGTGTCTCCGTACTCGACGCTGTTCCAATTGAAAAATTCGTAAGGACAGTTTATACCGATGCCGTACTTAGCCAGTCGGGACACCATTTCGTCATCCCTGTCGATAAGCTCAACGTGAGTATCAACCCCCGTGATGCCCTGCTCTGCCACCATTTTCACGACTTCCTCAAGCGACTTGCCGCTTTGTTCCGCCGCCTGCAGTATATGATTGTAAAAAACCGATAATTTCATCTTTTCTCCAAAATATGTATTTCTGTAAATTACAAGATCGGCAGAGGAAAACTACCCCTGCCGACTTTTTATTTGTGAGTTATTTCTTTATATCCTCATCTGTGAGGAGATTGAATCCGTGTTCCTTGAGGATCTTTTCCGTCATGGCATTGTTGGATACGCGAATTACAACGTAAGCCTCACCGACTGTGGTGGAAACAAATGCATAAAGGTATTCGATATTGATACCCTGCTCTGTTACGACCTTGAGAAGCTCTGCAAGACCACCCTTTTCGTCAGTGATCTGAACTCCGACAACATCGGTAACGTCCACTATCTTGCCGGCAGATGAAAGAGCAAACGCCGCGTGACGTGTATCGCTTACGATAAGGCGGAGCACACCGTAGCTGTGAGTGTCCGCAACGCTGAAGGCGCGAATGTCGATGCCTGCCTCGGAAAGGATCTTTGTTATTTCATAGATAGAGCCGTGTTTGTTCTCTGCAAATACTGAAAGCTGTTTTACTGACATATTATTTCTCCTTTTCGATTTTTATTATTGACATCAACCGTACAGCTTGCGCTTGTCGATAACGCGTACCGCCTTACCTTCGCTGCGGATGATGGACTTGGGTTCAACGATAGATACCTTTGCGTAAATGCCCAGCATTGAGTGGAGAGCTTCCATGATGTCATGCTCTGTCTTGGTGATAGAGTTGATGGTATCGGAGAAGAGCTCTGGAGTCATTTCAACCTTAACCTCAATGGAGTCGGTTGTTCCGACACGGTCTACGATGATCTGATAGTTGGAGGTGAGACCCTTGGTGAGAAGCACCTGCTCGATCTGTGACGGGAATACGTTAACGCCCTTGATAATGAGCATGTCGTCGCTTCTGCCCATAGGCTTGGACATCTTCACAAATGTTCTGCCGCAGGAACACTTTTCACGCTTCAGCACACCGATATCCTTTGTGCGGTAGCGGATCAGGGGGAATGCAGTCTTTGTGATGCTTGTGAATACCAGCTCGCCTCTCTCACCCTCGGGGAGAACTGCGCCTGTCTCGGGATCTATGGTTTCAACAATGAAGTGGTCCTCATTGATGTGCATACCTGTCTGTTCTTCGCATTCGAATGCCACGCCGGGACCGGACAGCTCGGTAAGACCGTAAATGTCGTATGCCTTGATGCCCAGCTTCTGTTCGATATCGCGGCGCATCTCTTCTGTCCAGGCTTCCGCACCGAAGATACCTGCCTTCAGCTTGATCTGATCTCTGATTCCCTTTTC
>SVSK01000035.1 GCA_015064345.1 Oscillospiraceae bacterium | reverse complement strand
GTCCGCCACTGATCAGAGGACCGAAGCCCTCATCACCGTTCGACTTGAATGTGTTATGCACGCCGCCAGCGTTCATCCTGAGCCAGGATCAAACTCTCTAAATATTGTATATCAAACGAGGTCTCCCCCGTATGCTATCTCACTTTAGAGTGATTCTGTACTCTTATTACTATTAAAAGAGTTTTAATTTAAAAATTCAAAAGAATTTTCGGAGTCTTTACTTAGTACATTTCGTTGTTGTTCAATTTTCAATGAGCTATCTCGCTGCCGCGTGGACAGCTTTATTATTATATCACTACTGTTTACGTTTGTCAAGCAGAAAATGCGTCTTTTTGTAAGTTTATTAAAAATGCACATTAATTTTGACATATTCCCCTTCATAATATGCAACAATGACAAATCCTCTGCACGTTTTGCATAATATCCCATTAATTCAGGCATACTATTCCCATGCTAACCATAATCATACGAACAATAATCATATATTTTGTATTGGTCTTTTCCGTGAGGCTCATGGGAAAGCGACAGATAGGCGAGCTCCAAGTTTCCGATTTCATTATCACCATCATGCTGTCAGAAATTGCCGCCGCTCCTATTACCACAAAAAGTTTGCCGCTGATGCACGCTGTTGTTCCAATTGTGTTGCTTCTCGGAATTGAGGTTGCAATGTCCTGCCTTTTATTAAAAAGCAACCGACTCAAGCGACTTTTTTACGGAAAGCCGTCTATGCTCATCTGCAAAGGCGAGCTGATACAGAAAGCTCTTCGCAAAAATCGCATCGAGCTTGATGAGCTCTTATCCGAGCTAAGGCAAAAAGGCTGCTCCGATATTTCAGATGTAAATTACGCGATTCTTGAGGAAAACGGCAAGCTCTCAGTCTTTCCGTATGCGAGCAAATCCCCCGCAACTCCCACAGACCTGTCTCTATCCGTCATTGACAACGGGATCGCTCATGTTTGTATTATCGACGGTCAAGTTATTCACCACAACCTTTCGCTTGTCGGTTGGGATGATTCTCGCCTGAACAAAGAACTGCAGAAGCGAAAACTTACCCTCTCACAGGTTTTTCTGCTATCCGTTAACGACACAGGTGACGTCACAATAATAAAAAAAGAAGAAAAATAGGCTGTACACCTTTTTTAATGTACAGCCTTATTTATTATTGGAATTCGGTCTCGCCGTCAGCAAGATACTGCTTTGTTCTGGTGATAATGTGGCTCCCACTCTCACCGGAAACCGCAAATCTTTCCTCAATAGCCTTTGCTACATATTCGGGATTGAGGTATTTCTCGCTGTCTGCAGATGTGAGTGCAGTAACACGGAGATTTCCGTCGATCACTTCAGCCTTTACCCACTTGATGAGGGTGCTGATATCCGTCTCCTTCTCTCCGCTCTTTGAACGCTTCATCATTATTACGGGATGAGTGAACATTTCCTCAATATCGGAGCAAAGCTTGTCATTTGCCGTCACGCCGCGATAGTCGATGACGTTCACAGCCCACTTGATGTCGGACAGCTTACCCTTCTGCTCGTAAACGCGGAGTATTTCAATACCGCTTGGCATAACCGCGGCAAGCTTTTCGAAAATTTCAGCATTGGGCAGAGACTGCATCATACGCAGGTCAAGTATTTCCTCTTCACCGCCGCATCCAACGGACAAGGGAGTGCCGAACACGAGCTTGGGAATGGGGTTGAATCCCTCAGTGTAGTAAACGGGCAAACCTGAGCGAACAACCGCGCGCATCATTGTCTTTGCCAGATCGAGATGGGAGATATACAGCATCGCACCAAACTTGCGGAAGCGAACTCTGATATGGCGAGCCGCCTTCACGCTACCCTTTGGAGGCTTCGGAGCCTCAGGCGGAAGCTCACGGTCGGATGTAATACGTCCTGCGCTGTCGGATGAGTCGGGATGACCGGGGCACCAACGGCAGAACTCCTTATTCACAAGCTTATTCACGCCGCATCCGGAGCATTTTTCCTTACAAGAGGGAGTTGCGATAGCCTGTTGCGCCTTGTGTCTTTCGGAAAGGAGGAACGACTTGGTAATTCCCGCAGAGATCATATCCCAAGGAAGGATCTCATCATCGGGAATGGTGCGGTTGGCGTAGAATGCAGGGTCAATGCCGACAGCTTCGAAAATATTCATCCAGCCGTCGTAGTCAAAGTGCTCTTCCCATGCATCAAAGCGAACGTGACGTCGAGCAGCTTCTTCAAGTGCAGCGGCAAGTCGTCTGTCACCGCGGGCAAAAATCGCTTCGAGTCTGGAAACCTTGGCGTCGTGGTAGTTGTATCTTACCTTGCGGTCTCTGATCTTGGAGGAAAGGAAATCCTGCTTCTCGGTCAGCTCCTCAATGGTGTTCTGTCTCTCCCACTGGAACGGAGTGTGAGGCTTGGGGATAAAGCAAGCAACGGACAGAGTAACCTGGGGCTGACGAGCCTTATTTCTGTTGGGTGTGCGGTAGTATTCGTCGATTACATGAGTTGCGAGAGTGGAGATACCCTCGATGTCCTCATATGTTTCACCGGGTAAGCCGTTCATGAAGTAAAGCTTCACCTGATTCTTTCCTGCCGCATACGCAACGCCCGCCGCGCGAAGAATTTCTTCTTCAGTGATGTTTTTGTTGATTATGTCGCGGAGTCTCGCTGTACCTGCTTCAGGTGCAAATGTCAATGTACTGGAGCGGACGGTAGAGATCTTGTCCATAAGCTCCTTTGTAAAGCTGTCTGCTCTCATTGACGGAAGAGAGAGGTTTACCATCTTTTCATTTGTCCAGTCAAGGAGCTTGTCGGTAAGCTCGCTGATCTTGGAATAGTCGCTTATAGAAAGGGACGAAAGGGAGATCTCGCTGTAGCCCGTGTTGTCGATAAGAGTTTTTGCAATGCAGTCCAGAGTTTCGGCGGATTTTTCACGAACGGGACGGCACACCATACCCGCCTGGCAGAATCTGCATCCTCTTATACAGCCGCGGAACACCTCAACAGTGACTCTGTCATGAACAGTCTCGATGTTGGGCATAACGGGATTCATGGGCACATAGCACTTGTCGAAATCCTCGACCACCCGCTTGGTTACGATCTTCGGGATACGCTCGTCGGTTGTGTCGATAGCAGCAATAGTTCCGTCTTCGTTATAGGAAATCTTATAGAACGCGGGAACATAGAAGCCCTCGAGCTCCGTTGCCACGCGATACAGGAACGCACACTTGGTGTAAGTGCCGTTTTTCTTCATTTCTATATATAAGCGTGCAAATTCAGGCAGTGCTTCCTCGCCTTCGCCAATGGAGAACACGTCAACAAACTCCGCCATAGGCTCCGGGTTGTACGCACAAGGACCGCCTGCAAGGATGACGGGTGAATCCTCACCTCTCGCATCTCTTCGCAGAGGCAAGCCCGCTAAATCGATCATGTTCAGCATGGTGGAATAGCACAGCTCATACTGCATAGTGAACGCGATAACGTCAAACTCGCCAACGCCGTCTCCGCTTTCGTGAGTAAAGAGCGGAATGCTTCTCTTGCGCATCTCTTCTTCCATGTCCACCCAGGGTGCATAAACTCTCTCGCACCAGCATCCGTCCACGGAATTGAAGCAGTCACACAAAATACGCATTCCAAGGTTCGACATACCGATCTCATAAGTATCGGGGAAGCAGAATGCCACGCGCATTTTCACGTCAGCAAGGTCCTTATACACGCTTCCGGTTTCGCCGCCTGTGTAACGACCGGGCTTTTGAACGCTTGCTATAAAGCTACGAATATCTTCTCTCATAATACAAATACGGGAGAATGTTTTAATCTTCTCCCGTAGCTCCTTTAAGTTAAAGAATTTGCAATCAGCTTATCTGATAAACATCCTTGATGAGATCATCATTGGAATTACCCAAACAAGCTGGTAAAGAGCAACAAACAGCGAGCTTACAACACTAATGGATCCGGAGAACAAGAGGAGTGCAAGTATCGCAATGCCTATCATAATGGAAAGAGTGCTGAGCGCAATATTTGTTTTCTTTGTATGCAGAACCTTGCCGCAGTAGGAAATGATCTGCAGAAGTGACTTAGGTGAGCCGCAGGTAACAAGTCCGCTGTCTACCTTTTCCTCGTAGTATCCAACCTCGTCAGCGTCAGCATAACGGATTATCTTCAGCGGGATACGTCTGAGGTTCAGCTTCTTTGCTATCATGTGCTCGTTAATGTTGGGGTCAAACGTTCTTACGCATACGTAAAGTCCGTTGCCTGAGAACTGCTTCAGAATAAGGTCGATGTCAGCATCCATTACGTACTTGATGTACATTTTTGCAACAAGCTTGCTCTCGCGGAACATATACATGATCTCAAGCTCACTGGAAAGGTCAACGTCATCTTCAGCAGCACTTGCAGGAATCTCAAGTCCGCGTGCCGTAAGTGCTTCACAGCTACCGAAGATGATGTTTACTCCGTCAACCTGTGTTGCAAGGAAGCCGTCCTCGGTATCGAAGATCTGAACGTTTTGTGAGTTACCCATATCCTTTGTGGCAACCTCAAACACATCCTGAAGAGGACCGCCTGCGTATGCAAATACAGAAGATGCGTAGTAAAGCACTCTGTCGATTCTCGCATTGTTGTAGATACGGATGTTCTGAACCTTTACAGCGTAGGAGGGGAACACGTTCTTATCGTCAAAGCTGATAATGGAAGCGTTGGAGTATTCATCAAGAGATGTTTCACCGATGATCGCACTGTCGTATTCCTTTGCCGCACGGTTTGCACGGTAGAAGGGGTAAGAGAATGTGATGAACACGGAGAGGGGAGTGAGCACAAGGAGGGATGCGAATACAACCGCACAAACCTCGCCTGCTGTACTACCCTTGAATGCGGCAAATATACCAAGGAGAGCAGCCAGTGCCGCAGATACGCTCATCAGGAATGTAATGAATGTGCCTGTTGCGGGATCGGGTCTGCCAAGGCGTGAGAAGAAACCGTCGATGAAATCAGTCTTTTCTATCTTCATTACGTCGCAGATGTCTTCCGCTTCGGAGAATGCCTGTGCCTCGTTTTCGGATTCCTCACCAACGAGACGTCTTACGATATGCTTGGGTCTCTTATTTGCAACAACGCGGAAATTCATCATCTCGCGCTTATTATTGAATATTGCGTAGATCAATGTCAGGAACGCAGCCAGAGCAACAACAAAGTTGAACATCACAGGTTCTTCGGGAGATTCTACCACCTGAGATACTACCGCAGAGTACACTATACCGAGTACTGCAAGGAGGGCTGTAATAGTCTCGGGCTTGGGCATTCCTTTGAAGAGATACTTGACGCCGTGGACGATCTGATCAAACGCACAGAGACATGCAATAAGCATGATCTGCAGGCTTACCATTGAATAAACTGTGGGATATACTGCCGGGTCAAACACGCCTGCAAACTGCTGTCTTTCACCTGTAAACAGGCTTGAAATAGACGCGATATTTTCAAAGAACAGAAGGAGTAAGCACATCACGCCGCATATAGCAAGCTTGATCCAAAGAGCGGATGTCTTTTTCTTGTACTCCCCGCGAATCTGGGGAATCTGGGATTTGTCAACGAACTCGGGTCTGTCCAGCTTAAACTTTCTGGTGCCGCGCTGCTTCTGTCTTTCCATGAGCTTGTCGCCGAATTCCTTGGCGCGGTCAGATCTGTCATCCTCGCCGCTGTCAAGTCCGAATGCAACCATCAGATTGATATCTGTGGGGTCAAACTCATCGTCGATTATGCCGCTGACATCCTCGGGAGTGAGCGTGTCATAGGAAGAAGGCACATTTTCTTCTCCTGTCATTGTGAGAACCATGTCTTCGGGATACGCCTCGGGAACGTTCTCCGCATATTCGGCATCAGATACTTCTTGTGCGGCAGCAGTTTCATCGGCAGTCTCGGGAATGATCTTACGAAGCTCTGCCTCATCAAAGATCTCGCCGCCAAACAGCTCATCCGCAACGTTTTCGGAATATGTTTCCTCAGCATACTGCTCAGTGTTCTCTTCCGCATACTGCTCGGTGTATTGCTCATCTGCATACTGTTCTTCTGTGTATTGTTCGTCGTACTGCTCTGCGTATTGTTCGCCGGCATACTGTTCTTCTGTATACTGTTCTTCGTTATACTGCTCCGTATATTCTTCAGCATACTGTTCAGCATACTGACCGTCATCGTACTGACCGTCATCGTACTGACCGTCTGTGTACTGTTCATCGCCGTAATACTGCCGGTCGTCCGCACTCCACTGCCATGCTTCTGCTTCAGCCTGTTGCTTTTCAAGCTTCTTCTGAGCACGGGCAGCCTTCATTGCTTTTAGTTTGCCGAACAAACCAAGCTTCTTCGGCTCTTCTTCATAGAACAGCTCGTCCGTTATCTGTGTATTGTCGGACTCATAATACTGTCCGTCAGCATACTGCTCGTCATACTGCTCTGCATATTCTTCAGCATACTGCTCGTCATACTGTTCGGCGTATTCTTCAGTATATTGCTCGTCATACTGTTCTGCATATTCCTCAGCAGGCGCTTCATCCCAAACGATGTCGTCAGTCGGCATGTCAGATGTTTCATCGTACTCGTCGTACCAAGCTTCCTCTCCGCCGGAGTTGATAGCATCATAGGAATTTTCGAGGAACTCATATTCGCTGATAAGGTCTTCCTGAGTTTCCGGCATGGAGAAAGCAGAGTCAAGAGCATTCATCAGCTTTTCGTCATTGCTTTTCTCAATTTCCGCAGACTTCTTAAGACGCGACAAAACGCTGCCGTGTTCAGCATCTTCTCCTTCGGGATCGTCAGCATATTCCGGCATGTATTTTTTCAGAAGAGAGCTTATATCAAGCTCGCTGTCGGAATTGGCAGTATCATTTGTCAAGTCGATCTCGTCAAAGCGTTCATCGGGAAGTGATTCCTTGCGCTTTTTGGACGCGCTCATTTTGCTGCGAAGATCTCCTGCAGTTATGCTATTATTCTGATTCTTCGATTTCTTAGCCATAATAAGTAATTGACCTCGGATAACCGTGGCTTTCCTTTCATATGCTTGATTTTTTCTATAGTAAACTTGCCAGTATATAAACTATTTTTATCTGTCTGAATGATCAGCCCAGTTTCTGCTTTCTCGCGGCGTGGCACAGAAGAACAGATGCGGCTGTGGATACGTTAAGGGAGTTTACCTTGCCAAACATGGGGATGGATACTGTGAAATCACATCTCTCACGAACAAGTCTGCTTACTCCGCTGTCCTCTCCGCCAAGCACGATAGCGCAGGGGATATTCCAGTCAGCTTCGTAGAAGTCTACCCCGTCAGCCTCTGCCGCGAAGGTCCAGACTCCGTTTTCCTTCAGTTTTTCAATAGTTTGGGCTATGTTCCCCACCTTGGCAACTGCCATATGGAGTATTGCTCCGGCAGACGCCTTGGAAACGGCAGGTGTAAGACCACACGCACGTCTTTCGGGAATGATAACTCCGTGAGCACCGGCACATTCGGCACAGCGGATCACAGCACCAAGGTTGTGAGGATCTTCAATTCCGTCGCACACAACGATGAGCGGCTTTTCTCCACGCTCTCGTGCGATCTCAAGAATCTCTTCAACAGTAGAGTAATGCTTTTCCGCCACCATCGCAAGCACGCCCTGGTGATTCTCACCGTGAGACAGTCTGTCAAGAGAATCTGCAGCTGAATCCACAACGGGGATGCCCGCTTTTTTAGCCTCAGCAATAATGACCGTGATCGAGCCTTCTCTGGCAGACACGAGTATCTTGTCAACAGGAGCGCCGGTCTTGAGCAGTTCGCTTACCGCATTTCTGCCAACCACGATGTTTGAAGGTTTCTCACCGTCAAATCTTCTCTGCCCCTTTTCACCGCCGCCTTTGCCATACTGCTTGGGCCCACGGTTTCTGTTATCCGAGTAAGATTTCTCTCCTCTCGGCTTCTGATTATATTTCTTTTCCATTTTTTCTCCGGTCAGTGCGGTCAAGCACAAACACTTACCACACAATAATACATCTTGATTATATCACATTTTTTCCTGTTTGTACATACACTTTTTCAACAAATACCTGACAAATCCAACTTTTTTGCGAGAAAAATAAAGAAATACGGCAAAAATTACCGTATTTCCCAATATTCATTTGTAACTATATATGCGCTGCACATCAAGGAGTGAGGCGAATATCAATTACTGCTGCTTCATTGCAGCAAAGCACTCGCTGCAGTATACAGGTCTGTCGCTTGTGGGCTGGAAGGGAACCTTTGCTTCCTTACCGCAGTTAGCGCAAGTTGTTGTGAACATTTCTCTCTGTTCGCGTGTAGCGTTCTTTCTCTTGTCGCGGCATTCCTTGCATCTCTGGGGCTCGTTCTGGAAACCCTTCTCCGCATAGAATTCCTGTTCACCAGCTGTGAATACGAAATCGTTACCGCATTCCTTGCACTTTAAGGTCTTGTCCTCGTACATCTTTTTTCCTCGCTTTAATTAATTATTTTGCCCGTTTTGGACTCTTCGTTCCCTTGATACAACGCTTTTTGAGTTCAGCCGTTGGGCTATTTATTTCAATCTTCTAAAAGAAGAATAAAATACAAATTATTTCTTCAGCAGTCCCTTGATCTTTACCTTTACGCGGTAGAGGGCATTGATGACGGATTTTTCCGTCCTTCCAAGTTCTCTCGCAATCTCCTCGGTGGACTTGCCGACTATATAGCAGTTAAACACGGCTGTCTCGTATTCTGATAGGCTGCTCTTTATCTGCTTCACCATCTCTTCTGCACTCTCACCCGACACCACGAGTCCGAGAGGATCGTTCGTGCCACCGGGAGCAGACGAGCGTGTGATCTTTTCGCTGTTGTTTGCTGCATCACGTTTTTTCTTCTGAGTCCGATACTTTCTGAGGAAAGAAATGAGGCTGTTGTTTATGCAGATCTTTGCATAAAGCCCGAAGCTGACTTCCTTCCCTTTTCCCGATTCGCCGGGAACATATGTAGCCGCCGCTCGGTAAAGAGCTAACGACGCATACTGTCTGAGGTCTTCAATATCACACCAGCCGTCTCCTCCGCCTTCGGTTATCTCAAAGGAGGGAGCGAATCTTCTTACCGCCCCATCGACCGCATTTTTATATTGCTCAAGCAGAATTGAAAACGCATTTTCATCACCTTGCTTGACTGCTTCGATGAGGGAATACAGGTCATTCACAGCGGGTAATACTCCAAATTCTCATGAAAAAACATTACGCTATATATTATTATAGCATAAACACGCAGTTTGTCAATACCTTTAACAAAATATTCTATCAAATCGACGTTTTTTTCTGTAATGTTGTTCATTTTTACATAAGCAAACTAAAGAATCGTTAAAATACTGTTATCATAGACCCCAAAAGCAGGATCTTTTGCAAGCTTCGCACAGTATAAATTCCACAGTTTTAGAGAAATTATTTTTCCAGCAGATAATTTACGTTTCCGGTGACAAGAGCGACTATTCCCCTGTAGACAACGTCAGGCTTGTCCTCGAAGTTCATTCTCATGCGGGATGCCTGCATATAGGAGTCTGCACGGAGGTCAAGCTCGAAAGCAAGACCGTCGCAGTCCTGAATGGAGCAGTGGAAGATATACGTTCCGTCGCCCACCTGTTCAAGATCATGCTTAATGACCGCACCGCGTTTCTCAAGAGACAGGTGCCTCATCGCACTGATGTAGCTTTTTTCTCTTACAGTCGCAAGAAGGAGATCATCCGCGAGTCCCTTAGCAATCATTTTGCCGGTATCCGCAACCATATATGAGTCACGGTCAAATGCTCTCTCCTTATTCTGGTTTTCTTCGTCTTCGTCACCGCCGACTCTCTTGATGTGCCCTGCTTCGAGGAGCTCGTGGAAATATGTAACAAAGTCAAAATAGTCAACGTATCCGTCACGGATAACAATAGTCGCCAGATCATTATAGTCAAGGGGATAGCCTATCTTCTCGAGAAGATACAAAATAAACACCTTCACTTGCTGTGGTGAATGGAATGTTTCAGGCATGATTACTCTCCAATCAAAAATAATTATAGGCTTTCTGTAATATAGGGAACGAAAACGGGAAGTTATAAAACCTCCCGTTTTATTAAGACATTATTTTGCTTTTTTCAGACTTACTTTGCAGCATCCGCAGATGTGTCTGTAGCTTCCTTGTACTTCATGTAGTTCTTGAGCTTTGTATCCTTGAAGTCTCTTGTGCCGTAGTAAGTAGACTGAACCTTGGTAAGATCCTTATGTGTAAGGTAAGCGTCCTGCATGAATACGAGAGGAATAACAGGCATATCTTCCATGAGCAGCTCTTCAGCATCGTGAAGGATCTCTGCTCTCTTTGCTCTGTTCTTTTCTGCAAATGCAGCTTCGATAAGTGCGTCGTACTCTTCGCTTGCATAACCTGATATGTGAGTGTAGAGGTCGTAGTTTTCGGAGTACATGTCAACGCCGTTACCGGAGAAAGGAACAGCAAACTGAGCAAGTGCGGAGAATGCATCGGGAGAGAGCATATTCATATCGATTGCGATAACATCGAATTCGCCTGCATCGTAGAGGAGCTGGAAGTTATCGTCATATGTTTCTTCTTCAGTCTTGCTTAATGTTGCCTTAGGTGTGTCGATTGTTACGTCGAATCCGAGACCTTCCCAAACACCTGCAACATATTCAGCGATTGCAAGGTCAACTTCATTGTTTCTTACTGTGAGAGTGAATTCGCCACCTGTCACGCCTGCCTTGGAGAGAAGAGCCTTTGCGCCTGCAACATCAGCAGTTGTGGAGATAAGAGCACCGCCTGCTTCTCTGAAGGATGTACCTGTTGTGGAGTTAAATACCTTGTAAGGAACGTAACCTGTAGCAGCCTTAGCAAATGTAACGATGGAAACGATCTGTTCTCTGTCAATAGCCATGGAAAGTGCGCGGCGTACATCGGGATTTGAGAAAAGCTCATTGTTTGTGTTGAACACATATGTATGAGTTGTCATCATATCCGTTACTGTCGCCTTGCCCTTATATTCAGCGCGGGCAGAGAGCGGGATCTCGTCAATATAGAACAGCTTTCCTTCTTCGAATGCAGCGAGCTGAGCCTCTGCGTCACCTCTGTCGTATTCGGTGAGAAGTCTGTAAGGAATAACGTACTTGTCAAGACGTTCGTTTTTCTCGGAATCGAGATAGTAGTAGGTGGAACGTTCAAGTCTGAGTTCTTCACCCTTATCCATACCCTTTACAGCGAAAGGTCCGTTTGTAACGATGTTAGTGGACTTTGCTGCCCAGTACTCTTCTGTATAATGGGAGATAACGTCTTCGCGGAGAGGAACAAGAGCGATGGAGGAGCAATTCTCGAAGAATCGGTCAAGGTCCACCTTATACTCGAACTTGATCTGGAGAGTGTATGTATCAACCGCAGCTACGCCAAGGTCGTCAATACTTGCATCACCCATTTTGATAGCATAAGCGTTCTTGATATCGTAAAGAAGACAAGCGGCTTCATACTTATTGTTTGTGTTGATAAGTCTCTTCCAGGAGTAAACGAAGTCAGCAGCCTGAACTGTACGACCGTCGCTCCAACGTGTATCGTTAAGGTATACAAGAATGGAGAATTCTCCGTCTTCATCCTTTTCGATAGAATAATCCTTCATGAGAGCCTTCTGCCACTTACCCTTTGCGTCGATAGTGGTGAGGCCTTCGTAGATGAGACTGTTTATCTTAAGCATAGCATCGTCTGTGATGCTTGCCTGAGGGTCAAAGTTAAGCACCTCAGTTGTGATGTACATGTCAATGATAGCGCCCTTATCGTTGCCTTTAAGAGTTGTACATCCGGTGATGATAGATGCGAGCATTATCATAGCGAGTATGAGAGATAACGCCTTTTTCATGATTCAGTAAATCCTCCTCGTGATCATTGCAGCATATACTGCTGCGAAAAAAGTTCAATTCACCATATTATATCACTTTTTTTCAATATAATCAACACAATATTTCAAAGTCATTTTAAGTTTCATCCACATGCACAATTACGAACGTAATTTTTATGCATTTTTTACATAAAATGTGTGCAATAATATAGCATATGTACCTATTTTCAGGTTGAAAATGATACTGTAACACGCCATATGCCGCAGAAGCCGCAAAAAATCGGCATAGGCAAAAACAATAGACGGAGAATATATATGTTCACCAAAAAAATCAGCGACCTGGCAGACGAATCCTTCGGCCTTGATCTTGCAAAGGGAGAGGCTTTTTCAGACGTCAAGGAATACATCAGCCACGGCTTTGGGGTAAGGCAGGCAGGTCTTCTCGGATACAGCTACCACACAGTGTCAGGCGGGCAGATCTGGACCTCGGACACCGCAGAGAGACAAGCCCTGTGCAGACTTATTGCCAAAATCATAACCGCGTATTGCGAGGCTGCACCCGTTACCTCCGTTCTCACAGTCGGCTTGGGATCATCCTCCGTAACCGCCGATTCTCTGGGGCCGCGCACAGCCGAACGCATCCTTGTAACTGACAGTGTCATGCATGAAAGAGGGATAGCTAAAATGTGTGCCGTTGTACCGGGAGTATCTGCAAGAACAGGCATCGACACCGCCGCCGCAGTTCGTGCAATAGCTGAACAGGTAAAGGCAGAGCTGATAATCACAGTCGACTCACTCAGCGCCATATCCTCCGACAGGCTTTGTAAAGTTGTTCAGATAACTAACCACGGTGTCATCCCCGGCTCCGCTATGTCACACTCCTCAGGCGAGATAAGCGAAAAAACCATGCCCTGCCCTGTGATTTCGGTGGGCGTACCGACGGTCATACGGGCGGATCTGCTGTCTGGGAACGAAAAAGATCGGAGTCTGCTGGTCTCTTCCGTGGACACCGACATTGCAGTGGACTGTTATGCGTCAATCATCGGCGGAGCAATAAATCTCTTTCACATAGGAAATACCGCCGGGTGAGTAATATGCCGAAGAAATTGCGCATAGAATTTATCATAGTACGGAGAAAATTAATTCGGGAGGGGTAAATGGACGGGCAGGAAGTAAAAGTATTGCCGTCGGAGCACGGATACGGTTGGGAAGCCACTGCAAACGAGTCATTGGACGGATCAAGCTCTGCGAGTTCTGTCATTTCAAAGGTGCTCAGCATACTTCTCGCAGCCATAGCGGTTCTTTTTTTCTCGTCGACCGTGGTTGCGGTAGCGGGAGTGCTTGGTATTGACGGAACGTACTTAACCCGAATGATGCTGGGTGAGCTTGTGGGAGGCATGCAAAACGTGACAGTTCTCACTCCCGATAGCATACCGCTTACAGGCGAAAACGAAAAGGACAGTCAAATACCGCCTTCCCCCTCTGTAAGCTCTCCGAAAGAGCCTCTGCGGGACGGTTTCTCCATAACCCTCACAAACGAAACTCCCTACTCTCCAGACATGAATGAGATACTCAACCGCCCGCGAGCAATTCCCACTCTCCGTGAGATTTACAGCACATACGAAGACGATGCTCCCGTCGTACTCATTCTCCACACTCACGGTTGCGAGGGATATGCCAACTCCGCCTCGTCAGACTACCGCACCGAGGACAAGTCGGAAAACATAGTGGCGGTGGGCAAAGTGATCGCAGATCGGCTGAACAGCGCAGGCATAAACACAATCCACTGCGAAACTCTTTTTGATGCCGACGACTTCAATCTGGCATACTACAACGCATCCCTCACCATTCGCGAGACTTTGGCTGAATATCCCTCAGTCTCCTACATAATTGACGTTCACCGCGACTCAGTCATGCTGCCCGACGGCACGTTTCTTCCGCTTACAACGGATCTGAACGGTGAAAGTGCCGCGCGTCTCATGTTCGTCATCGGTACAGACCACGGCGGCTCGGGACACATCGGTTGGGAGGACAACCTATCTCTCGCGGCACGGCTACAGTATGCAGTCTGGTGTACTTCTCCCGATATGATGCGGAGCATTGATCTTCGCAGTGCATCTTTCAACGAGCAGTACACCCGTGGGTCTCTTCTTCTTGAGGTAGGCTCATGCGCCAACACTCTTGAAGAAGCAAAAATCAGCGCAGAGATCTTTGCAGACGCGCTGATAAGTGAAATTATTGGGGATGACTCACTCGCCGAACATTAATTTATCCGCAGACTCAAGTGAATCAAGTAAAATATCAGGTTTTTCTTCGTCGGGGGCGCTTAAAACGTCCTCGATCTTTGTTTCACCCGTAAGAACAAGTGCGGCAGTTATTCCGTGACGCTTGCCCGTTGCGATGTCCGTGTAAAGTCTGTCGCCGAAGATGATTATCTCATCCTTTTCCGCTCCCGTGATCTCGGAGATCATCTCAACAGTCTCGGGGTAAGGCTTGCCGAAGTATGTAGGAAGCACTCCCGTTGACGCTGTAACGCAGGCCGCAATTGCACCACTGTCGGGAATGAAGCCTGTTTCCGTTGGACAGTTGAAATCGGGATGAGTGCAGAGATATTCCGCACCGCCGCGGATAAAGTCACAGGCCCATGTCAGTTTTTCGTAAGTAAGAGTGGTGTCAAAGCTGGTGACTGTGATCTCCGCTTCCCTGCCGTCCCAATTGCCGTCTCGGTCGTTTACCATATCAATGCCGTAGGATGCTAACTGATCGTACAGCTCAGGTGTGCCGAGAAGATAGACTCGCTTTCCTGCCCTCTTGCGCTGCAAAAATGCGGCAGTCACGTTGCCCGAGGTACATATTTCCTCCATTGTCGGTTCAAATCCAAGCCGTGTCAGCTTCTCGATATAAAACTCGGGGCTGTGGGAGGCGTTGTTAGTAAATAACAGAATCTTTTTGCCGCTCTCACGCAGCTTATTAATAAAGCTCACCGCAAAATCAAATGGAATACCGCCGAGATATATGGTTCCGTCCATGTCAAACACAAACAGTTTTTTTGAGTTCAGCACAGCCGATGCCTCGGCAAAGTTTTTTTCTGTAAGCATATACAGCCTCTCTTGTATTGTGATATTCCTCGCACAAAAGGAATAATTATTACATAAATCGTTGATTTTTTCTTTTACGTATGATATACTTTTTTTAATTATACAACATTTTTGCAAATGGAGCAACATAATGTCAAAAAATATTATTATCGGAATAGACATCGGCGGAAGCACCACCAAGATAGTCGGATTTGAGCGCGGAGACAGCTTCAAGCTCATCGATCCCATTTTCGTGCGCGCCACCGACCCCATTACATCTGTTTACGGTGCATTCGGTAAGTTCCTTGACGAAAACGATCTTTCCCTCGAGGACATCGAAAAGGTCATGGTAACAGGTGCGGGAAGCTCATATATTTCAAAGCCCATCTACGGGCTCAAGTGCGAGAAGATCGAAGAATTCAACGCAATAGGACTGGGCGGACTCTATCTCTCGGGACTTGACCACGCAATTATCACAAGCTGTGGAACAGGCACAGCCATCGTTTATGCAAAGGACGGTGAAGAGCCTAAGTATCTCGGCGGTACGGGTGTGGGCGGCGGTACACTTGTGGGGCTTTCAAAGAAAATGCTGTCAATGGACACAGTTGACCACATTTCAGAGCTTGCAAAGGGCGGCTCACTTGACAAGGTTGACCTAAAGATCAACGATATCACAAAGGCTGACATCGTTCCGGGATTCTCCGATATCATGACAGCATCCAACTTCGGCAGTATAAGCGACCTTGCTACAAGAGAGGATATCGCCCTCGGAATCATCAACATGGTATTTGAGACCATCGGTATGATGTCCATTTTCGCCGCGCGCAATTACGGCATACGCGACGTGGTGCTCACAGGCAACCTTTCAGTTGTTGAGCAGGCGGCTGATATCTTCGGCACACTCAACAGAATGTTTGATATGAACTTTATCATCCCGAAAAACTCCGCATTCGGCACAGTAATCGGTGCGGCCCTCGCAGGATGTGCTAAAAAGTAAGGCAGTTATATAAAAGAAAAACGGTAGAGTAATTTCTACCGTTTATTTTTTGCCCATATGCACCATCGATAATGCCGATTAAAAGCTTTAGCATTAAGGCCCCATCCGGCCATAACTTCGTTATAGGGGGCTCTCACGGAGCGGGTGGGGGGAGAGTGCGATACAATAAACATGGTGCTCTACAAACCAACGCACATTGTCAGAATATTTTTCTGTTTGTGCCTCTTGGAAGTCTGATGGTCCAGCTCTGGAGTCTTGCTCTATTGGAGATGTATTCGTCCTTAAATGAGTCCGAATGTATCCACCAGCCCACAAGTCGCTGATTACGAAGCATGGGAAATTCGTTCAAGTCGATCTGCCACTTGTCAGGCACCACGTTCGCAACCTCTTCACCGGAAAGGATGATAAGCGCTGCTCTGAGCCAGTCGGCAGGGCCAAGCTTCTTTCCGCCAACGATTATCTCCGTGGGAAGGAATCTGCCGTCGGGGATCTGTGTCGCTGACTCGCGCATCTCTGCCGCAGTAACTCTCACGGGGTGAGGGATAGTATAAGGTACTTCAAGGAAGCCGTATACCTTCTCGCACTCGTGCTCCTCTTTACCGAGAAGAAAATCACGGCAAGCGAGCAGAATGTCAGACAGGCACAAAGACTCGGGTACTGTAAGCGGGAAGAAGTCTTCGCTAAGTGCTTTTTTGATCTCGGGGATCTGTTCGCGCTTTACGCTTCTCGGGTGAACGTATCTCTTTATGATATCCGCGAATCCGATCACGTTGATACGCTCGTCCTCCTTGATCTTCTCGAGGAAGAAACGAAGATTCTCTTCAAAGTTCTTTATCTT
Source organism: Oscillospiraceae bacterium (assembly GCA_015064345.1). Taxonomy (GTDB): domain Bacteria; phylum Bacillota; class Clostridia; order Oscillospirales; family CAG-272; genus UMGS1696. Next base: position 7,815 of record SVSK01000035.1, on the reverse strand, counting down.
CTCCTCGGGCAACATATCACTCAGTATCCATTCGCCGTCGTTATTCTCTTTGTAGTAGTTCTGTCTGTCCCAATACGACACGATGGTGTTTTTTGCGGGGTGGTGAGTGATCATGCAGATGTCCTTCTCAGCTATCTTTTCGATAAGCTCCAGCACGTCCTCCTTGGTGAAGTTAATGAAGTTGTCAAGATCATAAGGACAGTGCAGATTGAGAAGATTGCAGAATGAAACAGGTCTGCCCTTCACGCAGTCTATGGTGTATGCGGCGGGATATACCTTAAATCCCATATCCGCGTATCCGTACTGCGCTACGTAAGATACAGACGCTCCGGGCGGATTTGCGGCAACAAGGCTCTCGGTTCCGAGGATCCGCTGAATTATCTCGACCGCTTCGTCCTCCTCTTTGCGGAAGAGTCTCATAGCAAGGTCAAAGTCATCTATGTCGGTATATTCATTGATGGTGGGATGGTGAGAATGGGTAAGAGAGTGGGTTGCTATCTCGCACTGCTTGATCTCGTCAATACAGTCCTGTCTGCCCCATTTCACAAGTGCCTCTACAAGCCGCGCCACAACATTATGGCAAAGCGTGAATCCGGCCTCGCGTATCATTTTCGATGCTCTGATAATACCGTCCGCCGCATGTGGGTTGACGTAATCTTCCGTAGCAAAGCTTAAAATCAAATCAGCCATGGTATTGTCTCCAGTGAAATATTGATGTGTATTCCGTCTCATAACACACGATTTTCTACAAGAGAATAATACAACACTCTCCGGGATTTGTCAATGGACCCGGAGAAAATAAAAAGGCAGAAATGCCAAGTCACATCTCTGCCTTTTTTAGATTTTAGAGTGATTATTTACTTTTTGCGTTATCAGTCGCAGCAAACGTCGGGCTTTGCGGGCTTCTGTACCTTTTCCGCGGAGGGAGTTACGTCACCAAGTCCGGAGGTCTCGGAGAAGATAACGTTCGCCTTTGTCATCTCCACAGCATCTGTGGGAACAATGATCTTGGACGCAGTGCCGTTTGACATTGCCACAAGTGCCTCATACTTCTTAAGCTCAAGCACAGCAGCATCCGCACCTGCTTCACGAAGAGCCGCAAGACCGTCAGCCTCAGCCTTCTTTGCAAGGTAGATAGCTTTTGCTTCACCCTCTGCTCTTGCAATGCGTGCGTCGCGTTCACCCTCTGCCGCAAGGATCATAGCCTGTTTGTCACCCTCTGCGCGGGTAATAACAGCCGCTCTGTGACCTTCAGCCTCAAGGAGTGTTTCACGGCGATCGCGTTCAGCCTTCATCTGCTTTTCCATGGCGTTCTGAATTTCTGCCGGAGGAATGATGTTCTTCAGCTCAACTCTGTTAACCTTGATACCCCACTGGTCTGTAGCGGAATCAAGTATCTCAGTCATCTTGCCGTTGATAGTGTCGCGAGATGTAAGTGTATCGTCAAGTTCAAGCTCACCAACGATGTTACGAAGTGTGGTTGCGGTAAGATTTTCAAGTGCGCTGATAGGATTTACCGCGCCGTATGTAAAGAGCTTTGCGTCAAACACCTTGAAATATACAACGGTGTCAATGCGCATTGTTACGTTATCCTTTGTAATAACGGGCTGGGGAGGAGAGTCAAGCACCTGCTCCTTGAGAGTTACCTTCTTTGATATTCTGTCAATGATGGGAATGAGGAAATGAAGGCCTGCGCTCCATGTCTTCTGATACTTTCCGAGGCGCTCAATAACAAATTCTGTTGCCTGAGGAACTATCCTAAGACAAGAAATAATAAGGCCAACCACAGCAATAATAATTGTAATGATGATTTCAGGTCTCATAAAAAATCCGCCTTTCATAATTTGGTTTGACATACTATCCTATGCCTACTACTATTATAATATTTCTGCCGCGGGATGTCAAGAAAATACGAAAAATACAGAAAAAGGATCTACGCCGACACACTCGACACAGATCCTTTGTTTTCTTAGAGTTCGATCATTTCCTTGGGGCAGTTTGTGAGATTGCGCTTGCCGCCCTTTGTAACCAGCACCATGTCTTCGATTCTGCAGCCGTAGAGACCTTCAAGATAGATACCCGGCTCAACAGTTACGATCTGACCGGGCTTAAGGAACAGCTCTGTAGCACGGAAGTTAAGGTTGGGAGCTTCGTGTATCTCAAGACCAACGCCGTGGCCGAGTCCGTGCTCAAACTTTCCCGCATAGCCTGCGTTGTAGATAATATCGCGGGCAACCTTGTCCATTTCCGCATTGTTTGCACCCTCAGTGATTGCATCAATAGCAGCAAGCTGAGCGGTCAGCACTGTGTTGTACAGTTTTTTCATATCCTCGTCTGCCTTGCCGATAACAACTGTACGTGTCATATCGGAGTGGTAGCCGTTCACAGTTGCGCCGTAGTCCATTGTAAGGAAGCCACGCTCCAGCTTAACTCGTCTCGGCACACCGTGGGGACGGGAGGAAGCAGTACCGGATACGCAGATCGTGTCAAATGAAGGCTTCTGGCTGCCGTTTTTCATCATGTAATACTCAAGCTCTGCCGCAACTTCAACTTCAGTCATATCGTATGTGAGCACCTTGCAGATATGCTCGAATGCGCCCTCGGCAATTCTCTGTGCTGCAACAATATTCTCAACCTCGTCCTCAGTCTTAACGGAACGAAGATCTGTGAAAAGTCCGCCAACAGGAGCAAACTCGATGCCCATACCGTCGAAGTTGTGCTTCAATCCCTCAAGTGCGGAGCAAGTCAGGCGTCTGTCCTCGTAACCGATAACTTTAACGCCGTTATCTCTTGCGACCTCCTGAAGTGTGGGCTGAGATGGGAGGCATACTGTGCAAAGCTCGGTAGCCTCAGCACGTGCCGCTTCAATATAACGAGGGTCTGCGTAAAGATGGGAGTTTTCCTTTGTGATAAATATCCATCCGTCGGGATTGTCAAAGTCGGACATATAGAGGTGGTTTTCCGCGGAGTTTACATAGATCGCGTCAAGTCCAAGCTCTGCCATTTTAGCTCGGAGAGTAGCGTAACGGTTCTGCATTTTTGTCATTGTTATATCCTCACTTGTTATTGTTTTCATTGAATTTCTTAACATACGGTTTCTCTATCCACCGCTTGAAACGGAAAAACGCGCTGGTCTTATCCTTGATTGGCGGAACGATGATAACGTACAGTCCTGCTCTGTTCCCTGCCGCCGCATCTGTGAGAAGCTGATCCCCCAGCAGAACTGAGCTTTCACGGGTAGCACCCAGATCAGCCATAGCACGCTTCAGCTTCCCTGTCAGCGGCTTGCCTGCTTTGGAATACGCAACGTATCCGAAGTCACGGTTGAACAGCTCCACTCTCGCTTCATCATTATTTGACACGAAGGCGATCTTTATCCCCGCCGCGTTCATTTTCCTGCACCACTCAACCACATCTTCGGGAGGTGTGGGATCGTCATAGGTGGCGAGAGTATTATCTATATCCGAAAAAATGTACTTAATTCCGAGAGAGCGCAGGTGCTCAGGGGTAACGTCGTGGAACGTGGGGTACATTTCATTCGGGAGTAGTGTTTTTTCAAGTATCATTTCAGCTCCCTCATCTTTTCTTCCACAAGGGCAATTCGCTGGCTGAGGGTTGGGTGACTGTGTTCGATCTTCACAATGAACGGATGGGGGTTAAGATCTGTGAGATTATCCTTGGGCAGCTTTTTCAGCGCAGATATCATGCTTTCACCATAACCCTTCTTCACAGCAAATGTGTCAGCTCGTCTCTCGCAATGACGGGAGAAGGCATTGACTGGCAGCGCGATCAGCTTCATAATCGGAGTGAGAATCACGCTCATCAGTGCAATGAGAGCAAATGCCATGTTCGCACCCTCAAAACCGTAATCAACAGATACTTCGGGCACAAGAGCGAAAACCGCAATAGAGCACAGGATAACGATAATGTTGATAAAAGAGCATGCCGTCAGCTTCAATGTATCGCGGTGCTTGAAGTGAGCAAGCTCATGGGCAAATACCGCGGTGATCTCGTCAGGTGTGTAATTGTTCACAAGGTTGTCGAAGAGCACGATCTTCTTCATTTTGCCAAGTCCCGAGCAGTAAGCGTTCACTTTAGTAGTGCGGCGGGAAGCGTCCATAACGTAAATGTTCTTCAGCTTATATCCCTCGGATGCAAACATCTCTGTAAGAGTATCACGAAGCTCACCTTCCTCAAGAGGTGTAAACTTATTGAATATCTTCTGAAATACGGTAGAGAGCATAGAGAAGATAACCATAAAGCCCACAGCGCCCACAAGCCACCAAATGAATCCCTTCACCGTAAGGTCGCGGCAGATATAGAACGCAACGAGAGTGAGGAGGCAGTTGAGTATGCCGTTGATAATGAGGTTCTTTATCTGGTCGGAAATGAAAGTTTTCTTCGTGGACTTATTAAATCCGTACTTTTCTTCAATTCCGAATGTCTTTTTGTAGTCAAATGGTATGCTGATAAAGGAAAGGAACAAAGTGAAAACTGCCATGAGCAGAATGTTCTTCCAGAATTCGCTGCCTGGCATCACGCCGTAAATCCATGAGAAAATATTAGTAGCGAAAAGCACCGCAAGAAGCACAAAGCTGAACACGCCCTCAATCATGGCAAGGCGCTTGTGATCTGCGGAATACTCTCTCCAGCGTTTATATTCAGCCTCGTCGTATACGTCGCGGACGTTTTCGGGCAAAGGCTTATTTTTCTGTTTGTCGGACAAAACTGACGTTATGATATCGTATATCATTGTAACAACCAGAATCGCCAGCAATATATATTTATACATATTCTTCCTCCGTGATCAATATCCAATATACCAATTATACTCCAACCCGTCCGCTATTGCAAGTGCCAAATGAATATATAAGGAAATTATGCTTCCGGAAACGGGTTGCAAAAGTTGGATTTCACCTCGTGTATAATGGTGTCACAACAAAGGAAAACACAAAGCACAGAGCAAATCGAGCCAACCCCGGCGGGTCGGAAACGAGATGCAAAAGTGCAAAACCGAGTGGTGTATAATAAAGCCACAAGATAAAACAACGAATACTTAACATCAAAGGAGAAAAGATAATGGGAATCACTGCAGGACATATGAAGCTTGCGTTTGACGAGCTTGATAGATCAATGAAAGAACTTGGCAAGGATGTCAATGCCGAACAATTGGGAGAGATCGTAAAGCAGCACGCATTTACCGGTGCATTATCCGGTGCAGGTGCAGCACTACCCGGAGCCGGAGCAATAATCGCAACAGGCGCAGCTGCAACTTCCATATTAGCGATGTATGTACGTATAGCAAAAGCTCTTGGAGTTACATTCGAGGACGGTGCGCTGAAAGCTTTAGCATCCGGCGTGGTCGCTGACCTGTCAGCCACAGTAATCACAAATGTTGCTCTGGCAGCAGCAGTTTCGTTTATCCCCGGCTTCGGTCAGATAGGCGCATCTGTTCTTAGCATGATAGGCAACTTCACTCTGGTATATGTAGCTGCTTACATCTTCATAAAGATGCTTTCTAACTTATTAAAAGCAGACCGTGAGATTTCCAACCTTAGCGGAGAAGAGCTCAAAAACTACGCAGCATCGATCACATCCGAAACAAACATGAAGGATATAGTTAAAGAAGCAAAAAAGCAGTACAAGGAGAATAAGTAACTCGAGCCAACCCCGGCGGGTCGGAAACGAGATGCAAAAGTGCAAAACCGAGTGGTGTATAATAAAGCCACAAGATAAAACAAAACAAAAAATCAAATCTAACTTAATTAAATTTTTGGAGGAAAACAAAATGACAACAACTCTCAGCCTTAACAACAGAACAGTACAGGACGTAGCAATGATCGTAAGAAATTATCTCGAATCCGCAGAAAACATGCACACTCAGTTCTTCTTCACAAATGACGGCTCCGCTATCGTTCAGGGTAAGCTCCGCGGCGGCGCAGTAAAGCAGTTCATGGGTCTCGACCGCACAACAACAGTTCGAATCACCCCCGTTTCCGATACTCACGTTAACATCGACATCGGCGAAGGCAAGTGGGTCGACAAGGGCATCGCTCTTACAGTTTCCTGGTTCGTTCTTTGGCCCCTCGCAGTTACTTCCGGTGTTGGTCTCTACAAGCAGCACAAGCTCCCTCAGAACATCATGAACGCTATCAGAAACGGCCTCTACGGTTACGCTTTCTGATCCGGAAACACCTTGCAAAAACAGAAAACCACATAGTGTATAATACAGTCACAAGATAAAACAAATCAACAAACAACTTACTTAAATCAAATTTTGGAGGATTATTAAAATGACAACAACTTACAATCTTAACGGCAGAAACGTACAGGACATCGCAACAGCAGTTCGCAACTATCTTGAATCAAGCGAAAACATGGAAACCCAGTGCTTCATCACAAATGAGGGCACGGCAGTTCTTCAGGCTAAGGCTCGCGGCGGCGCATTAAAGCAGTTCGTAGGACTTGACCGCGCGATCACAGTTCGCATCACTCCCGTTTCCGAAACTCACATCACCGTTGACATCGGCGAAGGCAAGTGGGTCGACAAGGGCATCGTAATGACAGTTTCCTGGTTCGTTCTTTGGCCCCTCGCAGTTACTTCCACAGTTGGTATGATGAGACAGCACCAGCTCCCCAAAAAGATCAACTCCGTTATCCAGAACTCCCTCTTCTGCATCGCATAAACGAACAAAATAAAGAAAGAGACCAAATGCTTCGTACCCTTAAGGACGGGTTCCGATAATTAAGAAATACGAGCTGTACAAAAAAACATTATCCCTCGTTCTGAAAGGAGCGAGGGATTTTTTGCGCTTGTTTTGCAAAATCTATTGACAAAAATGCTCTAACTGTATATAATATAGATATACAGTTTTAACAGAGGGTGATGACGTGAATATTTTAATAGACAACAAAAGCGGCGAACCGATTTATAATCAAATATATTCTCAAATCAAGAATCAGATCATAAGCGGTGAGCTGAAAGAGGATGAGATGCTGCCGTCTATCCGAGGGCTTGCAAAGGATCTGCGCATCAGCTTTATTACGACCAAGCGCGCGTATGAAGAGCTAGAAAAGGAAGGCTTTATTTACACACTTCCGGCAAAGGGATGTTACGTTGCGCCGAAGAACGTGGAACTTTTACGTGAGGTAAATTTGAAAAAGATCGAGGAACATATTGAGCAGATAACAAAGCTCGCTGTCTCGTGCAATTTGAGCCGTGACGATATTATGGAAATGATTACGTTTGGCATGGAGGAACAGGAATGAACTCACTGGAAATAAAAAATGTAAGTAAATCCTTTTCGGGATTTTGCTTGGATAATATAAATCTTACTTTACCAAGCGGTTGTATTATGGGGCTGATCGGTGAGAACGGTGCAGGAAAAAGCACAACGATAAAGCTAATCTTGGATATGCTTCATAAGGATAGCGGAACAATTACGATACTTGGCAAAGACAATGGAGAAGATATCGCTCTTACCAAAGAAAATGTAGGTGTTGTAATGGACGAGGTTGGTATGCCCGAATGCTTGACGGCAAAGCAGATCGGAAATGTTATGAAGCATACGTTTCGTAATTGGAATGAGGATGAATATGATAGGCTTCTTCAAAAACTGTCTTTACCCGACAAAAAGCCTTTTAAGGAGTTTTCTCGCGGTATGAAGATGAAGCTCGGTATTGCCGTGGCTCTCTCCCACGGTGCAAAGCTGTTGCTCCTTGACGAGCCGACAAGCGGACTTGATCCTGTTGTGCGTGACGAAGTGGTGGATATGTTCTACGATTTTACAAGGGATGAAAACCACTCTATCCTTA
>SVSK01000034.1 GCA_015064345.1 Oscillospiraceae bacterium | reverse complement strand
GGTCACAAATAAGCTTACATCGAAAGGAATTAAATAAAATGGCTGAAAAAATCGCTACCCGTGAAGCATACGGTAAAGCCCTTGCTGAATTCGGTGCAGAATATGAAAACCTTGTAGTTCTTGACGCGGACCTTGCTGCCGCTACAAAGACAGGTACATTCAAGAAGGCTTTCCCCGATAGATTCTTTGACTGCGGTATCGCTGAAAACAACATGATCGGTGTTGCAACCGGTATGTCTCTTATCGGCAAGATCCCCTTCGCTTCCTCCTTCGCTATGTTTGCGGCAGGACGCAGCTTTGAGCAGATCAGAAACTCCATCGGTTACCCCCACAACAACGTAAAGATCGGCGCAACTCACGCAGGTATCACTGTTGGTGAAGATGGTGCTACTCACCAGTGCAACGAGGACATCGCTCTCATGCGTACTATCCCCGGCATGGTAATTCTCAACCCCGCTGACGCTACAGAAGCTCGCCTTGCAGTTAAGGCTGCTATAGAGCACAACGGTCCCGTATATCTCCGCTTCGGCAGAATGGCAGTTCCCACTCTGTTCGACGAAACATACGACTTTAAGATCGGTAAGGGCGTAAAGCTGGCTGACGGTACTGACGTAGCGCTTGTTGCAACAGGTATCGAAGTTGAGCAGGCACTCCTTGCACGCGACATTCTCGCTGAAGAAGGCATCTCCGCTTCCGTTATCAACATCTGCACAATCAAGCCTCTTGATGAAGAGCTCATCGTAGCTGAGGCTGAAAAGTGCGGCGCTATCGTAACCTGCGAAGAGCACACAGTTATCGGCGGTCTCGGCGCTGCTGTTTGCGAATGCCTCGCTGAAAAGTGCCCCACACCTGTACTCCGTGTAGGTATAAATGACGAGTTCGGTCGCAGCGGTCCTGCAAAGGAACTTGTTTCCTACTACCACCTCGATGCACAGTCCATTGCTGACAAGGCTAAGGCTGCTGTTGCACTTAAGAAATAAGCTAATACTAAAACGGGCATCCGAGCGGTGTCCGTTTTTTCGTTTCAACTACAGGTTGAGCAGCATTTTTCACCGATTCAATTACTGCTTGCTGTATTGTGAGTTAGGATTTTGCTAAAATTCAGTCACAAGCAGGAAGGGATGTGAACGATATGCTTGGTGAAATAATGGCCGGAATTAAAATTGTTAAGAACGGCAAAAACGTATTCGAAAGTAGGAAAGGTGGAGTAATTATGTTTGACATGACAAAGGTAGCAGCAAATATCGCAAAGCTGCGCAAGGAAAAGGGACTTACGCAAATGGCTCTTGCAGATAGGCTTGGCATCAGTTTTCAGGCTGTCAGCAACTGGGAGAGAGGTCTCAGTATGCCTGACATCTCAAAGCTTGGGGAGCTGTCGGAGCTGTTTGAAGTTTCTATTGATGAGATCCTCTGGAATAAAAGAGGAACGGAGATCACCGAAAAGGTCATAAAGAGTGAGCCTGTTTGTGACATCAGCATCAAGGAAATTGAAGAGGTTGCTCCGATTCTGTATGCGGAACAGGTAGAGGAACTTATGGAAGGTATGGAGGATCCGGAAATAACAGCAGAAGATATGGCTTCAGTTGCACCGTTTGTCAGCGCGGACTTTATTGATAGCTTTGCAAGAAAGCAAGTGAAAAAGCACGGAACAGTCGAGGCAATCGAACCGATTCTCATGGATCTCAGCGATTCTTGTATTGATGAGATAGCGATGACTCTGTATGAAAAGGGTGGTATTGAATCAATCGAAGACATCGCAGAACTTTTGAGCGATGAGGCTCTCGGCGAAATTGCTATGAAATCATACGAGACGCACGGTATTGAATCAATCGAAGACATCGCAGAACTTTTGAGCGATGAGGCTCTCGGCGAAATTGCTATGAAATCATACGAGGAGCATGGTGTTGAATCAATCGAAGATATTGCAGAACTTCTGAGCGACGAAGCTCTTGGCAGAATTGCCGCCGATGCGCTCAAAAATCACGGACTGAAGGGAATAGCTCCATTGATGGAGTATATTGATGAGGACGTTATAGAAAATTATCTCCATTCGCTCGGACAGTAAAGAAGAATAGGTTAAACGGGCATCCGAGCGGTGTCCGTTTTTCTATTGACAAGGTGTGGCGTATAATGTATAATAATATAAGTAGAATAATTAACAACGGAAGGAGGAGTGCGCTTGGCTCAACTGAAAAGAAAAACACTGAAAACCACGCCTGTGGTACTGATGCAACCGTCTGCCGCGGCACACTGTCTCCTTGAGGGACGCACCCTTGTGTGTGTTGCCCGCCACGGTCAGACTGACTGGAACTTGATAAAGCGACTGCAGGGCAGGGAAAACGTACCGCTTAACGCTATGGGTCATTCTCAGGCAGAAACACTCGCAAAGCTTGTGCTTGATATCAAGAAGTGTGGCGTATCGTTCGCTGCGGTTTGCACATCTCCCCTTGACAGAGCACATGAGACGGCTAAATACGTTTCCCGCGCGCTTGACTTGGGGGATCCCATAATAATCGAGCGACTGATCGAGCGTGACTACGGTAGCCTTTCGGGACTTACTCTTGAGGAGAGAATCGAAAAATATCCGAGGGGTGAGCGCCAGGCAGGGAATGTAGAAACTGTTCCCGTAGCTGCAAAGCGTATGCTTCATGCTCTTGACGATATGCTGGAAGCTTCCGGCAGAAAGACTGTTGTTGGCGTTACTCACGGCGGTATAATCAACGCGGTATTCTCCCGTCTTACCCAGGGTGAGATCGGCACAGGCAAGACCCTGTCCGTCAACTGCGGAATAAGCCTTATCGCCGCAGGTATCGGTGAGGCAGTCCCCATCGCGTTCAATCTTCAGGGCGAGAATGCGGTACAGTTTATAAAAACAATGATCCGCTTCGGTGCAGAGTTGTAAATAATCCGCCGCAGTCATGGATAACGTGATTGCGGTTAACTTTCAAGGTGCAGTTACTCTCTGCTAACTCGCCAAAAAGTATAAGAATTGACTGTAAAAAAACAGAAAAGGAGGGCCTATGACGACAAAGAAATATTCTGTGGGAGGAATGTCATGCGCGGCTTGTCAGGCGGCAGTTGAAAAGTGCGTGCTCTCCCTTGATGGCATTGAGGAAGCATCTGTCAGCCTTATGACAAACTCGATGACCTTGACCTATGACGAAAACGTGCTAACTGAGGAGACGATATTTTCGTCCGTAAGCGATGCGGGATATTCTGCAGGACCGTGGGTGAAGCGCGAGGTGTCCGAGGAAGAGGAAAACCGAAAATACCGCGACATGATAAAGCGGTTTGTGGCATCTGCGATTCTTGCGGTGTTGATGATGTACGTTACCATGGGGCACATGGTGCATCTGCCTCTGCCGTCCTTCATGGATCCTCACGGACATGGCATCGAGCCGATCATTTACGCACTCGTTCAGCTTGGATTAGCTATTCCCGTAATTATTATCAATATACACTACTTCATTGACGGGGCAAAAAGTGCGCTCCACGGCAGTGCCAACATGAATACCCTTGTGGCAACGGGAGCGGCGGCATCCATGGTTTACGGAATCTACATCCTCGGATGCATGATCGTCGCATATTCAAATGATGAGATGGCGCACACCTACTCCGAGCAGCTGTATTTTGAGTCTGTGACTATGATCCTCACACTCATAACCCTCGGTCGCATACTTGAAACCCGTGCAAGACGTCACACATCCGACGCAGTGCGAAAGTTGATGGCGCTGACACCGAAAACTGCAGAAGTGATCCGCGACGGTCAAACGGTTACTATCCCGTCCGAAGAGCTTCTTGTGGGGGACAGAGTGATCATCCGCGCAGGCGCATCGGTGCCTTGTGACGGAGTTGTGCTGACAGGTGGCGGCTCGGCTGACGAAAGCATCATCACAGGCGAGAGCGTACCCGCTTCAAAGTGCGAGGGCGATACTCTCATATGCGGCACTATACTCACCCACGGATACGCTGAAATCGAAGCGGTCCACGTTGGTGAGGACACTACTGTAGCGAAGATAACACAGCTTGTGGACGACGCGGCATCAAGCAAAGCACCCGTTCAGAAGCTGGCGGACAAGATCAGCGGTGTATTCGTGCCGATCGTTTGCGGTATTGCGGTGCTTACATTTGCGTTGTGGATGATATTTGACGGCTCACTGCACCGTGCGGTGGGATTTGGCATATCCGTTCTCGTGATAAGCTGTCCTTGTGCTCTTGGACTTGCAACTCCAACGGCAATAATGACCGGTGTGGGCAGAGGCGCAGGGCTTGGCATACTCATAAAATCCGCTGATGCGATCGACATGCTTCACAAGGCTGATATCGTTGTGCTTGACAAAACGGGCACAGTCACCGAGGGCAAAATGAGCGTGTCGGACGTTTATTCACTTGATGGGGGACTGATTGATATTGCGGCTTCTCTTGAGAGTATGAGCGAGCATCCCATCGGCGTGGCGATAGTTGAATATGCCTCGGAAAACGGCATCACAGCCACAGCGGTAACAGACTTTAAGCAGACCTTCGGCGGCGGTGTTCGCGGATATATTGACGGTGAGGACTGCCTCGGCGGAAATCTCGAATATCTTGAAAATTCAGGCGTTACTGTGTCGGATGAGGCAAAGAAACGTCTTGACGAATACGCGGCGGAAGGAAAAACTCCCGTTATGTTTGCTCGCGGCGGAAAACTCTGCGGAATTATCGCACTTTCCGACAAGATAAAGCCCTCAAGCCGCGAAGCGGTGAGACGACTGACAGAGCAGGGATATAACGTGTTTATGCTCACCGGTGACTGCGAGGCTACTGCGAAGGCTATTGCCCGTGATGCCGGTATAGAAAACGTAATATCCGGTGTAAAACCTCACGAGAAGGCGTTGTATATAGAAAAGCTCATGTCCGGTGAATATTTCGGCGACACCAAACGGCGATATGCTGTGATGATCGGTGACGGAGTGAACGATGCCCCTGCTCTTGCAATGGCTGACTGCGGTATGGCTGTAGCCCACGGTACGGATATCGCTATTGAGTCGGCGGGGGTAATACTGGTGCGTAATGATCTGACGGATGCATCCCGTGCGGTGGATCTGTCTCACGCTGTAATGCGGAATATTGCTGAAAACCTTGCGTGGGCGTTTGGATATAATATCCTCTGCATACCCATCGCGGCAGGGGCTCTGTTCCCAATTTTCGGTATAGCTCTGACGCCGATGATCGCCTCGGCTGCAATGTCACTCTCCAGCGTGTGCGTAGTGACAAACGCCCTGAGGCTGAGGAGATACAAGGCGAAGTATTAATACGAATATATGACAGCAAGTCAAAGGAGAAAATAAAATGTTGTTTGGAAAAAAGAAAAAGGTAAACTTCAAGATCGAGGGTATGCACTGCGAAAAGTGTGTTGCAAAGGTGGTTGAAGCTATCAAGAAGCTTGGTGGCAAGGCTGACATCGACCTCAAGCTCGGCAGAGCAACAGTAACTTGCCCCGAAAAGCTCGACGCGGCGGCAATTGTCGCAGCTGTTGAGGCTCTGGGATTCAAGTGCACGGTGCTGTAATTCGGCAAATGAAATAAAAAAGACAGCTTACATGACGTAGGCTGTCTTTTTGTGTGTGGGGTTATTCTTCCGGTTCTGCTATTTCTACAACTCTGCACTCTCCGCATTTTGTACACATTTCTGTGCAGCTGTAGACATTAATTTTTTGAGCGTGAGGTATTCTGCGTCTTTCATTGATCAGGCCGGCAAAATGTCCCCGACCCCTGAGCCTTGATACGCGTTTAACACGTACCTTTACGTCTCTAAGCTCACGTCGCTCGTCTTTGAGAGCACAATCGATCTCGGTCATAGTGAAGAACCTTCCGCAATGAGGGCAGACGTAACGATTGATTTTTCTGAATAAACATATGGCTATGATCAGCAGCGGAACAATTAATAACAAAGCCAACCAATATGACCAATTATTCAGACTTGCGATTATTGATACGGTTGTTACGATTGCCGCACACAGGACAATCTCAATAATTAAATGAATTTTACCTTTCATAATCTACCACCAAGAGTTTTTTGCTATTTATAACACACCCATGTCCCACATGAGCTTGCCGAGGACGTATTTGTCGCGAATGTCCTTTGCCATGAGGAAGGCTTCGTGCATATCTTCGTCTGTGAGTCCGATTTCAGTAAATGATGTGGGGTGGCCTATGTCTCGCATGAATTCTTCCAGCCATGCAGAGGAGGGAAGCGTGCGGATTATATCCTTTATCTCATCCCATCTCTCGACTATCCGGCGGATTCTTACCTCATGCTTTGCGATATCGTACTTCTGCTCTTTTGCGTCTCCCGCGATGATAAGTTCCGCTCCCTTGCCCAGCCGTTCTCTCAGATGCTCGTTCCACTCGGAAAGATCAAACTCCCGCGCATGCTTTAGTGCCTTGTCCATATCCGGTGTGACGTCAAGCAGCTTTTCGTATGCCCGCACCGTCTCAAGGGTGGCAATACCGCACTGAATACCGTGAAGATCCCACGGAGTACCGAATTCAAGAGCGCGCATATCAATGATATGGGAGATGTAGTGCTCCATTCCGGAGGCAGGACGGGAAACTCCGGCATAATTCATTGCGAGTCCCGAGACAACAAGACCGTTTAGCACTGCGCTGATGGCAGTTTTGTCGCCGTTTACTGCCGCTTTGGCAGAATTAACGCAAGTATCAAGGGCGTCATTTACCATGTCAGCAACAGTAGGGCAGTAGTATTCGTCAAGTATTACCCTCGCGATCTGCCACTCCACAAGGCTGACGTATTTTGCCAGCATATCACCGATGCCTGAGCAGATCATGTGCTTTGGAGCAGAGGCGAGAACGGAAGTGTCTCCGATTACCGCATCGGGGCATTTTGTGTTAAGTGACACTTTAAGTCCGCCACGCTCCATTGACGAGGTTGCCGAAGCAAAGCCGTCCATTGAGGGGGCTGTTCCCACGATGATATCGGGAACGTTTTTTGCGCTTGCTAAAACCTTGCCCGTATCGTTTATTACACCGCCGCCTACCGCAATGACAGAGTCACATGAGTTGTCACAGTACATCATCGCCTCACCAATGAGTCTTTCATCCGGCGCGGGATGCTCTCGCTTTATTATGTGAAGCACATACTTGATATTTGCCGAATCAAGAACGGAACAAACACGCTCTCCAGCCGCGCTATATGTGTTGCGGTCGCAGAGGACATAAGGGAAAGATGCTCCAAACTCCGCCATCACCTCGGGCAGGGAAGAGATAACTCCGTCACCTATTATGCATTTTGTGAGCTTGCCGAAGTGCTGTCTGCCACAACTTGGGCAAAGGAATCCGTCGTTTGAAATCAGTGATTTTATATCGTGCTTCATATTACTGGATCTTTAAGTTAATACCGTACTGTATTTCCATTCCGTCGGGGGCGTCAACTGTGTAGTACAGCACGTCTCCGCTGTCGTTCACTCTTACTTTGTTCAGGCGTTCCTTTGCCACGGTCAGAGTTGATCCGTCGCGGAATATGAGAATGAGTCTGTAGTCATTGTTGAATCCGCCGTAGAGTCCGCGACCGTAGATAATGGTGCAGCGCTCACTCTCGTGCTCAAACAGAATGGAAAGCGCCTCGTACTTTGCGTCTTCAATAGCGTTCTGATATGCATCCTCATCCCACTCATTTGACGTGTTATCTTCATCGGTGGGCGGAGTAATGTCGTCGGATCCGTCGATTCGGTCAGCCAGAATGTCAAGTCCCTTTTCCAAGGCGATGTCCGCGCTCACCTTACCGCAAATGAACTGCAGATCGTCCAGATAAGAGGGAACGAATTCTTCTTCAAAATAGAAAGCATATGTGGTGTACTCACCATGGTCTGTGTACCAAAGCTCGGAGATCATCAGACGTTCTCCGTTGATCCAGAGGCAGAAACGCTCGTTGATGTCTGCATAAACCTCAGCGGCAGAGCGGATAGCGGTTCCGTCAACGCCTACAGCTGCATCGTTGAGCCAACCGCGGATGATACCGAGAGCCTCATAGCCTGCACCCTCGTACAGCCTGAAGGAGATGTTGTTTCCCTCAAGTGCCAGGTGGCTGATGTTATCGATGGCGTATGCACTGCCAAGCTCAAGAATACCGTCCTCGCTTTCAAATTCAGCGGCTACTGTGGTGATGCCTGTGAAGAGCTTTTCATCAATTTCGCCCTCGTAGATCACGATGCTCTGATCTGTTCCTTCGGGCTGCTCATCGGTTGTAGGCTTGTCGGAAACCTCGGGAGCAGACGGTGTTGTATTGCTGTTGTCTTCTGTGTCCTTGGGAGTTTCATCTTTGGGAGAATCCACGTCAACTCGCGCCGCAGGGTCGATCACTCTCATTACGATAGCGGCGATCTCGCTGCGCTTTACCTTTGATTCGGGGTTGATATTGCCCTGACCGTCGCCGGTGATAATGCCCCAACGGTACATTCTGTAGATTGCAGAAACGTACCATGCAGTATTCGACACATCCTTGAAGGTGGTCTGGGTTATGTCGTTGATCTCGGGCAGATTTGCCTCGGAATACATTACTGCGCGGGAGAGAAGCACTGCAACCTGTGCACGGCTTGCTCCTGCGTTGTAGTTCGGGTACTCCTCAGTTACGATGTTGTTGGTCATACAGTAACGAAGATAAGGATCGTACCAGTTTGTGCCACCGGGATAGCGTGCTGTGAAATAGCTTTCGTCCACGCCGCCGCTGACAAGGAGTCTGTGTACAACAGCCGCAAGCTTAACGGTTTCGGCAATGGTTACGTTACCGCCGGGTACGAAAGTGGAGTCGGTCTTGCCGTTTACCAGCCCCAGCTCGTATGCGTCAACCACGCTTCCATAGTACCAGTCAGACTGCTTCACGTCGGCGAACTGACCGCTGTATGTACGCACCTCTCTGTAATTATGTGCGGCGGAGGCGGGGATCACAGCGGATGTGATAAGAGTAGCGCACGCAATCGCTGCAGAGACAAATTTTATTATTGCATTCTTTCTTTTGATCATATAATAACACCTCAATTCGGCAAATGCCGAGTATTTGTGAGCTTTTTCGATAATATTATACCAAATTTGCAGAATTATTCTGTGAAGGAGGTGTAAATTAAATGTGATATAAATATCCAAGTTAGCTAAAAATGCAGAAAAAAAGGATAATTTACTGTTTTCTGGCCCGAAAGTATTGATTTTACACGCGATTTGTTATAAAATAAAACGATGAGAAAAATATAATAATATAAACACATACAATGTTTTGAAAGGGCAAGATATTATGGCACAGAAATTCAGAAAGATCTGCGTTCTCACATCCGGCGGTGACGCTCCCGGTATGAACGCGGCAGTAAGAGCAGTTGTACGCGCAGCAAACGCAAAGGGCGTTGAAGTTATGGGAAGCATCGGCGGCTACAGAGGTATGATCCACGATGAACTCATTCCTCTCACAAACCGTGACGTTTCCAATAAGATCCAGCTTTCCGGTACATTCCTGTACTCCGACAGATGCCTTGAGTTCAAGGAAGAAGCAGGTATGCAGAAGGCTATCGCTACTCTGAAGAAGCACGAGATCGACGGCGTTATCGCTATCGGTGGTGACGGTACATTCAGAGGCGCTACAGACCTTTCCCAGAGAGGCATCCCCACAATCGGTATTCCCGGCACGATCGACAACGACATCACCGCATCCGACAACACCATCGGCTTCAACACCGCTATGCAGTCTGTTGTTTATGATGTTGACAAGCTCCGTGATACTTGCGAATCCCATGCTCGCTGCAATGTAGTAGAGGTAATGGGCAGAGGTGCGGGTGACATCACCATCAACACAGCTATCGCTACAGGTGCTGTTGCTTGCGTGATTCCCGAATGTCCCTTCGACGAGCAGGCTTGCATCGATAAGATCATCCGTCTCCGCAGAGAAGGCAAGAGAAGCTTCCTTATCATCGTTTCCGAAGCATTCCCCACACTCGGTCAGGAGCTTGCAAAGAAGATCAACGATATTACAAAGGAGCTTGCTGAAAAGGAAGGCAACGACAGACTTTGGGTTGAATCCAAGTTCTGCCGTATGGCACACATCGTTCGCGGCGGTACTCCCACACTTTCCGACAGAGTTCTTGCAACAAAGATGGGCGTAAGAGCTGTTGACGAGCTTCTCGCAGGCAACTCCGACCTTGTTGTAGTTGAAAGAGGCGGCGAGATCACCACATGCGGTATCGGCTGGTCCCAGGTTCTCGACCGTAAGTACAAGGACACACTCAAGCCCGGCATGACTGATAAGTACACAGCAGAAGAACTCGCTGAAATGGATAAGATCATTGAAGCTAAGAAGGAAGAATTTGCGAAGACTTACGCAATGTTCAACTCTCTTGCTAACTAAGTTAACAAAAACGAAAAGAGACTCTTTTGGGTCTCTTTTTTGCACTTTTGGGAAATGAATATTTATAATTTTTAATGTAAAAAATGTTAAAAATAACAGCAAGGCTATTGAAAAGATGCTGATGCCGTGGTATAATTTTCAGAGTGGGTAAAAAATCACTCACACCGTCCGGCAGGATATATACGTCCGCTTTTCGGTCAATACTGTTATTAGAAATGGTCATGGGAGCGACAGATGAAGCTTGAAAAGGAAGTAAAGCAGAATATTTATAAAATTGCAGTAGGATCTCTACTGTGCAGCATTGCTGTAGTGCTTGTTTTTCTTGCATTCGGCAGACTTGACTATACCGTATTCATCGGAACGGCTGTGGGATATCTGTACGCTGTGGGAAACTTCTTCTTCATGTGTGTCGGTATCACAAATGCTCTTGCTCTCGGAGATGAAAATGCGGCGAAAATGAGAATGCGCTCCTCATACATGGCAAGAACAGCAGTAATGGTCGCTGTCATTGCGGCGTCATTGTTGATTGACTGGATCAACCCTATTCCCGTGCTCATATCCGTGTTCTACCCGAAGATAATAATTACCGTGATCGATATGTGGAACACATTTGTGCTGAAAAAGGGCAAGGACGAGACGGTAAATTATGAGCCTGTTCCCGACGATGAGGAAGAGGAAACGGACGAATTTGAAAAGTTTGTCGGACGCTTCTCGAAGGGACCCGTACCCGGCGAAGAGGATAAAAACATGGCAAATAACACAACAAATAACGAAGAAAATAACGCTCAGTAATACTGAGAGAGGATATTATGGACAGCATTAACATAACAGGTGCTAAAATATTATTTGAGATACCTCTGTTCGGCGGTATTCCCATAACGGAGACCCAGGTCAACTCCTGGATCGTTATGGCAGTTATCGCCGCACTCTGTATCTTCCTCACACGAGGACTTAAGGTAAGAGCCACATCAAAGCGGCAGATAGTGGCTGAGTGGATCGTTGAGACCGTAGAGAAGCTTGTCAGAAGCAATATGGGTGAGCGGTTTATGGGATTTGCTCCATTCATTGCGGCGATCCTCGGACTGTCTGCGCTTTCGTCTCTGTCATCCCTTTTCGGAATGTATCCCCCCACAGCGGATCTTAACACGATCGCAGGATGGTCTATTCTTGTGTTCGTGCTCATTACCTACTACAAGATAAAATCAAGCGGATTCGGCGGATATCTCAAGGGCTACACAAAGCCGTTCGCGCTTTTTACACCCTTTAACATCCTTTCCGAGATCGGCACACCCGTGTCAATGACCTTCCGTCACTTCGGTAACGTGGTGTCGGGTACAGTAATTTCGGCTCTTGTTTATGCAGCACTTGCGGCAGCTTCAACAGCACTTCTCGGATGGCTTCCCGGTGTGGTTGGCAAGATTCCGTTCTTGCAGGTGGGTATTCCCGCGGTGCTTTCAATTTACTTTGACGTGTTCAGCTCGTGTATGCAGGCATTTATTTTTGCAATGCTGACGATGCTGTATATCGCAGGCGCGTGCGGTGACGAGACTTAAAACTTAAAAAAGCAAATAATTAATTATCAAGGAGATATTACTATGGAACTGGCAAAGGCAATTATTATGGCAGGTTGTGCAATCGGTGCAGGTCTTTCTCTTATCGCAGGTATCGGCCCCGGTATCGGTGAAGGTTACGCAGTAGGTAAGGCGTGCGAAGCAATAGGACGTCAGCCCGAGTGCAAGGGCTCTGTTACATCTACAATGATCATGGGCTGTGCTATCGCAGAGACAACAGGTATCTACGGCTTCGTTATGGGACTGCTTCTCATGCTCCTTGCACCTAATCTCTTCATTGGCAGACTTTAATTAACAAAAATCATCTGAATTTCGGAGAAAAAACATGAGTGGAGAATATCTTGAGCTGATCTCCCTGAACATCTGGCATATTGTTGTTACAATAATCAATCTGCTTCTGCTTATGCTCATACTCAAAAAGTTCCTGTGGAAGCCTGTGAAGAAGGTCATGGCTGAGCGTCAGGGTCAGGTGGACGATATCTATCGCACTGCGGAGGAATCAGCCGCTGCTGCTGAAAGAGACCGCCAGCTTTACAGTGAAAAGCTCAGTCACGCACAGGATGAAGCGGAGACTATCGTCAAGGCTGCTACGGAAAGAGCAGACAGACTTGGGGACGAGATCATCGAGAATGCGAGAAAGAAGGCCGCTGACACAATGAAGAAGGCGGAGAACGACATAGAGCTAGAAAAGAAGAAAGCGATGAACGACCTCAAAAACGAGATCTCCGGCATTTCTGTACAGATCGCGGAGAGCGTTGTAGGCCGTGAGATAAGCGAAGACGACCACCGTCAGCTTATCGACAGCTTTATCGATCAGCTTTAAGGGAGTGGCTCGATGAATAACATCACTACAGAATACGGCGGAGGACTTTTCGCGCTGGCTGAAGAGGAGCATCTTGAAGAAGAACTGCTTCTCGAGACTCGTGCACTTACCCCTCTTCTAACCCCCGACTATTTGCATCTTCTCATAAACCCCTCGCTGTCAAAGGAAAAGCGTATTTCTCTTGCAGGTGAGCTTCTTGACGGCAGGGTGAATAAATACACCGCAAATTTTGTCAAGCTTATGGTTGAGCGTGGCTTTGCCGATGAGATCGTTTCCTGCTTTGGGGAATACGAGCGACTTTATTACGAAAAGTTTGGCATTATCAAGGTGAGAGCTGAAAGTGCGGTTGAGTTGAGTGAAGAGCAGAAGGAAAAGCTGAACGCAAAGCTTTGCTCACATACCGGAAAGAGAGTAGAGATCGAATATGTTGTCGATAAGACTCTCATCGGCGGCATGAGAATCGTGCAGAGTGACCGATTGATCGACGACAGCATCAAGCAAAAGCTGGGTGAGATCGGCGGACTTCTTGCAAGTACTGTGATTTAACGGTAAAAAATCTATTATATGATATTGGAGGGACCATGACCATACGTTTGGACCTGCGTCCGGAAGAAATAAGCAGTATAATCAAAAATCAAATAAAGAATTACGAAAACAAAGCCGAAGAGGCTGAAACGGGTACCGTTATCACTGCAGGTGACGGTATTGTGCGTGCATTCGGTCTTGACAACTGTATGGCGAATGAGCTTGTGCAGTTTGAGGGCGGCGAGTACGGTATGGCGATGAACCTGGAAGAGAACACAGTCTCTATCGTTATGCTTGACAGCGACGAGGAGATCAGAGAGGGAACTCGTGTTAAGCGTACGGGCGGAGTTGTTTCTGTTCCCGTAGGCGAGGGCATGATCGGACGAATCGTCAATGCTCTCGGTCAGCCTATCGACGGAAAAGGACCTACAGGATGCACCGAAACAAGGCCTATCGAGAGAGAGGCTCCCGGTATCATCAAGCGTAAGAGCGTAAGCGTTCCTCTTCAGACAGGTATCAAGGCTATCGACTCTATGATTCCTATCGGCAGAGGTCAGCGTGAGCTTATCGTCGGTGACCGTCAGACAGGTAAAACAACGATCGCCCTTGACACCATCCTCAATCAGCAGGATACGGGCGTTATCTGCGTTTACGTTGCTATCGGTCAGAAGAACTCAACTGTAGCAAACATTGCGGAGACCATTCGCAAGGCAGGCGCTGACAGATATACAGTGATCGTGTCCGCATCTGCATCCGAGGGCGCGCCGCTTCAGTATATTGCTCCGTATTCGGGATGCGCTATCGCTGAATACTTCATGGAGCAGGGCAAGGACGTGCTGATCGTTTACGATGACCTTTCAAAGCACGCTGTTGCTTACCGCGCAATGTCACTTCTCATACGCAGACCTCCGGGACGTGAAGCATACCCCGGTGACGTATTCTACCTGCACTCACGCCTCCTTGAGAGAGCCGCAAGAGTTGCTCCCGAATACGGCGGAGGATCAATTACCGCTCTGCCTATCATTGAGACACAGGCGGGGGATGTTTCCGCGTACATTCCCACTAACGTAATTTCCATTACCGACGGGCAGATCTTCCTTGAAACAGAACTGTTCCACTCCGGTGTAATTCCCGCAGTAAACCCCGGTATTTCCGTATCCCGAGTAGGCGGATCCGCACAGATCAAGGCTATGAAGAAGGTTGCGGGTACACTCAAGCTTCTTTATTCACAGTATCGCGAGCTTCAGGCATTTGCACAGTTCGGTTCCGACCTTGACGCTGACACAAAGGCACGCCTTGCACTTGGTGAGCGTATCGTTGAGATCTTGAAGCAGGACAAGAACGCTCCTGTTCCAGTTGAGTATCAGGTTGCGATTATTTACGCCGCTACAAAGGGATATCTGAACGATATAAAGATCCCCGATATCTCAAAGTACGAGTGCGAGCTTTACACATTCCTGCGTAACAATTACGATGAGCTTATGAGAAGAATTGCCGATACAGGTTTGCTTACCGATGAGGACAATGTGCTTCTCGGAGAGGCAATCGGCCGCTTCGGTGATAAGTTCAAGACAGAAGTTTACGGTATCCTGCCGCAGAACGAAGCATAAGTCAGAGGTAGGATATGGGAGCTAATATTAAAGCAATACGCGCTCGGATAAAGAGTGTGGATTCCACTCGCCATATTACAAAGGCAATGGAGCTTGTAGCATCCTCCAAGATCAAGAAAGCAAGTGAGAGAATGGAGCGATCCCGCTTTTACAAAAGGGTAATGCTGGACGCATTCGCTTCTCTTTCGTCGGAGGACAGCGCATACTCTGTTCGACGTAGCAAGGAACTACCGACTCTCTATATCATCGTTGCGGGAGACCGCGGACTTGCAGGGGGATACAACAATAATATCTTCCGCTCCGCCATGACGATGCTGAGGGAGGGGGATTACATCCTTCCCGTTGGCAAAAGAGCGGTGGATCATTACAGAAACCGTAACATTTTCAGGCTTATTACAGACGAATTTATGTCGGTAGAGCATTTCGAGGGCAAGGATTCACATAAAGTGGCAGAGATCGCAAAGGATCTGTACGACAAAGGCGAGATCAGAGCTGTGTGCCTTATCTCAACAAAGTTCAATTCTATGCTGTCGCAGACTCCCGATCTGATAAGACTGCTTCCCCTCAGAGACCTTGCAGTGGAAAGAGACGCCCACGAGAAGGTGGCGATCGAATACGAGCCAAGCGCAGAAGAGGTACTTGCGGCGCTGATTCCCGAATATATCTCGGGCATTCTTGCCACATCTGTTGCTGAATCATATGCATCTGAGCTTGCGGCAAGACGTGCGGCGATGGACACAGCCACAAAGAATGCAGACGAGATGCTGGGCGAGCTCAACCTCACATACAACAGAGCGCGCCAGGGAGCTATCACTCAGGAAATTACTGAGATAGTTGCCGGTGCAAACGCGTAAACAGTTATCCAAAATTCATTTTTCGGAGATAAAGAAATGTCAAACAGCAAGCATATCGGTCGGGTAGTACAGGTTATCGGACCTGTCATTGACGTTCGATTTGACGACGGAGAAATGCCCGATATTTTGAATGCAATAGAAATAGAGCACGGCGGACGTCGCATAGTTGCAGAGGTTTCCGGACATATTGGCGACAATCTTGTTCGCTGCATTGCCATGAGCTCTACTGACGGTCTTGTCCGCGGCGTAGAAGCTATTGATACAGGCGCGGGAATCAAGGTACCTGTTGGAGATAAAACTCTCGGCAGAATTTTCAACGTGCTTGGAGACGCTATTGATGAAATAGACGCACCCGAGACTGAGGAAAAGTGGGAGATCCACAGACCCGCCCCCAGCTATGAGGAGCAGTCCGTTGAAACAGAGATACTTGAGACAGGCATCAAGGTAATTGACCTTATCTGCCCCTATACCAAGGGTGGTAAGGTAGGTCTTTTCGGCGGTGCCGGCGTAGGTAAGACTGTACTTATCCAGGAGCTTATCCGCAACGTAGCCACAGAGCACGGCGGTTACTCCGTATTCACAGGCGTTGGCGAAAGATCCCGTGAAGGTAACGACCTTTACAACGAAATGAAAGAATCCGGAGTTTTAGCAAAGACTGCCCTTGTGTACGGTCAGATGAACGAGCCTCCGGGAGCAAGAATGAGAGTAGGTCTCACAGGACTTACCATGGCGGAGTACTTCCGCGACAGAGAGGGACAGGACGTGCTTCTCTTTATTGACAATATTTTCCGTTTCACACAGGCGGGCTCTGAGGTATCAGCGCTTCTCGGACGTATGCCCTCTGCGGTAGGTTATCAGCCCACTCTTGCAACGGAAATGGGTGAGCTTCAGGAGAGAATTACCTCAACAAAGCGCGGCTCGATCACATCCATCCAGGCAGTCTACGTTCCTGCGGATGACTATACTGACCCCGCTCCCGCAACAACCTTCGCACATCTTGACTCCACAACTGCCCTGAGTCGTTCAATCGCATCACAGGGTATCTATCCTGCGGTTGACCCTCTTGAGTCCTCATCACGCATCCTCACACCCGAGATCGTGGGTGAAGAGCACTACCGTGTTGCCCGCGAGGTTCAGAGAATCCTCCAGAGATACAAGGAACTTCAGGATATCATCGCAATCATGGGTATGGACGAGCTCTCTGAAGAGGACAAGAAGACTGTATCCCGCGCAAGAAAGGTACAGCGCTTCATGTCGCAGTCCTTCCACGTTGCGGAGCAGTTTACAGGCCTCAGCGGCAAGTACGTTCCGCTTAAGGACACCATCCGCGGTTTCCGTGAGATCATTGAGGGAAGATGCGACGATCTGCCCGAGAGTGCATTCCTGTTCATCGGTAAGATCGACGAGGCTTTTGAAAAATCAAAGTCGGAGAATTTAGCATAAATGAAAAACTTCAAGCTTGAAATAGCCACACCTGACGGAATGAGATACGATGACGAGGCGGTGCAGGTTTCCGTGAGAGGAATCGGAGGAGACCTTGCAGTGCTTGCGGGACATATTCCGTTTTGCACAGCTCTCGGAGATGGCGAGTGCCGCATATACATCGGTGAGGACGGTAGTAAGATAAAACGCGCGTCTTGCGGTGGTGGCATGCTCATGGTAACAAAGGACTGTGTACGCATCCTTTCGTCTGATTTTGAGTGGAAGAGCGAAAAATAAATATCATCAAAAGCCGGGGCAGACAGTCTCGGCTTTGCCATTGTTTCGGCTTTGCCATTGTTTCGGCTTTGCCAAATACCTGCACACAGTGTAAAATTTCCTTGACAAGGGAAATATTTTATGATATCATTAACATAGAGTAATTTTTGTGAACCGTCGAATACTTAAACGGAGGTGCGGATCTGTGGATATGTTTGAATACTACGGCTTTTTCCGCGAGGAAGATTCAGCTGACAGACTTACCGTGGCGGAAACTGAGATAATTGAACATCTTTTTGATAAATACCTCCCAAAAGAGGGAAGAGTAATTGACACAAGCGCCGGATACGGTACTTTTGCTTTCAGATTTGCGGAAAACGGATACAAGGTAACCGCGGGTGACTGGATTGCCGATCACGTGGAAAAGCTCAAAGCTGATCCGAAATCCGAAATGTTTGAAGGACTGTACTGCTCGAGCCCCAAGAACCTCTCTCAGTTTGCCGACGGCAGCTTTGACATACTTATCTCAATGGGCCTGATGTACCACATGAGAACAAGAGCTGACCGCGAGGCGTTTGTGCGTGAGGCACTCAGAGTACTGAGCCCGGAGGGATATTTCGTATTCTCTTACATGACCCCTATGGCGATGACGCTCGGTCAGTATTTTAATGCCATGAGAACATATGATGCATCAAACAAGATCAAGGCGTACAGAAAGCTGGCAACCGTTGAAAAGAATCATAGCTGCGACATGTTCTACGGCATGACTCTTGAAGAAATGACCGATCTTTCCCGCGAGTACAGCCTTGAGATCATCACTGTTGCATCCACCTACGGAATGCTTTACAACATGGTGGACGAAGTGGAAAAGATGGACAAGGAGCAATTTGACAAGTTCCTTCAGGTGCAAAAGGATACCTGCGAGGACCCGTTTGTTTCCCGTTACTGTATGCGAGGCGTGTTCATCGGAAGAAAGAAGATCACTGACCTTTTCGACTAAATCAAACAATATTGTCGGCGTAAGTGTTCGTGCTTGCGCCGCTTTTCTTTTTCCACCGAGATATCAAAATCTACATATTATATTGCTATTTTTTTCTCATTATGATATAATAAACTGAATAATAATATTTATTGCAGAAGAAAGGAAATATTGTTTTGGAAAACATCGAAAAGAACAAGCAGAATGAACTTGAAAACGAAGCTGAAAACATAAATACAACACAGGATGAGACGGAAGCACCATGCGAAGAAACTGAATCCGAAGATACCGCGGAAGTGACTGGGGAAGAAGTCAATCAACCCGATGAAACAAACGATATAGTTCAGGAAGAGACTGAAGATGAGGTCTCTGACGATACAAATGAATATGAGGTGGAGGGCGATGACGAAGACGAAGACATCTCAAAGGTGGCAGAGCGCATCACTCGCATACGCCGCTCTATGCTGACCTCCTCCGGATCTATTCGCACACGCTCTCCCGAACAGAACAGAAGCGTTACGAACGGAATTCCCGTCAGACACTCCACTGCTTCGTCTTCTCATGAGGCTTTGAAGGAGGCTCCTGCCGAAAAGAACGGCAAATTGTTCAACATAATTATCGCGTGCGCTATAGCACTTCTTGCGGTAGTTATTGGGGCAATTGTACTTATTAATGCTCTGAATGCGAAAGAGCTTATGAGACCTGCTGATTACAATATCACAAGCGGAGAAACCGAAGGCACGGATGTAACGGTTCTTGAGCCTGTTACAGAGCCTACACAGTTCAAGGTAACTCTCGACTTCTACAGTCGCAAGGATATCGAGCTTGCAACAGCAGAGATCACTCTCGGAGAGCTTCTTGATAGCATTGGTTTCAGACTGGCAGAGAACGAAAAGCCCTCAGTTGCCCTTGATACAGTAATCAAGGAGGATATGGTCATTACAGTTGACACGTATGAATATAAAACTGAAACTGTAGATGAGGTTATCCCCTTCGAGGTTGAGAATACTGAGACAGACCTTATCATGCGCGGCACTCGTGAGACCAAGGAAGGCGAGGACGGTGCAAAGACTACCGAGTATTCCATTGAATATGTAAACGGAGTTGAAAAGAGTAGAACTGTTGTCTCCGAGACTATCACCAAGGAGCCCGTGAACGAGCAGAATCTCGTTGGTGTTGGCGGCGAATTCGTTGGAGAAGACGGCAAGACATACACCTATTCTATGAAGAAGATCGTTACCGCAAAGTACTACAGTCTTGCAGGTCCTACATATCTCGGCTTTGACGCAAACGAAACAGTTGTTACCGTTATGCCACGCTCACTTACTATGGGTACAAAGCTGTACGTTAAGAACGGTGAATTTGACTTCGGCGCACGAATAGTTGCTGACGAGGCAGGCGGCATGAAAGAGAACGAGATCTACATCTGGATCTCACCCTCGAATCCGAACTACTCTGAACTTATTAAAACAACCCACACAGACATGGAAATATACTTTATTGACTGATAAATATCATATCACACATTAGCGCACCATCGGAGGAATAATATGTTTTGCGGAAAATGTGGCAAAAAATTGCCGGATGAGGCGAAGTTTTGTACCGAATGCGGACACAAACTGCCTGAAAGAAAGCTAAAGGTCGAGACGGTAGCACCGCCTGTGGTTCAGCCTGTGCAGGAACAGCCGGCCTATATCCCGGAGGAGAACTGGCACGCTCCCGAAGCACCGGTCGAGCAGCCGATATACGAGCCTGCAGAGTCATGGGTGACACCCGAAACACCGGTCGAACAGCCGATATACGAGCCTGCAGAGTCATGGGTGACACCCGAAACAACTGCGGAACAGCCGATATACGAGCCTGCAGAAGACTGGCACACTCCCGAAACACCGGTCGAGCAGCCGATATATCAGCCTGAAAACGATTGGTATACACCCGAACCAGCTTCTGTGGTTAAGCCTGAAAAAGCCAAAAAGCAAAAACAGCAGAAGCCTAAAAAGAAGGGCAAGGCGGGCGTTGTTATTGCGATCATTTTGATTCTTGCTTTGGCTGCGGGTGCAGTTTGGTTCTTCCTCTTCGGGGGGAAAGATGTGATCGGCGGACTTCTTGGCAAGAATCAGATCGAAGTTTCCGATGAAGTGCTTGAAGAGATCATCGCGCTTGAAGGCCTTGATGATTTTGACGATCCGTTCGAGATCACCTATGCAAAGGTTACCGAGACCGAGGAATACGAGTTTCTCGGCGTAGACTGTAAGGATGAATACATCACAGTCAAGGCGGAGAACGAGTACGTCATCTTGGAGGCGGGCTACATCGTGTCTTATTCGGATGACGACGGTGAATGGCTTCTTGAAAATGTGGATAGAAACGATGAATATTGCGAATACGGCCACGGATTTATTTCTCCCATCGAGAATATCTCGAAGGAAACTGTCAAGGAGCTCGTAACTGAGTTTTGGCAGTATGAAGAAATGACATACGGCGACATTTCCATTTCCGAACACGAGATATATAAGGGAAGCGAAGTAGAGCTTACCGTGACGTTCAACAATGTAGGGCATTACTTTACAGCAGACGTCGAGGGCGTGTTCATGGTAACTCCCGACGGTTGGCACATCGATAGCTTATATATGTCCGAGCCTGTCGAAACGGACAAGCCTCAGGCAAGCGAAAAGCCCGAATCCGATGAGCCGATTCCGATCGAAACAGAGAAGCAGGGTGAAGAGACTGAGGCGGATGAGACGGAAACTCTCGAGAGCGAGGCACCTGAGATAGAAATTCCGGCTACTCCCGAAGAGATTATTGACGCGGCATACGCACTCAAATCCGGTGAATCTCTCCCGTATACATGCACACTAATCGGTGTTATTGTTAGGGTGGATACCAAGTACAATGAAAACTACGATAACATTACTGTTACTATAGCCGTGGAGGGCAAGGAAGACAAGCCAATCATGTGTTACAGGCTGGAGGGTGCTGGTGCGGATTACATTGGGGTTGGTGACACGATCACAGTTACAGGTACTCTCAATAATTACAAAGGTACGGTTGAGTTCGCGGTCGGATGCACGCTGGATGCATTTACTCTATCTGAACCTGCTGAAACCGAAGCTCCTCAGACCACTCCTCCCGAAACCGAAGCTCCTCAGACAAAACCTGTGGAAACCGAACCCCCGCAGACCATTCCTCCGGAAACCGAAGCTCCCGTGGTAAGTGATCCTAAGGCTTCTCTCCGTGTTCCGGCGGGATACGAGGTTGCTGTGTTTACACACGACTCGGCAACAGACAAGACGATCATTATCGCAAAGAAGACATCCGATAAGCTGTACTACATCCTCGACACAAACGGAAACCTGCTTATTGAGACGGGCTATGACTCCTACAGCAATATCGGAGCCCCTTATTTCGGTCTCAAGGGCAAGATCTACAAGTACAACTTCTCAAAAAACATCATGGAAAACGTTGTGAGAGAGGTGTACGAGAGACTTATGTCAAATACATCCTCAGATGTCTACTATAACAAGGAGATGGATCTGCTTGTGACCGTAGACGAAGATTGGAGTGACGAGTGGGACAAATATACTGTTCTCGATTCTCGCTACAACAAGCAGTATTACGAAATGCAGCTGAGCCTGTTTGATACATATCCCAGAGCGGGAAGCTATGAGCAGAGAAAAGCACTGCAGGACAACGGTAACCCCTATGATATGATCGGACACACGCCTATCGTTGTAAAGAAGTGCTCATTCTCCGTCTCTCGTATGAGACTTACAGATACTCTTGGAGTGCAGGTGGTAATAAACGACTTCAGTACTACAAACAAGTACGGCGTATTCGGCACGAGTATTCCCTATGAGTATGACGAGCTTTACGCCTATGCACCCGAGTGGTCGCCTCTTTGGTACGTGGCAAACGTGGGAAGCGACTGGGGCGTTATCGACAACAGCAACAAGCAGATCATCAAGTTCAAATACGGTGATATAATGGTATTTGCCAACTTTGAAGACGGTGGCTTCAAGCTGTATGCAGCCGTATCAAAGATGGTGAACGGCAAAAAGGCATGGGGCGTTGTTGATGAGGACGGTAATACTATTGTTCCTTTCGAATATGAGCAGATAGTACCCATTAACTTTACCACAGAGCTGAAGCAGTTCGGATTCCTCGGCATGGCAGGCCCGAATTATAGCAACGAAAACCTTGAATTCTACGTAAAGAAGAACGGAAACTGGTCAGCAATCAGCGCAAGATAAGTACATGAATTATGGCAGGAGGCACATATGAACTTTGATAGATTAAGAGCATTACAGGATAAACTGGTAGCGGACAGAATCCCCGGAAACGACTGTATTATCAGAAAAGATCGCAGGGAAGTGTATCGCTACATGACAGGCTTTGCGGATATGGAGCAGCGTCGCGAGATGAGGGGAGATGAGCTGTATTTCTTCTGGTCGGCGACAAAGGTGATAACCACATCTCTCGGCATGAGACTCCACGAAGAGGGCAAGTTCCTTATGACAGATCCGCTGTCGGAGTACATGCCCGAGTTCAAGGAAATGACTGTTCGTAAGATGATCGACGGCAAGGAAGAGCTTGTTCCCGCAGAAAAGCAGATCAAGGTTGGTCAGCTTTTCAACATGACCGCGGGATTTGACTACAACTTTGCAACAAAGCCCATTGCGGCAGTTCGCGAGGAAACAGACGGCAGATGCCCCACTAGAGAGATAGTTCGTGCTATTGCGAAATCCCCACTGCTGTTTGAGCCCGGCTCCATGTGGGCATACAGCCTTTGCCATGACGTCCTTGGCGGATTCATTGAGGTTATTGCAGGAAAGCGACTTCGCGACTTCGCAAGGGAAGTGCTTTTCGATCCTCTCGGAATGGAGGACACCTGCTACAACTTCCCCTCAGATGAGAAAAAAGCGCGTATGGCAGTCCAGTACACCTACAGAGAAGATCTGGGCAAGTGTTTGCCTACAAATAACGTGTGTCAGCACATTCTTGGCCCTGAGTACGATTCCGGCGGCGCAGGCGTTATTTCAAGCTGTGCGGACTACATGAAGTTTGCGGACACCATCGCTAATTACGGCTTGGCAGAGAACGGCTACAGATACCTCTCACCTGCGTCAATCGACCTGTGGCGTTCAAACACTCTTGACTCTGAGCAGATCAAAGCATTCGTTTGGCCACAGCTTAACGGCTACGGTTACGGCTACGGCGTGCGTACAATGATGAACCCTGCTGTGTGCGGTGGTCTTTCCCCCGTTGGTGAGTTTGGCTGGGGTGGCGCGGCAGGTGTTTGGGTTATCATCGACCCGAAGAACTCCATGTCCCTTGTGTACACTCAGCATATGCTTGGTAACAACGAAGAATATATTGCTCCGAGGCTGCGTAACGTTGCGTATGCCTGCCTTGAGTTATAAGAAAAAGAACTTGGGAGATACATTATGCAAAACGTAAAGAAGATGCTTCTTGGTATTGCTCTGCTTATTCTGTCGTTAGTCGGCGCAGTGTTCTGGGCAGCGGGAAGTGTTATTGGTGCCATCCTGTTCTTTGTGTTCCTCATACTAGGCGGATTCTTCGTGATCGACGGCTACCTCAGCGTGGATGAGGAGTAAAGAGGGGGTAAATATGAAACCGATAAAAATTATCCAGCTTGTTACAGCGATCATTACAATCATTGCCGGCGCGTTGTATCTTGTCAGCATCAGCGCGGATTGGAATCCTGTGTTTGAGAGCGCAGTCAAGTTTACAGCTCTGATATCGGCGCTTCTGAACTCTGCTATTCTGATGGTGGTAACTTATAGCACCGGAGGAAAGAAATAAAACAAAAAAGGGAGAGTACGAATTCTCCCTTTAATTTTTTGCAACAAAAAACGCCCCACCAGAGTGAGACGTTTTATCTATGCTTAAATTAACCAAGCTTAGCGGTGTTAACCTTGATGCCGGGGCCCATTGTAGAAGCTACTACGCAGCTCTTAATGTACTGACCCTTAGCAGCAGCAGGCTTTGCCTTGATAACTGCGCCAACGAGAGTAGCGAAGTTTTCGGAAAGCTTTTCGATACCGAAGGAAGCCTTACCGATGGGGCAGTGGATGATGTTGGTCTTGTCGAGACGGTACTCGATCTTACCTGCCTTAGCTTCTGTAACAGCCTTAGCAACATCC
>SVSK01000033.1 GCA_015064345.1 Oscillospiraceae bacterium | reverse complement strand
TGGTAACGGTAATCGGTTCACTTATTATGATGATCAGCATTTCCCCTAAGCTGTGTCTCATCTTTGCTGTAACCGTTCCCCTTTCAATGGTAGTTACAACCAAAATGGCAAACAAGTTCCGTCCGCTTTTCAGAGCAAGATCCGGCAAGCTGGGCGAGCTGAACGGATACGCGGAGGAATGTCTCTCCGGTCAGAAAACTGTCCGTGCATACTCTGCCGAGCCTACCATGATCGCGAGATTTGCACGTCGCAACGAAAGTGCCGCTAATGCTTATTTCAATGCGGATTATTACGGCACGATGGTTGGTCCCACAATCAACTTTATCAACAATGTTTCCCTCGGCCTTGTTTCAGTTTTCGGCTCACTGTTCTACCTCTCAGGCGGAATCATGCTTGAAGGCGTGGCATCTTACGTTCTATATTCCCGTAAATTCAGCGGACCTATCAACGAAGCGGCTAATATCATTAATGAGCTTCAGTCAGCGGCAGCGGCGGCAGAAAGAGTGTTCCGCCTTCTTGACGAAGAAGAGGAAACTCCCGACGAGGATAATGCAGTTGTATTCACAAAGTCCAAGGCTGATAATGGCAAGTTTGTCAGCGGTAAGGTGGATATTGAAGACGTGAACTTCAGCTACACCAAGGATAAGCAGATAATCCACGATCTCACAATGAATGTGCGCCCGGGAATGACTGCGGCAATCGTTGGTCCGACCGGTGCAGGAAAAACCACAATAATTAACTTGCTCATGCGATTCTACGACCCCGACAGCGGTGAAATTCGTCTTGAAGGTGAGAACATAGCCAAGGCAAACCGATTATCAGTCCGCCGCTCATACACAATGGTACTCCAGGACACTTGGCTGTTCAGCGGTACGATTGCCGAAAACATTGCATACGGTTCACCCCGCGAGGTTTCTCGAGATGAGATAGTCTCTGCCGCAAAGTCTGCGGGAATCCATTCATTTATCACCGCCCTACCCCACGGATACGACACAGTAATCACTGACGAAGGTGTGAACATTTCCAAGGGACAGAAACAGCTTCTCACTATCGCCCGTGCGATGATATCCGATGCGCCTGTTCTGATTCTCGACGAGGCGACATCCAATGTTGACAGCATGACGGAAATGAGAATTCAATCAGCTATGAGCAAGCTTATGGCAGGACGAACATCATTTGTTATTGCGCACCGCCTCTCCACCGTTCGATCAGCAGATGTAATATTTGTTCTGCGCGACGGACGAGTGATCGAGCATGGCAACCACGATGAGCTTATGGCTCAAAAAGGATTCTATTATTCTCTGCACAATTCGCAGTTTGAGGGTTGATTTTCTCCCTATTCTGTGATAGAATGTGCGTGAACACAATTCTACGGAGGAAACTCACATGAAAATTACAATATACAACGAATATCTCCACGAGAAATACGACGAGCAGATCAAGGCAATTTATCCCGATGGAATCCACGGTCAACTTGCCAAGATCCTCACCGAAGCAGGTCACGAATGCACTACCAGCACACTTGACGATATTCAGACAACTATGACTGATGAAGTTCTTGCTAATACCGACGTTCTTCTTTGGTGGGGACACATGGGACATCATCTCGTTCCCGATGAGATCGTAGAAAAGGTGTACAACCGCGTTATGGCAGGCATGGGCTTGGTTGTTCTCCACTCCGGTCACAACTCCAAGATCTTCAAGAAGCTCTGCGGTACTGATGCCGGCGAGCTCAAGTGGCGTGACGACAATGAGAAGGAGATCCTCTGGGTAGTTGATCCCACTCATCCCATCGTTCAGGGTATCGGCGAGAATATTATCCTTGAAGAAGAGGAGATGTACGGCGAGCACTTCATCATCCCTACTCCTGATGAGCTTGTATTCATCAGCTGGTTCTCAGGCGGTGAAGTATTCCGTTCCGGTTGCGTATTCAAGAGAGGCAACGGCAAGATCTTCTACTTCCGTCCCGGTCACGAATGCGTTCCCACATACTACAACGAAAAGGTTCAGAGAGTAATCAAGAACGCTGTTGAGTACGTTAAAAATGACTCTATCGCACCTATCACATACGGCTACGTAGAGCCTACAGTTGAGTGGAAGAAATAAATCAAATATAAAATGAAAAGGAGCTTCAAAACGGAGTTCCTTTTTTGTTGCTAAAAATAACGAATCAGCTGATACATTTTTCTTTGACGGCTTTTGATATGCATAAATGAAGAAAAATCCCTATTCAGAGTGGAGCGAGGATTAATAAAAGCATTCTGCATAATTAGAATCTGATTTTATACGTTTCTTAATTTCTTCAGGAAGAACTTCCATCCAGCCTTTCCAAAATGTTGCGGAAATTGATGGGAAGTTCTCACTCGGAAAAGTCACTTTTGCTACAAGCGGTGAGGTATATTGATATTCACCCGAGCAACGTACAGAATCATAAAGTTTTTTCTGTTCAAATCCTTTTTTGAAGTATTCAAACGCTTGATCTGTGTTCTTATTTAATCGCGATTCAAATACCACTGCATGTAAGTAAAGTTCACTAAGATGATAGTGGACAACGCCGCATCTTCCATCACTGAAAACCGATTCATATAATTGCGCCAGATCCACGAACAGTTTGATCCCTTCAGCTTGAGTAAATAGAGATATTTTGGAACATACAGAGTTGCAAATGACATTTTTTAATTCCGTTAAAAGCGAAATAATGGCTTCTCCTTGATATTTGTCGCGTTCTTCCGCCTCGGTAGCTTTTGGCATGAGTGTTTCGCGACAGGAAATAATCGAGTTTTGTTTCGACGCCAGCGTCTTCGCCCTGTCGGTATATCCCATTTTTGCGTAATAAAGAACCAAACGCTGTGTCATTACGTCTCTATCTTCAGCGGATATATCAAAGGTCAATGCCTTTTCATATGCTCTCAGCGCTTCCTGCCAATATACATTTTGAGAGTTATATTCCGTGTCTTCATAGGCATAATCAGAATCATTCCTTGTGTAACTTCTTGCGCCATACTTTTTCCAACCAAGCAAATCCAAAGCAAATCCCAAATTCATATATAGCTTCGGTTCCGATGGAAATTCCTCTATTGCCGCACGAAGCATCTCGACACACTCAGTCATATCGCCGTTTTCACCGATTGCTTTATCCGCCTTTGACAGTATTGCTTTTAGTTTGTCTCCTCTGTCTTTGCTGTAGCCAAAAAGCTCGTCAATACTGATATTGAAATAATTGGCAATGGCAGGTATCAGTTCCATATCGGGATAGCCGCCGCTTGCTTCCCAACGGGAAATTGCCTGAGGGCTGACACCAAGCGCATTTGCTAAATCTTCTTGCTTTCTGCCATCCCGCTGTCGCAGTTGCTTTATCTTCTGACCTATCTTAATATTCATACTTTACCCTCCAGTTTTGATATCACCGGTGTGATTATATTTTATACTACACGAGGGCAATAGTCAATTATCAATTTATTGTTTGACAGTCAAGCAATACTTGTTTGAAATACAAAAAAACAACGGGGAGAAACCAAAACGGAATCTCCCCTATTGTTATTTTATCAGATTATTTGCCGCGCTTTACGTAGTGAGTATGGAGAAGCTCGTGAGCCTTGTGAGAGTTGGGTTCGCCGAGGAATTCTTCATAAACCTTCTTGATGAGCGGGTTTTCGTGGGACTTTCTGAATTCAAGCTTTTCGGAGTCTGCCTTGTAAAGAACAGATGCACGAAGAGCCTTAAGGTCTACGTTGTTACGAACAGATGCAGGCTGTGTGGGCTGACCACCACCGTTTACGCATCCGCCGGGACAAGCCATAACCTCGATGAACTGAACGTTGTATGTGCCGTCCTGAACACCCTTGAGGAGCTTTTCAGCGTTTGCAGTACCGGAAACAACTGCAACATTGAGTTCGATGTCGCCGAGCTTGTAGGAAGCGAACTTCATACCTTCTGTACCGCGTACATCGTTGAATTCGAGCTTTTCGAGAGGCTTGCCTTCGATAACCTCTGCAGCTGTACGGAGAGCAGCCTCCATAACGCCGCCTGTTGCACCGAAGATCGCACCTGCACCGGAACCGATGTCGATAGGCATATCGAACTTTTCATCAGCAAGAGCCTTGAAGTCGATACCAGCCTGTTCGATCATTCTGCCGAGCTCACGTGTTGTTACAGCGATATCTACGCCGGGAGCACCGTCAACATCCTGACCGTCTCTTGTAACTTCGAACTTCTTAGCTGTACAAGGAATAGCGGAAACGAATACGATATTCTTGGGGTCGAGACCGAGCTTTTCTGCAAAGTATGTCTTGTAGATAGCACCGAACATCTGCTGAGGAGACTTGCAAGTAGAAAGGTTTGCAGTCATTTCAGGGAAGTAATGTTCGCAGTACTTAACCCATCCGGGAGAGCAAGATGTGATCATGGGGAGAACGCCGCCATTCTTTACTCTGCCGAGGAACTCTGTAGCTTCTTCCATAATGGTAAGGTCAGCTGTGAAGTTCATGTCGTATACGCCGTCGAAGCCGAGCTTCTTGAGAGCTGCAACCATCTGACCTTCTGCGTCTGTGCCGGGTTCGTAGCCGAAGCATTCACCGATTGTAGCACGAACGGAAGGAGCGCAGCAGATAGCAACGTGCTTTGTGGGATCTGCGATAGCGTCGAGAATCTTCTGTGTGTCGTCCTTTTCGTAAAGAGCGCCAACAGGACAAGCAACAACGCACTGACCGCAGTTGATACATGTTGTATTAGCAAGAGCAACCTCAAATGCGGGAGCAACCTTGGAGTCGAAACCACGGTTTACAATACCAATTGCACCGATAGCCTGTGCTTCACAAGCAGCAACGCAACGGCGGCAGAGGATACACTTGTTGTTATCACGAATGATAGAAACGGAGGACTTATCGAGAGGCTCGAAAGTATTCTTTTCAGAGTAGCAGAACTTGTCCTCATCGCACTTGTATTCCTGAGCGAGCTTCTGGAGTTCGCAGCTTGTGGAACGGATGCAAGAGAGACACTTCTTTTCGTGAGCAGAGAGGATCAGTTCGAGGTTAGTCTTTCTGATTGCTCTGATCTGAGGTGTGTTTGTCTGAACCTCCATGCCTTCGTTAACGGGATATACGCAAGCAGCAACAAGTCCGCGTGCACCCTTAACTTCAACAAGGCAGAGACGGCATGCGCCGATCTCATTGATATCCTTGAGATAGCAGAGAGTAGGGATGTCGATATTCGCGTATCTGCAGGCCTCAAGAACGGTGACACCGGCAGGAACGGAATAGTCAGCACCATTTATTTTTACATTTACCATATCCATATGTATTTTACCGACCCTTTCAATTATTTCTTATAGATAGCACCGAACTTACATGTTTCGATACAAGCGCCGCACTTCACGCACTTCTGGTTGTCAATAACGTGAACTTCCTTAACCTTACCAACGATCGCGCCTGCGGGACACTTTCTAGCGCAGAGAGTACAACCCTTACACTTATCAGCGTCGATGTTGTAGGAGAGGAGCTGCTTACATACGCCTGCGGGACACTTCTTATCAACGATGTGTGCGATATACTCGTCACGGAAGAAGCGGAGTGTGGAGAGAATCGGGTTAGGAGCTGTCTGACCGAGAGCGCAGAGAGAAGCAGACTTAATGTAGTTTGCAAGCTCTTCAAGCTTATCAAGGTCTTCCATCTCACCGTTACCGCTTGTGATCTTGTTGAGGATCTCAAGAAGTCTTACTGTACCAACACGGCAGGGAGAACACTTACCGCAGGATTCATCAACTGTGAACTCGAGGAAGAACTTCGCGATGTCAACCATACATGTGTCTTCGTCCATTACGATAAGACCACCGGAACCCATCATGGAGCCAGCCTTAACGAGTGTGTCGAAGTCGATGGGAGTGTCGATAAGTTCTGCAGGGAGACATCCGCCGGAAGGACCACCGGTCTGAGCTGCCTTGAACTTCTTACCATTGGGAACGCCGCCGCCGATCTCTTCGATAACTTCGCGGAGTGTTGTACCCATGGGAATTTCAACGAGACCTGTATTCTTGATCTTACCGCCGAGAGCGAATACCTTTGTACCGGTAGAGCCCTCTGTACCGAAGGATCTGAACCAATCGGAACCGTTGAGGATGATCTGAGCGATGTTTGCGTATGTTTCAACGTTGTTTACGATAGTAGGCTTGCCCCAGAGACCCTTAACTGCAGGGAACGGAGGACGGGGACGGGGTTCACCGCGGTTACCTTCAACGGAGGTAAGAAGAGCTGTTTCTTCACCGCATACGAACGCGCCGGCACCAAGTCTGATGTGAAGATCGAAGTTGAAGTCTGTGCCGAAGATGTTCTTACCGAGAAGACCGTATTCACGAGCCTGGTCGATAGCGATCTGGAGACGTCTAACAGCGATAGGATATTCTGCACGAACGTAAACCCAACCTTCGTCAGCACCGATAGCATAAGCTGCGATAGCCATAGCTTCGATTACTGCATGAGGGTCACCTTCGAGTACGGAACGGTCCATGAATGCGCCCGGGTCACCTTCGTCGGCGTTACATACAACGTACTTCTTGTCGGAAACAGAAGCCTTTGCGAACTGCCACTTACGACCTGTGGGGAATCCACCGCCGCCACGGCCACGGAGACCGGAGTCAAGGATGGTCTTGATTACGTCATCGGGAGTCATTTCCTTCAGCACCTTAGCAAGCGCGAAGTAACCGTCCATTGCGATATATTCGTCAATGATTTCAGGGTTGATAACACCGCAGTTACGGAGAGCAACTCTCTTCTGCTTCTTATAGAACTGAGTGTCGTTAAGAGAACCAACGGGAGCTTCTTCTTCCTTTTCAGCGCCTGTATCGTTGTAAACAAGACGTTCTACGATACGACCCTTGAGAAGGTGCTCTTCAACGATCTCGGGAATATCCTCGGGAGTAACCATGCTGTAGAAGGTTCCTTCGGGATATACGATCATGATCGGGCCGAGTGCGCAGAGACCGAAACAACCAGTCTGTACGATCTTTACTTCCTCTTCCAGACCTTTAATCTTAAGCTGTTCAGCGAGTTTATCACTGATAGCGCGGCTACCGGATGAAGTACATCCTGTACCGCCGCACACAAGTACATGTGAACGAATCATAAATGTTTTTCCTCCTAAAAATTAGATCTGGGATGCGCCGATGGTGTATTCTGTAACAGGCTGGCCGCCCTTGATGTGCTTTTCAACAACCTCTTTTGCTTTGTCTGCTGTCATCTTTACGTAAGTAACCTTTTCCTTGTCCTTTTCGTAAACCTCAACAACGGGCTCGTACTGGCAGATGCCGATGCAACCTGTCTGTGTAACCTGTACCTTCTCGGTAAGACCGGATTCGGATACGCCCTCAACAAATGCGTTAAGTACGGGACGTGCACCTGCTGCGATACCGCAGGTTGCCATACCAACTACAATGCGGATGTCTCCGCTGGAGGTGCGTACAGAAACCTTGTCCTGCATCTTGGCTTTTATCGCCATAAGTTCCTCAAGTGACTTCATAATGGTATTTCCTTTCTATAACTAAAAAATTAATAAACGGATTAATTGTTGGGTTTCCCCATTTCCTCGTACTGTTCACGGAGATATCCGCCGATCCAGCCGAGAATATCAGGCTCGGAGAGAGAGATCTCTTCGCCGAGTATCTGTCGGAGTGCGGCACATGAAAGCTCAACTCTTCCCTGTTCAGTTTCGTGAACAAACGTGAAGTTGACCTCAGGCGAACCTTGGATAAGAGTTTTCACAGTCTCTATCATATCCCCGAGAGGAATAAAGTCGATGTGATTCTTTCCGAATCTTGCCTCTGTTCGTGTTCCGTGGTCCTCGCTCACCGATTCATGCACCGAGTGGATCTTTACGTATCCCCCCGTCATCTCGGCAAGCATTGTAAGAAACGGTATTCCCAGTCCCACCTTGCGAGTAGTTCGCGTGGTGAAGAACGGGTTACCTAATTTTTTTACTTGCTCCTCAGTCATTCCGCAGCCATTGTCCTGCACAGCGAAGTCCAGCCACTCACCGTCTTCACGGAGTGTGATGGAAATCTCGCTTGCTCCTGCTCTGACCGAGTTCATTGTAATGTCAAGAACGTATAATGACAACTCATCCATTTTCTGCACCCTTGCCCTTTCCGAGCAGATAGTCTATAAGACTGTCTCTCACCTTTTGCGAGGAATACGGCTCGTCATCAAGCCTGAGAGAGAATTTCGCCTCGGAGATATCCCACAGATAATGGGCATCCGATGATACAGCGCGTGACAGTGACTTTATCATTGGGAATTTCTCTCTGTATTCCCCGTCAGAGTCTCCATCATTCAGCTCGTAAGCTGTAAAGTGAGGCTCCGGAGGGAATGTACCAAGCACGGCGATCATTCCGTTCGACTGTCTGTCAATGTGTGCCGGGTAAGCAACACCGCCGCGTCTTATTACTTCCTCAAATGCATCCTCAAGGGAGATATCCGCCGCATTTATAAGCAGATCCGGTTCTTCGCCGAGAATATTGTCGGCTTCATCCATGATATACTGGTGTCCGAAAATATCCGGCTTGTTCGGGAACTCGATTCGCTTCGATTCAACGAACCTGTCAAATTCCATTGCATCCTCAAGGGTTCTGAACAGGCAGACCATGTGGATGTCCTCCGACGTAGTCAGCTCCATTCCGGCAACGGGGATCAGCCCATGTGCCTTAGCTGCTTTGAAGAATGCCGGGCAATTTTTCGAGGTGTTATGGTCAGTCAGCGCCATGATCCCAAGTCCGTTGATGATGCCCATACCTGCAATATTCGCAGGGGTCATGTCGTCATCCCCACAGGGGGACAGGCACGAATGGATGTGCAGATCGCAGAAATAATCATTCATTGGTGATCTCGCCAATCTTTACACAAATCTCATAAACCGTAAGATCGGAGGAAAGGAACAGAATTCCGTTTTCCTGTGCCGCAGAGAGTGCATCGGGCAAAAGCTCCACGCCTTCCGCGAGGATCACAGCGGCACATTCCGTAAGGCTTGCCACCGCAACAACATTGGAATTCGACATAATGGTGATCCACAAATTTCCTGCTTCCACATGGCTCATAGCACGGCTGAGAAAGTCTCCTGCGTATACGCCATCAAAGCTGTCCTCATTAATGCTGCCCGCAACTGTTTTCAGTTCAAGCTTTTCTATAAGTTGTGTTAGGGTCATTTGCTATCCCCTCCGTCCTCCCCTTCAAGCTTACTTGATGGAGCGAGTTTGTCAAAGATGGATTTGTCTTTATACTTTTCAAGCTGATCGTGGAACAACATCTTCAGAATAACCGTGCACTCATCCGCTGTAGTCTCGCCCTTTACGATATCCTCTGCAAACGCCATGCAGGTAGGAGCGCCGCACGAGCCGCAGTCTATTCTCGGGAGTGACTCAGTGATCGCTTCGATCTCGCTCATCATGCGGCGAGCAGTCTTGCGGTCATCGGAGAGGAGATTATACGGATTGTATTCCACATCGTTTTCATTAAAGAATTCGTCCGGTATCCATTCGCTGGCAGGTCTGTTGGGAGAAACCGGCAGATATCTTTTCAGAGTCTGAAGTCTCGCCTGTGCGATATACGGATTTGCTACCGTCATTGCACCGCCCACACAACCACCGTTGCAGGCATTCAGTTCAACAAAGTCGAGGCTTGTTATGTCCTCGTTGTCGATCTGATCAAGAACGCGGATGCAGTTTTCAATACCGTCTGCCGCCAGATACCGTTCGTTGAAGATCGCGCTTGACTCGCCGCCTGTGATAGCCCAACCGATACCGACCATGCCGGATTCAGTCATTTCGTCAGGCTCGTTCTCGCGCTTCTTCATTACGTCAAGGAGAGCAAAATACACGTCGCGAACAGAAATTGTTGCGTCAATGTAGTTTCTCTCACCTGCAAAATCGTTTTTTATGTAGCTGACCTTTGCGGGACAGGGGGAAATAAAGATGATCCCGATGTCGTCATCCGTCAGCTCAGGATGTTCAGCCTTT
This sequence comes from Oscillospiraceae bacterium, assembly GCA_015064345.1. GTDB lineage: Bacteria > Bacillota > Clostridia > Oscillospirales > CAG-272 > UMGS1696. The sequence goes on along the minus strand of SVSK01000033.1, from coordinate 15,353 downwards.
GCCTTTTCCCTTGCGAGATGCGCCGCGATATCTATGGGAGGAAGGATAGGCATGATATTTTCGCAAAGCATTGGATAATTCATGCTTATCATTCTCGAGATAGCCGGGCAGGCAGAGCTGATAACAGGTTTTTTTACGTCTTTTCGTTTTACATACAGCCTTGTGTATGCGGTAACGAGCTCGGCAGCACAGGCAACCTCGAACACATCGTCAAAGCCGAGGTCGAGAAGTCCGCGGATAATATAGCCTATATTGTCCATATTATCAAACTGACCGTAAAGTGACGGCGCCGGAAGTGCTACCTTGTATTTGTAATTGTGAATACATGACAAATCGTCATGGGTTGCTTTTTTTGCTTTGTACGGGCATACCTTAATACATTCGCCGCAGTCGATGCACCTGTCCGAGCTTATAACCGCGCGGCCTTCTCTGATGCGTATAGCCTCAGTTGGGCACCGCTTGAGACATGTGGTACATCCCTTACATTTGCTTTCATCCAAAGAAACCGAATGCTTGTACTTTTTCATAGCTGTTGCATGCCTTTCTTAGCTTTTGCGTAAGGCTCGAGGATAATCAAAGGTTTACCTTCATGGTGATCGTTGTTCCAACGCCGATCTCAGTCTTGACATCCATATAGTCTGAGTACTTCTTCATGTTGGGAAGACCCATACCTGCACCAAAGCCCAGTGCCCTTATGTTCTCGCGTGCCGTGGAGTAGCCCTCCTGCATCGCAAGGTCAAGATCGGGAATACCGGGGCCGTTGTCGGTAAGTACTATTGTGATATCGTCGTCATCGACCTCAACGTCAGCAGTGCCGCCGTTTGCGTGGATAACCATGTTGATTTCACCCTCATACATGGCAATGGACACTTTTCTGATTACATCCGGAGAGAATCCAAGCTGACGCAGTTTTTTCTTTACTACGACAGATGCCTCACCTGCGGAGGAAAAGTCCTGTCCGTCTACATCAAAGTGAAATTTAATGGTTTCAGACATTTTCCGCACCTCTGCCAAGTCCTTCGGAATAGAGAATACCGCATCCCTCATATGCACGGCAAGCGGTTCGCATTACCACTATACCGCATTCGCGAGCAAGAGATATCATTTCCTCTGTGGGAACCTTATTTCTGACAAACACAACGCATACCATGTCCATCATGTTTGCAGTGCGGATGACCTGTGAGTTTACAAGTCCTGTGAGAAGCACGCCCTGATCCTTAACGTATGCAAGGACGTCACTCATCATATCGCTGCAGCAAGCGGAATACACTTCGTGATCGAGGCAGTCTTCGCCGCACAGCAATTCAGCGCCAAGTAGATCTCTGATTTCACTGATTTTCATAAATAATACCTCTGCTTTAAGCAGTTAATTCACATTTCAGTTTTTTATAGGGATCAGTTGTACTTTGCAAGAATACCTTCGAGCATATTGGGCTCAAGTCTTCCGTAAACGTCTTCACCGATAGTAAGAACAGGTGCAAGACCGCAAGCACCGATGCAGCGAGTTGCTTCGAGGCTGAACTTAAGGTCTTCTGTGATACCGCCGTTCTTGATACCGAGGAGAGTTTCGAGCTTATCCATAAGGATACCGGAACCCTTAACGTAGCAAGCAGTACCGAGACATACTGCAACAGGATGTTCTCCCTTGGGGTTGAGAAGGAACTGTGCGTAGAATGTTACAACACCGTACACTTCAGAGAAAGGAATGTCAAGCGCACCTGCTATGTAGTGCTGAACTTCAGAGGGGAGATATCCGTAGATATCCTGTGCCTGCTGAAGGATCGGCATAAGAGCGCCCGGCTTGTCCTTGTTAGCAGCGATTACAGCGTCAAGCTTTGCCTGCTGCTCGGGGGTACCCTTAAAAGGAACTGTTGTCATAGGTTTTTTCATAGAGATTCCTCCTGAGTATATAAATAATTATTTTTCACAAAATTTTACAACCGCATCAGCTGTGCCTTCGAGGTAATCGTTCTCCATAAGCTCGATTACGCCGCGGTCGATAAGTGATGCGAGTCTTTCATCAATGGGCATTCTGCCGATGAGAGGGATGTTATACTGTGCACATACCTCTTCAGCCTTAGACTTGCCGAATACGTGAAACTCACGTCCGCAGTCGGGGCACTTAACGTAGGACATATTCTCAACAAGTCCGATAACGGGAATGTTCATCATTGACGCCATGTTCACAGCCTTGCCAACGATCATTGATACAAGATCCTGAGGAGTTGTAACGATGATTATACCGTCCAGCTTAATTGACTGGAATACAGTAAGCGGCACGTCGCCGGTTCCCGGAGGACAGTCGATAAACATATAGTCAACGTCTCCCCAGACAACATCGGTCCAGAACTGCTTAACAGTACCTGCGATAACGGGACCTCTCCATACTACGGGACGTGTCTCTTCCTCGAGAAGGAGATTTACGGAGATCATCTTGATACCTGTCTTTGTGGAGAGCGGGATAAGTCCGTCACCTGTAGAAAGAATGTCGCCCTTTGTGTTAAATGCCTTGGGGATGGACGGACCTGTAATGTCCGCGTCAAGGATAGCGCATTTATAATCACGTCTCTGCATTACAACGGAGAGCATTGATGTTACTATTGATTTGCCTACACCGCCCTTACCGGATACAACACCAATTACGTGCTTGATATGAGAGTCCTTATGAGGAGCATCATACTGAGGAGCACGGCTTGAGCAATTGGCACTGCAGGTTGAACAGTTATGTGTGCATTCGTTATTTTCTGCCATTTTTCATCATTCCTTTCACTTAACTTGATATATTCGTTTCACGCATGAGGACACAGTTACCCTATCATAGTGATTGTATTATATCATTCCTAACTATTATATATCAAACAAGCAAAAAATACAAGAGATAATAAAAAAAAGAGGCACAAAAAGACGAATTCTTTTCGATTTTTTTTAGACAAATTGTCATTTAATCGAAGTGTTCTCTTTTGTTCTCTTTTTTCTATGTTTCTGATTATTTTTTCTTGTTAAAAATCAAGTTTTGTGCGTGCTGCTACGTTTCTTATTTATCAGCTTGATGATCTCAAATCCCGCCAATGCCAGTATAGCGGGAATACATGCAAATGCCGCCTGCCATGACAAAATCTCTCCGTTTACCGCGGCACTCATGCTTGTGAACATGATGAGAAGCGCCACAACTATTGCAGTACATGAGAAGAGGAACTGCGCCATGTTTAATTTGCGCTTTGAGAATAAGCTTGAGGGGCTCACAACCTCTGCTGATACAACAACTCCTGCAAAAAATACTGAAGCAACAAGTATAGACATCATTTGTCCGTCTGTAAGCGGAGTTTGACCGACAAGTTTGGTAACATATTCTGCAAGCAGAATAACAGCAGCCGTAACTGCGCCCCATAATACTCCGCCAATAACGGAGAGGAGAGTCGCCTTTGCTCTCGGTGAGCTCGGTTTTCCGCCGTCAGATCTGTCAAACGACATTACAAGCACTGCCGCAAAGTCGAGTATCAGTCCCCAAAGTAGAATAAACACTGCACCAAGCAATGGAATATCAAACAGAATTGCCGCAAGCATTGCCACAAGTCTTGCGCACTGTGACATTGTGAGATATCTCTTTGCCGCCTCAATATTGCGAAGCATACGGCAAGCCGCTTTTACTGCGCGAGTAATGCCGATTATGCCGCCAAATCCGTTTTCGCACCGTTTGTCAGACGTGTCAATAACCGCCGCCGCATTTTTCAGAAGTGACTCGGGAACGTTACGATATTTCGAGCGCACGACAGCATAACCCGTAGCCGCTCTTGCAAGTGCACCGCTGTCACCTACGTCCATACCAACCACAGAAAGATTTGGCTTTGCAGCCTCATCAAAATTCTCTTCAGCCGCTTTTTTCAGCCCGCGGTTGATCATCTTTACAGCACGAACATACGCAGAAGACAGGTATGCATTCTCAAGCTCTGCAAAGGACACGATCATGCCGTTTGTATCAAGATTGTCGTAAGCAAATCTGTCAAGATCACCGTACTTTACCTGCTTTGTCTTTTTGTTAAACAACCCGAGTTTGTGAAGATAGTAAAGATCGGCATCAGGAGTTTCCGTGAACAGTATCGGGCGTACTCCACGTGAACGCAGATACTCTACAGCATCATGGGCATTCATGTCAGCCTCATTTTCCTGCTCCTGTGATACTGCAAAAAATCCCACAAAGGTCATATACTGTGTTACAAGCGCGGGTTTGTCAAGCTTCGTGTATGAAGCCTGTCTCTTTGCCACCGCAATCACTCTTGCACCGGACAGTTCCAGTTTTGCAGCTTCTGTATAAACCAATCTCTCAAAGTCATGATCGATGGGTGGTGTTCCCTCCTCTGACTCGTAAGTGGAGCAACACCTCATAACCGAATCAATGGCTCCACAGGAAACAGCCCAAATCGATCCGTCGATAAGTATTGTTGATGTATCGAGCCCGTCGGAATTTTCTCTACTGCTTGAGCTATGCTCGATAGGTGAATATGAATACCTGAGCGGGCGTCCGCTTTTTCTTGTATATGCATCTGCCGCGCGAACAACAATGCTTGCCATCTCCGACATCCTGCGACGGTCTCCACCTGCACTTATGCCCATCATCTCTCCGGCAGATGCAGAAAGCGCGTATGTAAGCAAATCTTCCGGGTGAGGCCGCTCCGAATACATGTCGTCCATACAGTTGGTGTAGCCGTGCTTGTCTCTGTATGCAAGAAGCTCTGCTCTGCCTGATCGGAAGAAGGATGAGCCGCAGAACACCATAACGTCGGGATCAGCCACGTCTTCAATCTTTGATGGATCTCTGAACACTGCACGGGACTTCTGTCCTTCGTATTTGGTATTGACCGCCGCATCCCGTATCGCAACCGCAACAATGATGTAGCCGATTGTCATAAGGAATTCGCTCATTGCCGCTGCCGCCATTGCCATAGTGCCGAGGAAAACGTCGGGAAGTGATCCATCTCCCATGAACATCGCCAAAGCCGTGAGTACCATAACACACGCAAGCATAATCAGGCTCGTGGTGCGGCTTCTGTTTTTCAGCTTTTCCACCACGGGGATCTTGTCGGTAGGGTCGATTTTTATACCGCCGTGCTTCATTGAAACAAGTGCATCTCCACCGCAAGCAGTAGCAACGATGCGAACAGCACCTGAGAGAACAACAGATCCTGCAAAAAGTATGTTGGATCTGAACTCGCAGGGCACTTCACCGCTCTCCGACTCGGTTTTGATAACAGTATTGAATTTATGCACCGGGGATTTGTTCTCAGTGATCCCTTTTTCGGAAACGATGGAATCCTCTCCCGATACAACGCGTCCATCGCAAGGGACAGTATCACCCTCTTCAAGGAAGATAACGTCTCCCACAACGATCTCGCCCGCACTCAGAATCTTTATTTTGCCGTCTCTGATAACTGAGGACACAGGGATCTTTTCCTTTGCCACGGCTTCAAGTATCCTGTCAGCACGGATGTACGCCACGGTACGAAGAAGCGCAGCAACAACAAGCACGAACACTATGGCTCCCGCTTCGTAGCTTTTATCAAGAAATGCGGCTGATACTGCGCTTATCACCAGAAGCAATGTCGCAAGATCGAAAAGCGTGGCAACAGCTACATCCTTCGCAGACGTATGTTTTACGTGCCATATTGAGTTTTCGCCGTATCTGCGTCTCCTGCGCTTGGCCTCGTCATTCGAGAGTCCCTTGTACATATCAGTGGACAACTCGCGAAGAACGTCCTCGTTTTGCAGAAGATGCCATGAATTACTATATTTCATCTAAGTCACTTCTGTTTCAAAATAATGTCTTTCGCCAAAACGGCATAGTGATTACTTAAGAATTATCTCACTGTTTTCTGCGTCAATTACTACAGTTTCAAGCACACCGCGGCAGGAAATAAGCTTCTCTGCGATCTTGTCCTCGATCTCTATCTGGATATATCTTCTCATGTTTCTCGCACCATACTTTGCTGAGTAAGATGCCCTTGCCACATGTGCGGATGCCGCCTCGGTAAAGGAAGCGTTGATACCCTTCTTTGACAGTACGCCGCAAAGATCGGAGAGCATGAGAGATGCGATACCCACAAAGTTCTCCTCTGTGAGAGAATTGAATGTGATTATCTCGTCCACTCTGTTGATAAATTCAGGGCGCAAAAAGTCTTCAAGGGCGCGCTTTGTCTTGTCCTCGGTCATTGCCTTTGCGGATGTGGCAAATCCCGGCTTGTTCTGGGCGTATGTGCTGCCTGCGTTTGTTGTCATTACGATGATCGTATTGCAGAAATCCACCTGCTTGCCGTGTGCGTCGGTGATGATGCCGTCGTCAAGTATCTGGAGCAGGATATTCATTACATCGGGATGAGCTTTCTCGATCTCGTCAAAGAGCACTACGGAATAGGGTCTGCGGCGGATCTTTTCGGTAAGCTGGCCTGCGTCGTCATAGCCCACGTATCCTGGAGGAGAGCCAATGATACGGGAAACGGAGAACTTATCCATAAACTCACTCATGTCAAGTCGGATAAGCGTTTCGGGGGATGAGAACAGATCGCTTGCAAGCACCTTAACAAGCTCTGTTTTACCCACACCGGTAGGACCTGCGAAGATGAATGAAACGGGTTTTCTCTTATAGGACACGCCTGTTCTCGCACGTCTTACTGCACGGGCAACGGCATTTACAGCCTCGTCCTGGCCGATAATACGGCTACGAAGTCTCTTGTCAAGATTTTCAAGCTTTTCGTATTCACTTGCGGCAATAGTGGACGCGGGAATACCTGTCCAGATCTCGATAACGTCTGCAAGATCAGACTCGCGCATCATTACGTTACCGCAAATGGAGTCGAGCTCCTCGAGTCTCTTCTCAATACGCATCTCTTCAGCCTTGAGATCTGCAAGCTTGCGGTAGCGCTCCTCAATAACCGCCATGTCATCCTTGGATGTGTCGCCGTTGATTACCGCTTCAAGATCGCTTCTCTCTTTATCCACAGCAACTCTGCGGTCAGCAAGCTCATGGCGCTCGTTTATCTCGGGAGTGTGAACGGAAATGTGTGATGCCGCCTCGTCGATGAGGTCGATTGCCTTGTCGGGAAGGTAGCGGTCGGTAATATATCTCTCGGAAAGGGTTGCCGCGGATTCAAGTATGCTTTCGCAGATCTTAACCCCGTGATAATCCTCATAATATTTCTTTATTCCGAGAAGAATGTCAACAGTCTCGCTGACAGAAGGCTCGTTTACCATAACAGGCTGGAATCTTCTCTCAAGCGCTGTGTCTTTTTCGATATATTTGCGATATTCGGTAAGGGTTGTAGCACCGATTATCTGTATCTCGCCGCGGGAAAGTGCGGGCTTTAAGATATTTGCCGCGTTCATGCTTCCCTCTGCGTCGCCAACACCCACGATATTGTGTACTTCGTCAATAACGAGTATTACGTTGCCCTTGGACTTGACGTCGTTGAGAAGTCCGAGCACGCGGGATTCAAACTGTCCTCTGAACTGCGTACCCGCAACAAGAGCGGTAAGGTCAAGCAGGCACACGTCGTGGTCTTTCAGTCTGTACGGAACGTCGTTCGCCGCGATCTTCTGTGCAAGTGCCTCTGCGATAGCAGTTTTACCGACACCCGGCTCACCGATAAGGCAGGGATTGTTCTTCTGGCGTCGGCAAAGGATCTGAACAACACGCTCAAGCTCTCGGTCACGACCGACTATTCTGTCAAGCTTTCCCTCTCTCGCGCGCTGTGTCAGATTGGTTGTATAGTTACTTAGGAATTTATATTCAGGCTCTTCTTTTTCTTTGCCTGTCTTTCCTTTTTTTGATTTCTTTTCCTTGGACGGAGACGCGGATTCACCCATCAGCTTTGAGAAGTTAATAAGCGGAGCCGTTCCGTTTTCATCTCCCATATTAAGGTCACCGCTCTCAATAAGAGACTGCATCTCGTTGTTAAGACGCTCAATAGTCTCGTCGTCAAGACCGGTCTGCGCAATAATGTCGTCAATGGGCTTGATGCCGAGCTCCTTGGCGCACTTCACGCAAAGGCCTTCGCTCTTCTCTTCCCCATCCTTCATATTGCGGATAAATACAACTGCCACTCTCTTGTGACATCTTGAACACATCATCATAATAAGTTTACCTTTAAGTTTTCAGAAATTTTGCGTAGTCGGCTTAGTGGAGGATGTCTCTGATCCTCTCAAAAATGCCGATATCATCAATATGGCGGGCGATAAGAGTCTTCTCTACCGCGTCTGCACCAAAAAGCTCAGGATCTATCGAGCCCATTGTCTCAACAAGCGTAGTAAGAGCAACCGCGAGAGCGCACACAACCAGTGCCGCTTCTGCTATGCCGAAAGCAACGCCAAGTGCTGTATTTGCTGCCTTGAGCACAGGAAGGCGGAAGATAAGGTCAATTATGCCTGTGAGCAGCTTCAGCGCGAGATTTGCGGCAAAAAACAGAGACACAAATGCTATAACTGCGGAAATAACGTTTGCAGTAGGTGCGGCTATCTCTTCAGCATAAGTATATACCGTATCTTCGCTTACTCCCATGAGTCCGCTGATCTTATCGAGAAAACTGTTAAGATCAACATTGTATCTGTCAAGAATATTAACAAGTGGCTGGGGCACCTTAAGTGCAAGCTCACCAAGGTCAAAAGAGTCTGTTGCGGGATTTCTTGACAGAGAGATAAGAGTTTCGTTAATATCTCCTGCTATAGGGGACAGTATCAACTTTTCATTTACATGCTCCGCAAGCATAGGTGTATAAGCATACGCCGCAATAAGGGATGCAAATGTAGAAAACACACTCATAAACGAGCGAACAAATCCCCGTCTTGCTCCTGCCCAAATAATAAATATAGCCGTAAATAAGATTATAGCATCAAGTGCGAGACTCACAGTATTCAACCTCCGAACAATTTATATGTTTAGCCATTACTCGTCAAATATTGGGTATGCTGAACTCTCCCCACAAACAAGAGCGCCGCGTGTTGTAGGTATAACATCAACGATCTTGCTCTCCGGTATGTGCGTATCAAAACCACCGTCAGAATTGATTCTTATAACCGAATCGGGAGTTGCAAAGTACAAAAGTTCTTTCTTGCGATTAACTGACGCATACACACCCGTCACTCTATAGTTTACCGTCTCATCGTAAATCACTTCTCCGCTTGCAGAATCAAATGCCATGATTCGGTTTTTTGTGCCGAGAGCATTGGAACTGCAAACAACAGCGGCTGTGGAATCACTTATATCCGCGTATTTCAGGCTCATTCCCGAAAAGCTTGTGCCACTTATAATATTTCCGCTGTAATCGAAAAAGTACAGTCCGTTGTCGCAAAGAAGGACAAATCCGTTTTCAATCGTGTAAATATCCAGCGGCATGGTCTGCTCATAGTTTGTGATAGAAACAGGGTCAGACTGACCTCTTCTGCATATCTCAACCTCGCAGTTAAAGTCTGTATCAGAAGGAACAGCGGAGCAAATTACTACAAGCTTTCCGTCAGGAGACAACGCTGTGTCAAGAACATAGTTCTCTTTATATATGCTCATGACCTTTGTAAACGCCGAGTTGTACAGATCAACAACGTATCTCGTTTCACGGGAACGGGATGCCACAACAAAGGATCCGTCGTCAGCCACATCACCCGCCACAATGTCTCCCGATGTCTCGCGGGAAATAATTTCCGTAAGCTGATTATAGATAGCGTAATTTCTGCCTCCAACATCATATACCATGAGATACTTGTCACTTTCGGCAAGCACAGGCGAGGTGTAATTTATTCTGTCCTCAACCAGCAAATTCCCTCCGGTGTCGTAATACACATATGAATCGCTGTCACACATTGCAAGTCCGCCTCTGAAATAGGTCAGCGTCATGTTATTGCTTCCGTTGTACACCATCTTTGAAAAATCCGTGTTTGAAGATAGGGTCATTGCGCTGAAATCTCTTGCCAGGTATTTGAGATTATCATATGTCACGTAATCCCCGAGGAATACCGTAACTGCTCCGATGTACAGAAGCAGTACAAGCATAAAGACAACACCCACGACAAGGTACCGTCTTGAGACCTTTAGATAATATTTGTTTATCTGCGGTTCGATGCGCTGTGCAACGGAAACCTGCATGCTTCTGCTCTTTTCCGGCATTTCTACCTCCGGGTTGTTGTTTTAGTCTATTTTCCAATCGATATGACGGTCATACTCTACCTCAGAGAGGTAAAGTCCGTCGGGGGGAGCTGTTTTTCCCGCCTTGGTTCTGTCTTTTGCGTCAAGTATCTTACCGATGTCACAGGGTTCAAACGTGTCATATGCACAGTCGGCAAGAGTGCCTGTAATGATGCGCACCATGTTATAGAGGAAACCGTCTGCCGATACTGACAGCTCTATCATGTTCTCCCGCCGCATCACATCAAGGGAGTAAACCGTGCGTGTGGCATCCACTATCTTTGACCCTGCTGCCATAAACGAGGTAAAGTCATGCTTTCCCACAAGGTATGCCGCGCCCTCGTTCATTCTGCGTATTCCCTCATCCGTGATCGGTCGCTTCAGGTGCCACGCACGGTGTCTCAGAAACGGGTCGTCATATACAGAATCATACATTCTGTACACGTATTTCTTTGACTTCACGCTGTATCTGGGGTGAAAGTCATCATCTACCGTAGCTTCGGCACATACCGAAATATCCTCGGGCAAGAATCTTGACAGCGCGCGATGCACCTTTCCGACGGGGATCTGAAGCCAATCCGCCTCATGCTCACCGTACGGCTCAACTGCGGCGCAAAATCCGAGAGCATGAACACCCGCATCAGTACGGCTGCATCCCGTTACGGTACAGCGATACCCGAAAGAGTCGGACACCGCTTTTGTGAGTGCAGTCTGAACTGACGGAAGCGTCGGCTGGGACTGGTATCCCGAATATCCGTGCCCGTCATACATTATTTTCAGTAAAAGCTTCATTGAATTACACCGCCAGCATATAGATGGGGAAATATATGTTCAAAAGCACCACAACCGCCATAAGAATGATCATGTAGGTGAGGAACACCCAGTCGCGTGTGTGAGTTTTGGGTACGTTCATTCGTGTTCTTCCCTCTCCGCCCGTATAGCAACGGCATTCCATAGCGGTTGCAAGCTCGTCCGCACGTCTGAATGCGGAAATGAATAGCGGGATGAGGATCGGAATGAGTGCTTTTGCGCGTTTAACGATACTGCCGGACGAAAAATCCGCGCCGCGTGCTGTTTGTGCGTTGATTATTTTGTGTGTTTCGTCAATGAGTGTGGGAATGAATCTGAGCGCAATAGTCATCATCATTGCAAACTCATGAACCGGCACGCGAAGCTTCTTCAAAGGCGAGAGCAGGTGCTCCAGTGCATCTGTAAGCGCAAGAGGAGTCGTGGTGTAGGTCATAAACACCGATGTGGCGATAATAAGCAGCATAATGCGAAGCACTATAAGAATCGCGTTTATTATGCCCTCGAGATATATTTTGATTATCCAGAACTCGAGAAGTAACGTCTCACCGCCTATCCAGAAAATGTTGATCACCGCCGTAAAGATGATGATGAACAAGAGCGGCTTCATTGACTTTAGGATAAGCCTCGGGGATATTTTGGTCATGCCGATAAATACCCCTGCAAGAACAGTCAGGAGCACAAACGCCGTCACGCTCTTTGCGAGGAATATCGCCACGATATATAAAATTGCGATTATTATCTTTATTCGTGCGTCAAGCTTGTGGATGAGAGATTTTCCCTCCACGTACTGACCGAATACGATATCTGATTTCATAAAACCTCCGCCTTTCTGCGGAATTATACCTGTTTTTCTTCTCCGACATTTATTGTGCCGTTTTTCATAAATTCAAGAATCTTCTCTGTGGCGTAGTCAACCGTATATACATCCGCTCCGATGTCAATACCAAGCTCAGCAAGGGCAGAGGCAACTCTTGTGATGGCAGGCACGTCAAGTCCAACCGCCACAAGCTCACGGTGCTCGGAAAACACCTCAGCGCACGACTTATACATGAAAATTTTCGAATTCGCCATTACTACGATATCATCGCAGTACATCGCCATGTCCTCCATGCTGTGGCTGACGATAATAACTGTAGTTCCGCTTTCGCGTGAATATTTCTTGATGCCACCGAGAATATCACGGCGACCTGCCGGGTCAAGTCCTGCTGCAGGCTCGTCAAGAATAAGCACCTCGGGACTCATTGCAAGCACGCCTGCAAGTGCCACTCTTCTCTTCTGACCGCCGGATAGCTCAAAGGGAGACTTGTCGAGAAGTTCTTCGTCAAGTCCTGCAAAGCGGGCAGATTCACGGACTCTCTTTTCAAGCTCATCGCCTGTAATTCCCATGTTTTTCGGGCCAAATGCAATGTCCTCGCCTACAGTATCTGCGAAAAGCTGGTACTCGGGGTACTGCATTACAAGGCCGACCTTAAAGCGCACCTCGCGAATTTTCTTCGGGTCTGCCCATATATCACGGCCGTCGAGAAGCACCTGTCCTTCATCCGGCTTCAGCAGTCCGTTTATCATCTGCACGAGAGTGGATTTTCCGCTTCCCGTATGTCCGATAAGACCGGTGATGCCGCCGTTTATCTTTAGAGACACATTGTCAAGGGCCTTGTGTGACGTTTCCGTGTTTTTACCGTAGGTAAACGATATATTTCTAAGTTCTACTGATGCCATATTACTTCTGCGCCTCCATTTTACGTCTCACCTCTGCGGCAATAACAGCGGCACATTTGTGAACGTCAAACTCATCAAGTGGCAAGTCAAGACCCGCATTTTTAAGCTTGAAAAGAAGCTCTGTTGTCTGAGGCACGTCCAGGTCGGATTCCCACATTGCTTCGGGATCGCAAAAAACGTATTTCGGTGTACCGTCGCGGATTATCTTCCCCTCGTTCATCACGATAACGCGGTCAGCCTTTGCGGCCTCGTTCATGTGGTGAGTGATGAGGATGACTGTAATATGCTCTTCCTTGTTCAGCTTCTGAATGATCTTCATGACCTCGCGTCTGCCCATAGGATCAAGCATTGCGGTGGATTCGTCGAAAATAATACAGCGGCGCTTCATTGCGATAACACCTGCAATGGCAACTCTCTGCTTTTGTCCGCCGGAAAGGTCTGTTGCAGGATGACGGGCATATTTGGTCATGCCAACGTCAGCGAGCGCTTTGTCAACTCTTTTACGTATTTCATGAGGGGGCAGACCGAGATTCTCGCAGCCGAAAGCCACATCTTCTTCAACGATGGTGGCAACGATCTGGTTGTCAGGGTTCTGGAATACCATGCCAACATCACGACGTGCGTTCATGATATCTTCGTCCGTTACGTCTTGTGCGGTCATATCCTTGCCCATGATCCAAAGCTTACCTGAATCAGGCGTATTGATCATACACAAAAGCTTGGCAAGAGTAGACTTACCGCTACCGTTATGACCGAGAATGGCAGTGAACGAGCCTTCTTCTATTTCAAATGAAACACCTTTCAGCGCGGGAACAGGCTTTGAATCCTCGTCTCCCGGGTATGAAAAGGTTAAGTTTTCTGCTTTAATTATGGAGTTCATATCTGAATCCTTTGTTTTGTATTGTTACTCGAATGATACCCTTACGGATGCGCCGCTTGGGAGCAGCAGTCCGCTGTTTGTTACAGGAATACAAGTCTCACCCACGTCTACCTTCGCGCGGCTTCTGAGTCTTTCGGGAAATGCACGCATGAGAATGTACTGCATTACAGAGGGAGAAAGGCCTGTTGTGTAAGAGTTTATCAGGAAGAACAGCGGCTCGTCGGAAAGCACCTTTACCACAAGCTCGATAAGGTCGGCGGCGCATTCTTCAAGTTTCCACACTTCCCCGCAGGGACCTCTTCCGTATGAGGGCGGGTCCATGATAATGCCGTCATATCTGTTTCCGCGGCGAATTTCCCGTTCAACGAATTTTCTGCAGTCGTCAACGATGTATCTGCAGGGCGCTTCTCCAAGTCCAGAAAGCTGCATGTTTTCCTTTGCCGCCTGGGTCATTCCCTTGGAAGCGTCCACATGAACCAGAGCCGCACCTGCTTTAGCACACGCAACAGTCGCTCCGCCTGTGTATGCAAAAAGATTTAGAACCTTTGGCTGTTTTCCGTTCTTCACAGCATCCTTAATGAGGCCGGACGACCAATCCCAGTTTGTTGCCTGCTCCGGGAAAAGTCCGGTGTGCTTGAATCCCATGGGGCGAAGTCTGAATGTAAGATCTCCATAATTGATGCACCACGCCTCCGGCATACGGTTGACCACCCATGATCCGCCACCGCCAACGCGTCTGTAAACGCCTGCCGCCTTGTTCCATCTGGGGTCGCGTCTTTCACCCTTCCAGATAACCTGCGGGTCGGGGCGAACCAGAATATAGTTTCCCCATCTTTCGAGTCGCTCACCGCCATCACAGTCGATAAGCTCATAATCCTTCCATCCGTCTGCTATAAACATATTGTCTCCGTGTTTCGTAATTTCAATTTATTTCAGCTTGCCCGCCATTGAGGTAGGCTTGTTGTAGTATTCCGCCAAGCGCGACGTGCCCGTATGTGCGTGACATATTGCCGCCGCAAGAGCATCCGCTGTGTCGTCAGGCTTCGGAGGCTTCGGCAAATGCAGGAACATGGTCACCATGTCAATAACCTGCTTCTTGTCCGCTCTGCCATATCCCACAACTGCCTGTTTTATCTGCAGTGGTGTGTATTCGTATATGGGAACATTGTTCTGTCGGCAAGCAAGGAGAATACATCCTCTCGCCTCTGCCACAATGATACCTGTCTTTTGGTTTGTGTTGAAGAACAGCTCTTCAATCGCCGCGGCCTCAGGCTTGTAGGTCTTGATTATCGCCGTAAGCTCACGGTGTACCTCGAAAATTCTGTCCTCCGTTTTCATAGTGGATGCGGTAGTAATTGCGCCGTAATTCAGCACCTTTGATTTTGTGCCGATACCGCCGTAATCTATTACACCCCAGCCTACTATGGCTATCCCCGGGTCTATCCCAAGAATTATCATACTATTACCCCGATTTTATAACTTAATAATATATTATAGCACATCTCGCGCGGTATGTCAAAACTCTTTGTGAAATTTTCTCGCATTAAATGAAAAAATCATGGGAGGCAGATTCGCGACTCCGTCTCCCATGATCAGTTTGTTATTCCATTTCGGGCATGATCTGTTTTGCGGCAGATCTGTACAAAAGTACGATGACTACAGCCGCCATGATGATGTTTACAGCCATGTATGTGCCGTTATAAGTAA
Source organism: Oscillospiraceae bacterium (assembly GCA_015064345.1). GTDB lineage: Bacteria > Bacillota > Clostridia > Oscillospirales > CAG-272 > UMGS1696. Next base: position 75 of record SVSK01000033.1, on the reverse strand, counting down.
GGCTGTAGAGCCAAACCGGCTGTCCTTCAGGTGCATATTCGCCCCAAAGCCAAATTCCGGAGATATAGTGACATA